>CAZLZQ010000135.1:0-1509 GCA_964564065.1 uncultured Arcobacteraceae bacterium | reverse complement strand
GAAAAGATAGATTTAATCTTACTTGATATTATGATGCCAGATATGGATGGATATGAAGTTTGCAAAAAATTAAAAGCAAATGAACAAACAAAAGATATCCCTATTATGTTTATTACTGCAAAAACAGATGAGAATAGTATAGAAAAAGCCTATGATATAGGTGGTATAGATTATATTACTAAGCCATTTAAACCAAAAGAATTACTAGCAAGAGTTAAAAGAGAACTACAACTACAAGAGCTACAAACAGAATTGAAACTTTTAGCATCAACTGATCCTATGACAAGATTATACAACAGAAGATATTTTACTCAAATATCAGAACATACTTTAGATCTAATGAAAAGAGAAAAAGAAAATCTATCTGTTATTATGCTTGATATTGATAAATTTAAAAATGTAAATGATACTTATGGACATAAAGTAGGTGATGATGTAATTATAGCTTTAGCAAATAAACTTATAGAAAACCAAAGAAAAAGTGATATCGTTTGTAGATATGGTGGTGAAGAGTTTGTGATATTACTTCCTAATACTTCAGTGGATGGAGCAAATACTTTAGCTCAAAAAATAAGAGAAGATATAGAGTCTTTAACTATAAAAATACCATCAAATGAAAACCTAAAATTTACCATAAGTCTAGGGGTATCACAAATAGATTTAGAAAATGAAAGCAATATTGAACCAGCTTTAAAAAGAGCAGATGATGCACTTTATGAAGCTAAAGAAAGTGGTAGAAATAGAGTTTGTATAAAGTAACTATAATAATATATGAAACACTTTTATATCAATTATAACTTATTGTAAGAGGATAAAGAGATTTTAGATACAATAAAAGTATATTTAGATAAAAGAGTTATTGGCAAAAGTAAGAAGAGAATTAAAATTACAAGATCTTCAAAATGAATTAAAGCCAGCTTTAAAAAGAGCAGATGATGCACTTTATGAAGCTATTAAAAAGATAACAAAGGTATAAAATTGATAAAAAAGATAATTCTAATAATACTATTTTTTGTTACTACTGTAGTTGCAAATAATAATACTAAACATATATTAATATTGCACTCATATAATAAATCTATGACATGGGAGATAAATATTGATAAAGCTGTTGTCGATATTTTACAACCATCTAAAAATGGATATATTTTACATACTGAATATATGGATACAAAAAGAGTGTTTACAAATGAGTATATTGCAGAATTAAAACGAATATATTCTATAAAGTATAAAGATGTAAAATTTGATATTATTTTATCAAGTGATAATAATGCTTTTAATTTTTTAAGAAAAAATAGAGATAAACTATTTGGCAATGTTCCAACCCTATTTTGTGGAGTAAATTTTTTTAAAGATAGTGATCTAAATGGTTTATCTAACTATACGGGGGTGGCTGAAAATTTTGATGCAAAAAAAACTGTTCAAACTGCACTGAACCTTCTCCCTAAAAGCAAAAAAGTATATATTATAAATGATTATCTAACTACAGGAAGAGCTTGGGAAAAA
>CAZLZQ010000134.1:0-1629 GCA_964564065.1 uncultured Arcobacteraceae bacterium | reverse complement strand
CCTACATACATTGATAATATTTTACTACAATCAAAACTAAGTACTTGTTTTTTAAGTGATTTTGCTAGGGCAAGTGCTGTTATAGTTTTTCCTGTACCAGCTGCACCAAAAAAAATAATTCTTGCATCAATACCTTTTTTCTTATCTTTTATTCCCCATTTTTTTAGTTTATCAATAACTGATTTATCAACTTGTTTTAAAAGTGAATCAAGTGTTTTTTTAGTTTTTTCATTTAGAACAATATCTTCTAATGTTTTTTTAGGTTCTATTAATTCAAATAGTTCTTGCTCTTGAATTAGCATATCAAGTTTGATTTTTTGTGTTCTTTTTTGTTTTTTTACTGGATGTGATATTTTATATAAAATTTGTTCTGGTATATAAAAATTACGATTTATACCGCCAAATGGTGTAAGCATCTCATCATACTCAATCAAGCTATTTGAGATAAGATTTCCACTCTCTTCAAGTAAACTTCTATGTTTTATTTTTTCATAATCATCACTAGAGATTAAAGCAATTAATGAATTCATATCTCTTATAGATTCATCACTACCTCCATATTCCTCTTTTAGTAGTGCTAAAAATATCATTTGCTCTTTATCATTTAGATTGTTTTCTTTAAAAAAATCTTCAAGCATGATGGTGTTCTTTGTAGTTTCTACTCTCTCTTTTATTCTATTTTCAAGTAAAGATAGTTTACTTCTAAGGCGATTTGTATTTGGAGAATTTTCATCAAAATTATGTTTAACTATATTTAATTTTTGAGCTAAATCGATTTTAAAAAATTGGTCTTGAAGATATTCCAGATGATCGTTATACTCTTTAATCTCTGGTAATACTAATTCTAATGACCCGACTTCTAAAAGTTTTAAAAATGAGCTACTTAGACTAACTACATTATTTATAAGTTCAAGTTGTGGAAGATCACTTATTTTAGTGGGTGAAAAGTTATTTTGAACTATCCATCCATATTCTAAAAGATTTTTAATATGATATAAATTTTCAAGATGTTCAAATTTCTTAGTATCATAAAATTGTGATAATATATCAATCACAATTGAACTATCAATACCTTGAATATATTGTTTTGTAAGATACTGAAGTATTTTTATCTCTTCTAAACTACATTTAAGTTGTGTATAAATATCTAAAGATTCAATATTTTTTGACTCTATAAATAAGATAACATTTTTCATCATTTATTTTATTCCTATTTTGTAATATTAAAATATTATATCATTTTATCTATTGATTTGCTAAATTTTAGTAGAATATAAAAAATTAAAAGGAATTAAGATGGCAACAGCATCAGCTAGACATATATTAGTAGAGAGTGAAGTGATTTGTAATGATTTGAAACAAAAGATAGCATCAGGGGAAACAACATTTGAAGATGCAGCAAAAGAGTATTCTCAATGCCCTTCAGGAGCAGAAGGTGGAGCATTAGGATCATTTGGACAAGGTCAAATGGTACCAGAGTTTGATAAAGTAGTTTTTAATGATGAAGTTGGTGTAGTTCATGGACCAGTAAAAACTCAATTTGGTTATCATTTATTAGAAGTAACAGAGCGAAACTAATATATAATTATTTATAATATGAAAGGTGGTATTTGTACCACCTTTTTTTAT
>CAZLZQ010000133.1:0-1666 GCA_964564065.1 uncultured Arcobacteraceae bacterium | reverse complement strand
CTTAAATAATTACTATATTGTAGCATAATCTAAATTAATCACTTTTTGGTTAAAATTCTCTTATGAAAAAAAAACTTATAATATTCGATATGGATGGTACACTTATAGATAGTGGTGATGTGATAACAAATACAATAAATTTTGTTAGAACCAATATTGGATTAAATAAAATTGATAAACTTGAGATGTTAACAAATCTAAATAATCCTGATATAAATTCTGCTGAATTTTTTTATGGTACTTCTGAATTTACTGATGAACAAACTCAGTTATTTACTGAATACTATGACAACAATTGTACAAAAGATATAAAATTGTACAAAGGTATAAAAGAGATGTTAAAATTAATTTCAAAAGATTTTATTCTTGCCGTTGCAACTAATGCTTCAGTTGATTTTGCAACAAAGATGATTAAACATTTAGAGATATTTCAATACTTTGATATAATAGTAGGTGCTACTTGTGTTGAAAGACCAAAACCAAATCCTGATATGTTACTATATATTTTAGATAAACTTGATATAAAAAAAGAACATAGTATTCTTATTGGAGATAGTTTAAAAGATCAAAAAGCTGCAGAATCTGCTGATATTGACTCTTTATTAGTCAATTGGGGCTTTAGTGAACACTGCGATAATATTGCAGTAAATAACACTAAAGATTTAACGAAAAGAATTTTAGAGCTTAAGTAGGGATATTATCTCTTACTTAAATTCTAATGTAGAAATAATATTTATAAATTTTATAAAATCAAATGGTTTAAGTAAATAATTATCTACACCTAGCTCTTCAGCACTTTTTATATATTCTGGTTCTGTGTGTGCTGACATTATTATTACAGGAATATCTTTATTTAGCTCTCTAACATTTTTAATCAATTCTAATCCATTCATAATAGGCATATTGATATCTGTAACAATTAAATCAAATGTATCATCTGCTTTAAATTTATCAAGTGCAATCTGTCCATTTTCTGCTGTTTCAAAATTTGCTTTTAGTTTATTAAGTGTATCACTTATTATAGCAACTAAATCTGTTTCATCCTCAACAAATAAAATTCTTACTGATTGTAATTTGGCAATTTTTTCTTGCATTTTAGTCCTTTAATTCATTTTTATGAACTACTGTTTCCACATCCATTATTACAAGCATCTCATTATCTTCAAGTCTTACAAAACCTTTTAAATACTTAGACGGAATTGCTGACCCCATATCTGAAACAGGATATAATGAAGCATTATCTAGTTTTTGAACATCATCTACTTTATCAACAACTAAACCAATCATTCTATTATCATCAGTTATTACAGCTATTACAGCTGTATTTTCATCATATACAACTTCACCTGTACCAAATTTTACTCTAATATCTAAAATTGGAACAACTTCTCCTCTTAAATTTATAAGACCTTTTACCCATTTACTTGTTCCTGGTAATGTAGTAATAAGATCAGGATATGTTAAAATCTCTCTTATTCTTGGTAACTCCACTGCATATTTCATTGTACCTAGTATAAAAGTCATATACTCATCTGAATTTGAACTATTAAATTGTCTATCATTCATCGCCATCTTAAACCCCTTTAAAATTTATTTTGTATTTTACCTATTAATTTATTAAAAAAACTACTCAGCTCTTTTACAGAAAGATTGCTAATGCAACCCC
>CAZLZQ010000132.1:0-1691 GCA_964564065.1 uncultured Arcobacteraceae bacterium | reverse complement strand
ACTACTTGTAAAAAATATGAACAATATCTATAACTATTATGAAACAAAAGATATAGCTGAAGTTCAAGCACAAGAATTTAATTCAATAGCAAGAGGTATAAGAGCTGAAACTGTAAAAAGAGATGATAAAAAACCACCAAAAAAGTTAACAAAAAAAATTGATAATATACTTATAAATAAATATTTTGGTTTACCAATATTTTTATTTTTTATGTGGGGCTTATTTCAGTTAACATTTACGTTAGGGGCTATCCCTATGGATAGTATAGATAGTGCATTTAGTTGGTTAGGTGATGCAGTAGGAAGTAGTATATCACATGATGGACTAAGGAGTTTAATTGTAGATGGTATTATATCTGGAGTAGGGGCAGTAGTATTGTTTTTACCAAATATAATAATACTATATGTAGGTATTGCACTTCTTGAAACTACAGGATATATGAGTAGAGTAGCTTTTTTACTTGATGGGTTTTTTCATAAATTTGGCCTTCATGGAAAAAGTTTTATTCCATTAGTAACTGGATTTGGATGTACAGTTCCTGCTTATATGGCTACACGAACATTAAAAAATGAAAAAGATAGACTTATTACACTTTATATTTTAGGATTTATGTCTTGTGGTGCTAGATTACCTATATATGTACTTTTTGCTGGAGCATTTTTTAGTGCAGATCAAGCGGGAAATGTAATATTTTATATCTATATCGCAGGAGCATTAATGGGTCTTGCTATGGCAAAGATACTTAGACTTACAGCATTTAAAGGTGAAGATGAACCATTTGTAATGGAGATGCCAAAATATAGAGTACCAACTTTAAAATTACTATGGTTTATAGTATCAAAAGAAGCATATATGTACTTAAAAAAAGCAGGTACTTTTATACTTGCAGCTACTATTTTAATATGGTTTGCTTCAAATTATCCAAAAAGTGATGATCCATCATCAAAAGCACAACTTGAGCAAAGCTATCTTGGACAAATTGGTAAATCTACACAATTTTTATTTGATCCTATTGGATTAGACTGGAGACAAACAGTAGCACTTGAAACTGGACTTGCAGCAAAAGAGGTTGTTGTAGCAACATTAGGAATACTATACAATGTAGGGGAAGATCTTGATGAAACAAGCGATAATCTACTAAAAGAGATAAAAGCTCAAATACCATTTGCTAGTGCCGTATCATTTATAGTATTTGTGATGATATATCTACCTTGTTTTGCTGCATCTATGGTATTTGTAAAAGAAGCTGGTGGATATGATCATTTAGTATATTTATTTATATTAACTACACTTGTAGCATGGATTATGAGTTATATAGCATATAATATCACTTTGTTTGTAACTTAAATTATGTTTATACTCATACCTACAATAATAATATTTTTATCTCTTTCTTACTTATATTTAAATGATGATGTAAGTATGTTAATAGAGATATTCTTATCTTTATTAATGTTAAGTACAATATTTATATCATTAAGTTTATATAAAAAAGTAAAAAAAGATATGAAAATCCAAGATATAAATTCGATAAAAATAGAGATACAAAGATTAACAGATAAATTAAATACTACAGAAAAAGAAAATGTTAAATTAGGATTGATAAAAAAAATAGAGTTATTGGAAGATGAAATTAATACTCCAAAAAAGAATTCCCAAATTTAAGCTACCATTAAACATAAACCCTTGA
>CAZLZQ010000131.1:0-1718 GCA_964564065.1 uncultured Arcobacteraceae bacterium | reverse complement strand
AATGCATCATCTATTATAAATACTTTTATCATTTTATCTTCCTAATATATTATCTATTTGTTTAAATATAGGCACTATCTCATTTGTATAGTATTCTTTTGTTTCATTATCCATATAATTTTTAAAACTAGTTAATTTTATCTCTGATTCACTAGTATAACTATCCATATTTTTTCTTATATCACTTATAAAATCTCTATTTTGTTTTGCCATCTCATAAATTGTTAATCCAAATCTTCTACTATATTTAATAACATCATTTTCTAGCAGCATAGCGTAATTTTTAAAATCTTCATCACTAAGATAAGTTTTTAGAGCATATTTTTTACTAAATATCCCCCTTGGATCTCCAAAATAATTTTCAAATTGATATTGAACTTTTTCTTTATTTCTCACCTTATTTAAGATAAAAAGTATTTTAATATTTGGATTTAAATATTTAATAGTATTGTATATAATACTTGCATTTATCCCATCTTGTTCACCATCAAGCAAAGGGATGATTACCAAATCAATAAGATTTATCATACCACTATCTCTAAATGCTTTTAATGCAATTGTTGTAGTTTTATTTCCACCAATATCTACACAAATTGATTCATTTTTACTAAATATTTCAGTTATTTCATCTCTTAAAAAATCTTTATCAACTGATACATTCGTTCTAATACTTAAACTGCTATCAGCAAAACTAAGGAAATCTTGATTTTCATCATCAAATTCATAATATTTTATAGGTTTTTTATCGTTATGTACATACAAATATGGTGTTACAATTTGCATCGCAATTGTACTTTTACCAACACCACCTTTTGTAGATAATGTCAATACTTTTATAGGTTTTTCCATTGATTTATCCAACTTTTTTATATATTGAGCTTTTTAATTTTACTAATTTTCTAGTATCTAATCCATCTAAATTTTCAGTTAAACTTATAATAAAATATCCACCTATTTTCAAATTATCTAAAATATTATTTAATACTTGTTGCTTTGTTATTTGATTAAAATACAATAAAACATTTCTTAAAAAAATCATATCAAATTGACCTAAAGTTTTATTTGACCTTGTTAAATTATTTACAGTAAAATGTACATTTTGTATTAAACTTCTGTCTACTATAAACTCTCCTTCAAACCTACCTCGACCTTTTAGACAATATTTAGTTTTATACTTAGTTGGTATTTTATCAATCCATGATTCAGGATATAAACCTTTTTTTGCTTTTTGTATAACTTCTGTATTTATATCAGTTCCCACTACTTCCCATTGATTACGAGCAAGATAATTGTCCAATACCATAGCTATACTATAAGCTTCTGCTCCAACACTTGAAGCTGCTGACCATACTCTAAACTCTTGATTTATTTTTATCTGCTTTATAATAGAGTAAAGAAACTCAAAGTGTTTCTCTTCTCTAAAAAAGTATGTTTCATTTGTAGTAATAAGATTTATCATCTCTATTTTTTCTTTATGATTCTCTTTTACTATTTTAAGGTATGATGAAAAACTCTTTATTTTATGATGATTCAATCTTGAATAAAGTCTACTTTGCACTAAAGTTATTTTATTGTTGTCTAAAGTTATTCCAATTTCATCAAAGATTAGCTTTTGGAATAATTGATATTCTGCTTGATTTATCTTCATTAGTATCTATCAAACTCTCTTAAATCAAGTTCATCATAATGGGTATTAATCTCATTTTTAGTTTGAACAT
>CAZLZQ010000130.1:0-1789 GCA_964564065.1 uncultured Arcobacteraceae bacterium | reverse complement strand
TAAAAACATGAGTATCAACAGCCATTAAGTTTGCTCCATCTGCTTCTATCATAAATACATTTGCAGTTTTATTTCCAACACCTGCTAAACTCATAAGTTGTTTAGTGTCATGTGGTATATTTCCTTGAAAATTATCATTTACACTTTGAGCCATTTTAATGATATTTTTTGCTTTATTATTAAAAAAACTACAACTTCTTAATAGCTCTTTTACATCTTCTAAACTAGCATTGGCTAATTCTTTAGATGATGGAAACTTATCAAATAAAGCAGGTGTGATTATATTTACTCTTTTATCAGTGCATTGTGCAGATAATATAATAGCAATTAGCAATTCATAATCATTTTTATAGGCTAATTCAGTTACCGCTTCACTATAATTTTCTATAAATTGTATTTTTATAAATTCTATATCTTTTTTTGTCGCTTTTTTAATCATAAATGTAATATTATCTAAACAACATAGTGAATTTGCTTAGATTATATTATAAAAAGGAATTTTAGAGATGAAGATATTTTTGGTGTTGATTGTGATGTTTCATATATCTTTATTTTCCAAAGAAAAAATAAATATAAATTTTAATAATTTAGAGATAAAAGAGTTTATAAAAATAGTATCTAAAGTGATAGATAAAAATATATTAGTTAGTGCCAATCTTGAAGGAAAAGTAAACTATATAGCGAACAAACCTACATATAAAGATGAAATTATAGATCTATTAAAATATATACTTAAATCAAAAGGATATATGTTAGTTCAAAAGAGAGGGTTTTTGAGTGTTGAAAAAATAACTTTAGATATAGAAAAAAAAGTTGATAAATTTTTAGATGTAATATATCTAAAAAATACAGAGTCAAAAAGTATTTTAAAAACATTAAATAATATTATATTAACTAAAGAGTATGAAAATAAAAATTATAAACCAAACATAACAAATGATGAAGAGATAAATGCAATAATAGTAATTGCAAATAAAGAAGATCTACTTTATATAAAAAAATTAATAGCAAAATTGGATATAAATAGACAGCAAGTATATGTACAAGCTAAAATTATTGAGATAAGTGAACAAAAAACAAAAGATGTTGGTGTAAAATATGGTTTAACTGGTGGACAGTCAAATGGTTCAGGTCTTTTAACATTTGCTGCAAATATGGGTGGAGATGCTGTTGCTATAAATACATCTTCAATAGGTTTAAATTTACCAAATTTAGATAAAGGGATAGCTCTTGGTGCAACTATAAATTTACTAAACCAAAATGGTGCAGCAGATATAGTTAGTGAACCATCATTATTATGTATAAATAATCAAGAATCATCTATATATGTAGGTGAAACAAGAAGTATAAAAACTGGTACAACAACTACAACAGGTGGAAATATAAATGATACCTATAATAGAATTGATATAGGTCTAACCCTAAAAATAAAACCTTTAATATCAAATAACAATAAAGTTATGTTAGCAATAAGTACTAAGCTTGAAGATGTAGGTCAGACAACTACAAACGGGCAACCAAATACTACAAAAAAAGATTTAACAACAACTGCAATAGTAGATAATGGTGAGTCTATAATATTAGGTGGGTATATAAAAGCAAAAAAAGAGTATCAAATAAATAAAGTACCTTTGTTAGGTGATATTCCACTATTAGGTGAACTATTTAAAAATAAAAGAGAATTTCAAGATAAGATTAATTTAGTAATAATAATCACTCCATATATAGTACCAAAGTCAAAAAATTTATCATTTGTAAGAGATAACTTAGCAAAACTTAAACTAATAGA
>CAZLZQ010000129.1:0-1830 GCA_964564065.1 uncultured Arcobacteraceae bacterium | reverse complement strand
ATTTATATGGACAGTTAAAGATGAAAATAAGGATATTGAGAATAATTAACTAATACTAAAAGAGTTTAATCATTAATTTAATTAATGATTAAACTCTACTTTTATATATCTAATTTTTTATTCTTACTCTTAAAAATATAGGAAATCGTGGTTTTCCATATTTTGTAAATTCTTTATATTTAAAGGTTATTATATCACCTATTTTAGGTGGGTATTTTCTCATATTATTGATCAGTCCACTTCCTATTTTAAACTCTGTACCATTATCAAGTTTACAAATTAGGGCACCTACTAAACCTGTAAATTTACCTTTTCCTTTTGTATAGCCTATCACTTTACACTCTGTGTCTAAAAAACTTTTTACTTTTAATACTTTCGAAGTTCTTTTTGATATATAAAGAGCTAATGGATCTCGCACAACAACACCCTCTCCACCTTTTGATTCTATCTCTTTTAAAAAAGTTTCTAAATGTTGTTTATTTTTTACTTTTATTTGGGGAATTATTTTTATAATATTATTTTCATACGGTTTTACTTTCTCTAACCTTTGAAATAATCCACCTTTTGCATTTGGTACTTCAAATATATTATAGGTTATCTTTTTCCACTCTATCAAATTTGGAGTTTTATCTCTTACAATAGAACTAATATTTTCAAAATCTTTTCTTTTTGTCCAAAGTTCACCATCAATTTCAAACTTTGGATAATTTTTGGTAAACCATTTTGGAGCATGGATAACTTTACCTCCACGACTAAGAAGTTGCTTCCCATCCCAATAAGCCCTTATTCCATCAAGTTTTTCACTCATAACCCAACCTGATATATTTTGACCTTTATATGTTTTTAAAAGTAATAAATTAGGTTTTTGAGCCAATAATAGATAGGGAATAAGAACTAAAAATAATTTAATCATTAAATATCTTTTAACTTATTTTTTAATATTATTTTTCCAGCTTCTACACCTGGTTGATCATATGTATTTATCTGTACAAACTTACCTATACAAGATGTAAGAAGTTGAAAACTGAACATAAGCTGAGCAATATTATATTCATCTACTTTATCTATAGTTATTACATCACATGGTATATCTTTTAAATCTTCAATTGCTTGAATTGTTGCATTTGCCTGATGTTCAATCAGCTCTGAAAATCTTAAACCATCAATATACTCTAAATCATCAAATCCATCTAAATTACCTTTGGGAATAATAACTTCATCTTCAAAATCATTTATTTTTATAAAAGTTATTGTTTTATCACGTTTCCCCTCAGTTATTAGTTGTAAAAAACTATGCTGGTCAACTGGACCAATTAATCCTATTGGAGTATGTGATTGTTTAGTATTATTAATATTAATTTTACCTAAACTCTCTCCCCAAAGTTGAATATACCATTTATTAAATCCCTCTAACGCAGTTGAGTAACTAAACACAACATTTATATTAAATCTATGTTTATTTTCAACCATAAATCTAGCTTTTTGTAAAATAGGTTCATAGTATTCAGCACACCTAAAAAAACTATCTCGAACCTCTTTTGCACCTAAAAGCAACTTATCTATATCTACTCCAATTATAGCTAATGGAACCAATCCAACTGCAGAAAATACTGAAAATCTACCACCTACATTTTGTGGTATATCAAAAGTTTTTATTTTATTTTGTAAAGCATATTTAGTTAACTTACTTTGCTCTTCACTAATTATCACACTATTTGTACTATCTATTGTAACCAATGATTTTAAATATTTATATATACTTATAGTTTCAATTGTTGTTCCTGATTTACTAATAATTATAAAAAAAGTATCATTAACATCTATTTTAGA
>CAZLZQ010000128.1:0-1916 GCA_964564065.1 uncultured Arcobacteraceae bacterium | reverse complement strand
TTTAATTGTCAAGAGTTTATGTTTAACTAGAGCTTAAATTTGGGAATTCTTTTTTTATAGTAATAATAATAAATTTATAAATAATATTTAGATAAAATAAGACTATATACAATATATAGGATAAGTTTATGTTAACTACAATTCAACAAGAATTTCAATCACACTTAGAAACTATTAACAATGTTATAAATAGTATGGAAAATGATTTAGAAAAAGCATCAAAAATGATTATTGATACTTTAAAAAATGGAAATAAAATTTTATTATGTGGAAATGGTGGTTCTGCTGCAGATGCACAACATATTGCTGCTGAACTGACTGGAAGATATAAAACAGAAAGAAGAGGTCTTCCTGGAATCGCACTTACTACTGATACGAGTGCTTTAACTGCTATTGGGAATGATTATGGTTACGATAGAGTATTTGATAGACAAGTTGAATCATTAGCTCAAAAAGGTGATTTAATTATTGGTATTAGCACTAGTGGAAATAGTAAAAATATTATAAATGCATTAAATGTAGCTAAAGATATTGGTTGTACTACAATTGGATTTAGCGGAAGAGATGGTGGAGAAATGAATAATATTTGTGATATCAATTTAATAGTACCAAGTGATAATACCCCTAGAATACAAGAGATTCATATATTATTAGGACATACAATTTGTCAGATAATTGACAATAATTTTAAATAAAAAAGGCTAAATATGAGAAAATTTTTAAATGATGATCAAAGAAAAGTTATATTTGATAGCATAAGAGATATACCAGACTTTCCAAAACCAGGAATTATATTTAAAGATATTACAACATTACTTAATAATGCTGATGCATATCAAGTTTTAATGGATCATTTAGAAGATAGGTATAAAGATTTAGATCTTGATTACATTGTGGGGCTTGATGCCAGAGGTTTTATATTTGGTGCTGCATTAGCAGACAGATTAAAAATTGGATTTGTACCAATTAGAAAAAAAGGTAAATTACCTTCAACAACTATATGTGAAAAATATGAGTTAGAATATGGTTTTGATGAAGTTGAAATTCATATAGATGCATTTAAAAAAGAAAATGCAAGAGTTTTAATTATTGATGATTTAATAGCAACGGGTGGAACGGCTAAGGCAGCCTCTAAGCTTGTACTAGATGCAAAAGCAAATTTAATTGAAATTTGTTTTATACTAAATCTTAAATTTTTAAAAGGTGATGAAAAATTAGAAAAATTTGCACCTGTATATAGTGTATTGGATATTTAATGCAAAAGAATAATATAAATAACTATATACCAAAACCATCAAAATTTGATCCTGATACTAATGGACATTTTGGAATATTTGGGGGAAGATATGTACCAGAAACACTTATGCCAATTTTATTAGATTTGGAAAAAGCCTATGAAAAGTACAGATTTGATAAAGAATTTTGGAAAGAAGTTAATTATTTATTAAAAGAATATGTTGGTCGTCCAAATCCACTTTATTATGCTCAAAATATTAGTGAAGAGATTGGAGCAAAAGTATATCTTAAAAGAGAAGACTTGAACCATACGGGTGCTCATAAAGTAAATAATGTAATAGCTCAAGGACTTTTAGCAAAAAGACTTGGTAAAACTAAAGTTATAGCAGAAACAGGTGCGGGACAACATGGAGTTGCAACTGCTACTATTGCTGCACTTATGGGACTTGAATGTACTATTTTTATGGGTGCAAAAGATGTGGAAAGACAAGAATTAAATGTATTTAGAATGAAACTTTTAGGTGCAAAAGTAATAGCAGTAGAATCAGGAAGTAGAACTTTAAAAGATGCTATGAATGATGCTATTAGATATTGGGTAACTAATGCTAGAGATACTTACTATATAATAGGTACAGTTGCAGGTCCACACCCCTACCCTATGATGGTTAGAGATTTTCAAG
>CAZLZQ010000127.1:0-1953 GCA_964564065.1 uncultured Arcobacteraceae bacterium | reverse complement strand
AAGCCTTTTTATAAAGAACACCTTAAATCATAAGGAAATTTAGAAAAGACAATATTTTATTAACAATAAATTTTAAAAGAACATTTTCAAGAGAAATCTCTTGATTTTGTTTGATTTTAAAAGTATTTTTTTATAAGTCAAGAATATAAATTTTGACCAAAGTATTTTTATAATCAAACACCATGTTTGGTTGAACAATTTAGTATGGTAATAGCTATTTATCCTAGTTAAATCTAGGGGCTATTATTAAGTGATTTAAGTACTAACTTGAGATCTTTAACATTTTACTGTTTATGACTTTGCGAATACACGATTTGGATTATAAGGTGTGTTATATTTAAATATAGCATATATAATAGTTGCTAGTTTTCTTGATACTGCAATAAGGGCTTCTTTTTTAGATTTACCTTGTGATTTTTTAGTATCATATAACTGTTTTAATTGTGAATTATGAAGCATACAAGAAACGGAACTCATATAAAGTGCATGTTTAGCAATTGAGGAACCTCTTTTGCTAAGATGTCCTGTTGATTGATAATTACCTGAACTATTTTCAGTTGGAAATAATCCTAAATAGCCTATAAACTTAGCAGTTGTAGGAAATCTAGTTAAATCTCCACATTCACTAATAATAGCTGCAATTGTTTTTTCAGCAACACCAGGTATTGATTTTAGGTTATCAATTAAAGTTGTTGTCTTATCATCTACTTTCATATTTGATTCAAATTCTTCATTAGATATATTTTGTTTTTCAAGTAATAAAAATATTTCTTGTTCTAAAATATCAATCTCTTCATTGTATAAATTTAATAGTCTTATAGAGCTTCTAATTGCAATAGCACGAGCATCTTTGGCTTTACCTGAATATACTGAATTCTTAGATGCATTTAGAATTAACTGGGCTTTTTCATTATTGAAATTATTACCTTTGATATGCCTAAATACTTTAACTATTCTATCAATACTACTATGTTTATAGTGGTGTGCTGTTGGATACTTATCAAGTAATGCTAAACCTATATTAGTAAAAGGGTTAGTAATATACTCAAACTCTGGAAAAGTTACTGCAAGATTAGTTAATATTCTTTTTTTAACATCTTTCATATCATTTTGAATAGCGGTTCTGTTGCGATATAAAGTTCTTAAAGATTGATATTCATCATCTGTTACATAACCTTCACTATATTTGCCATCTTTAATAAAGAGTGCAATCATTAGTGAATCTATATTGTCATTTTTAACTTTCTTCATAGTAGTTTGCTCCCTATATCTTGATGTTTGGAATGGATTTAATAGTTTAACATTATATCCTTGTGCTTTTAGAAATTCTAAAAGATTCTCACCATATATACCTGTAGCTTCAATTCCTATAAGAAAGTTTGATTTGTCAATTGATACTGTATCTAATTTTTTAATAAAATTTAAATACCCATCTATCTCATTTTCAACTCTAAAAGCTTTTTTAAAAACCTTAACTTCATTTTCATCTATGATTGTTACCACATGAAAAGTTTTTGCTATATCTATACCTACATAATTCATCTTGTTTGTCCTTTGTGTGTAATCTTTAGTTGTCTAAAATAAGCTATCCAAATGATAGATTATTGTTAGAATTCACAGCCTCGTTAATCTATATGTAATAGGTGCTAAATAACAGCTACCCTTACAGCTTTTAAATAAGTGATTAACAACTAAAGATATCAACTGGCTTTATTGATGAAGTATATAAATAAATTTACATCTACAAGGAAAAAAATGTTGTTTTATCAAAAGTCATAAACTGTAAAAAATTAAAGATTTGAAGTTAGTACTTCAATCTTAATAGAATAATATTTTTTAGATAAATTTTTACAAAAAAAGTTTAAAAAAAGAAATATTATTCATAAGAAGATTATACGAGGAATAAATATCAAAAATATTATCAAAAAATGCTTATTTCCAGCAGCAGGTTAT
>CAZLZQ010000126.1:0-2027 GCA_964564065.1 uncultured Arcobacteraceae bacterium | reverse complement strand
GCATCTCTTAATTTATTGATATCTGTAGTTAAGTTATCCAGTGCACTATCTTTTTCTACACCTTCAACTTTTAACTCTTTTGTATAATCAAGATTAGCATATTGCTCCAATGATTTATTCATTACAGATATTTTATCTTTTAAATTATTTAAACCATCGTTAATGGTAGATTTTAATAGTTGTAAACTAGGATTATTTGTATTTGCAGCTATACGCTGAGCAAACCAACCATTTTGAACTCTATTCATAACAGATTGGGTATCTTTGATAAAATCATTATCCTCTTTAATTGCTTTTTTAGTTTTAATTATATTTTCATTTACAACTTTAGCCATAACACCTAATTCATCTTGGCTATTATCATCTAAAAGTTTTGTATCATTACTTTCTTTATTTATATAACTAAAAAATGAAAGCAACCCAATTTGAAATTTATTTATTGAGTTTGTTACTCCATCAGCTATTACTTTTGCAAAAAATAATATGAATATAATCACTATAAGAATGATTATACTTGTTATATACAATACATTCTTTTCATCTGCTAATTGTTCCTCGATAGAACTTTCTAAAGTTTTAGATAGATGATCATCTACTTTTTTTAGTAAGTTTATCTTTTTTGTACTAGTTTCAAACCAATATTTATAATCAATTCCAAATCCACCAATAGAGGTAGCATCAAAAGCAATTTTTCTCATTCTATTTACTTCATCTATAGATTTTCCTATAACTGTAGATTTATATTTATTTATCATTGTATCACTTGCTGATTTTTCAAAACTTACTAGAAAACTATTTTGTTCAGTTACAAGTTTTGTAAACTTTTCTTTCATACCAGGTAAAAATTTATTTGCTGCAAAAGTATTTGTCATAACAGCTCTTTCAATTCCAGCTCTCTCTTTTGCCATAATAAAATTGTACCAAGCTAATAGATCTCTTGCTTCATTGGCAGTTTTTGCATCTTTTGTAATAGCTCCTATAACATTTAAAAACAGTGCATGCATATTGGTATAATATCCTATCGCTTTTTTACCACCAATTGAAAAACTATCTACAGAAGATCTAATTTTATCTAATTTTGATAATTGAACTAAAGCTTTATTTAGATAATGTTTTGCATCACTTTTTAAAGTATAAGTTCCAAGTCTCATTAAAGTTTTTTTAGCAATATTTAATTTTACATTAGTATTTAATCTTTGCTTGTTCATTTCAGGTTTAAATTTTACCCCTTTGCTCCCAATAAATCCAGCAGTTGCTCCTCTCTCTTTTTGCGTTTCATGTACAAGATTACTTAATGCAACTGCCATCTCTACATGAGTCTTTACTGTGTGATCTGATAGTCTAAGATTTGATATTATACTATCTTCTGTTTTTTTCAATAAGCCAAGTTTTTTAGTGATAGTTTTAAACCAATATGGACCATCTACTCCAAATCCACCTATCCCTTTTGTTTCAAGGATAATTTTTCTCATACGCTCTATTTCTCTAACACTATCATTGTCTAATATTTTATTATAAAAATTTACAGCTTCTTTTGATGCATACTCTTTAAAACTATCCGTATAAGAATTTTGTGCAACTATCAGTGAACTAAATTTTGATCTTGATCCATCTTTAAAATAATCCAATGATGTAATATTTGTCCCAATAGCTCTCTCAATTCCTGCTCTCTCTTTTGCCATTAAAAAATTAAAATATGCAATAACTTGCTTAGTAACATTAGGAGATGATGAAAAATTTGATATTTTTACAATAGTATTTAAGAATTTTTTATTCACATTTGTATAATAAGATATAGCATTAGGTAATTTTATACTTAGAGAATCAACTTTTGATCTTATCATATTAATTTTTGATATATCACTTAATGCCTTATCTATAGCATCTGCTGTTTTTATATCTATAGTTTTAACATTAACTTTTGCAACAATCACTTTTAACTCTTTTAATCTACTATTTGTAAGATCTCTTTGTTTGGGTAATTTATCTTTAAAGTTTTTCCCATCACTTCCTAGAAAACCAGCTGT
>CAZLZQ010000125.1:0-2051 GCA_964564065.1 uncultured Arcobacteraceae bacterium | reverse complement strand
ATTTCTATATTATTATCTTGAGATGTAGTTATTATAAATATCAATTTATTTTTAATATTATTTTCTTTTAAAGCATCTTTTGAATTATTAAAAATATTCATAAAACATTGTATTAATTCATTTTCATATCCATCTATTTTAATATCATTATCTATGTCTAAGATAATATCTATATTATTCACTTTAATAGAACCAGCTACAAGATGTAAAAAACTATTGATACAATTAGTAAGGTTAAATATCTTTTTAGTTCTATCTCCTTTAATAAAATTTTTAAAATCATCTATTGTTCTTGATAGATATTGCGCATTTTCATCTATGGTAAGACAATTGGTTTTAAATATTTCATCAGTTAAGAGATCATATTCTTTTTGCATCAACATACCTGTTGCTGATGTTGATATTACGGATAATGGTTGTCTCCATTGGTGTGCAATATTTCCTATCATCTCTCCCATTGCTGCTAATTTCTCAGATTTGAATAGTTGTTGTTGAATTTTATTATTTTTATCAATCTCTGTTATTATTTTTTGTTCTAGATTTTCATTTATCTCTCTTAACTTATAATCTTTTTCTTCAAGTTTTTTATTTGCCTCAACTAAAGTAAGTGTTTTATTTCTAACCTCTAATTCTAAAATATCTTTTTGATTTATAACTCTGTATATAAAATAAAATAACAATATCAGGACACAAAATGCAGTAGTTCTTATGACATTATTACCTTTTAAAGTTAAATATATAAAATCATCTTTCTCATAAGAGACTAACCATGCAACAATTTTGTTATTTTTAATATTTTTTATTGGAACAAAAGATATTACTCTTATTTTATCCTTATATAGTGAATACATTACAAATGGATCTTTTTTTATTAATGTTTCTTTTATAACATCTTTTATATTTTCTATCTTTTTTGAGTTATCTATAATACATTTTTCTTTTGAATGATTTTTGGTCATTGTTATCATATATTGTTTATCTTCACTTGATGGGAGATATTTAATATTGATATCATCTCTATTCCAAACTTTATGATTAAGTACATTTTTATTAACTAAAAAATGAATATGTATTTTTCTTATTGTTGTTAAATAGTCTTGTAAATTTTCACTTGTAAAATCTATACCTACACAACCTAAATAGTTCTTATTTTCATCAAATATTGGATAAGTATTTCTAAAAGCATGTTCAGTTTTCCCTTTTTCAAATCCTCTTATTGCTTTATGTGTTTTATGTGTATATTCAAAACTATATCTTATATTTGATAGATTATCATCAAACTTACTAGGCTTATGCATTCTTAGAAATGTGATGTTATTAGGTAACACAAAATGATATTGATATATACCTTCTTTTTTCATTATGCTATAAGGAGTACTTAGTGTATCGTATAATTCTTTTCTTAAGATAGATCTTTGTTTTTTTGAGGTAGTTTGATTAGCTTTTGATAATATTTCTATAACTTTTTTATTTTGAATTGTAAATAAATATGCAGAATCTGCTGACATTTTTTTATGATATAAATAAACTTTTAAATTTGTTTCTAACTTATCAAGATGTTGATCTAGAGCAATTTTTACTCTTTGATTTTCATTTATATGAGTTATATAATATACTATATAATTAGAGATTATAAATATAATAACAAGTATAATAGTTCTAATCCTAATATTCATTTGATATACTACTCCAAATTCTTAAAATACTACATTATATAAAACTAATTAATAAAACTAGCTTATAATACTTACAATCTCATCTACACTTAATAGTTTACCTGTACTTTTAACCACACCATCAATTACTAAAGCTGGAGTATTTACTACACTATATTCCATAATCTTCATTAGATCATCTACTTTTAAAACCTGATGAAATCCACCAATTTTACCTACTGCTTCTTTTGCATTATTTTCTAGCTGTGTACATTTTGTACACCCTGTTCCTAAAATCTCTATTTTCATATTTTTCCTTTTTAATTTGAATTTTTATTCTGCCCACTCTAGTTGGTTATAGTAATTATTAATATTACTATTGTTTAATTGTCTATA
>CAZLZQ010000124.1:0-2143 GCA_964564065.1 uncultured Arcobacteraceae bacterium | reverse complement strand
ATATATAAGTGGTCCAACTTGGAATGAGTTTATAAATATGATAAAAGATAAAAAACTTGATATTATGTTAAATATTATAAAAACACCACAAAGAGAAAAGTTTTTAAGTTTTACAACTCCTTATAAAAAATTAAGCTATTATATTCATACTAGAGAGGATAAAAGAGTATCTTCTATAAGAGAACTAAATGGTAAAACTATTGCTCAAGTAAAGGGATATGCTGAAATATCACTTTTAAAAGAGAAGTACCCAAATATAGATATTTTAGAAGTTGACAATATGGAAGAGGCTGTAAAAGCAGTAGCATTTGGAAAAGCAGATGCACTATTGGGTATAAATCCAGTTATCAACACCATAATGAAAAAACTACTAATCTCAAATATTATCCCAACTGCTCCTGTAGAATTTAGTGATAGTATTAAACTTTCAATTGCAACCAATAAAGACAATACTATTTTAAGAGATATTTTAGAAAAGGCAAAACAAACTATACCACAAAAAGAGATTAAAAAACTTGATGAGAAATGGTTAGGTCAAAACAATAATAATAAAGATAGAATTATTCTTTCTTCCAAAGAGAAAGAATTTATAAAAAACAACACTTTTAGAGTTGGAGTTGAACAGTGGAAACCTGCTATTTATTCAAATGATGGTACGGATATAGATGGCGTTACTGGTGATTTTTTAAAAGAGATTATAAAACATACAGGTTTAAAAATAAAAATTATAAATGATAAATGGACAAATATTATAAATGGACTGGAAAATAAAACTATTGATTTCATCCCTGCAACATACTATACAAAAAATAGAGAGAAATTTGGTCTTTATGGGGATGCTTATTTTAAAATAAAAGATTTTATTTATATGAGAGAAGATGATAATAGTATAAATTCATTAAAAGATTTAGAGGATAAAGTTTTAGCTATAACGAAAGGAAATGGTCGTATAGATGATATCAAAAATAAATTCCCAAAAATTAAATTTGCCTTTACAAAAGATTATAATGAAGCTATTGATTTATTATTAAATCATCAAGTAGATGCTATATATGATAGTCAGCTTACAATGGATAATATGCTTAGAGAGCAGATGATTGTGGGAATAAAAGGTATTTCTCAAAGAACATTTAAAGCCGCATCTTTACATATGTTTTCAAGAATAGATAAGCCAATGTTGCAATCTATATTGCAAAAAGGATTAAAAGCTATCTCTAAAAAGAAAAGGGATGAGATTAAGAATAAATGGTTAGGTTTTAGTAATAAAAATAAATTAATTTTAAATTTAACTTTAAAAGAAAAAGAGTATTTAAAAAAGAAAAAAATTATCAAGATGTGTAATAATCCAAATTGGGAACCAATTGAATTTGCCAAGGATGGTGATATGTCCAATATGGAAGGAATCGCTATAGATACTTTAAATTCAATAGGTAATAAACTAAATATAAAATTTCAAAATATACCCACAAAAAGCTGGACTCAATCACAACAATTTTTAAAAGAGAAAAAATGTGATATTTTATCTAGTGCAATTAAAACTATAAAAAGAGAAAAGTATGCAAATTTTACAAAACCATATCTAAATTTACCCTTAGCAATTTTAACAACAAAAGATAAAAAAATAGTATCAGGACTAGATGAGATTATGGATAAATCTTGGACAAGACACGAAGGTAGTGGGCTTATTCAAAAACTAAAAAAAGAATATCCAAATATGAATTTAATAGAAACTACAAGCATCAAAGATTCACTTCAATATGTAAATAGTGGTAAGGCATATTTTACAATAGCAACCTTACCAGTTGCATCTCATGTGATATCAAAATATATGTTAAACAATCTTCATATAGCAGGATATACAGGTATGGTATATGATATCTCAATAGCAGTCAGAGATGATGATAAAATGTTATTAAATATATTGGACAAGGCTTTAGATAGTATTGGTAAAGATGAATCAAAGCAAATCATGAAAAAATGGGTAAACTCATCAGTAAAAGAAACCATTGTAAACTATGATTTGGTATGGAAAATATTGGCTATCGTATTTATAATCGGGGTATTCGTTTCGTATAGACAATATATTTTAAATAAAACAAATAAAGAGTTAGTAATTGCAAAACAAAAAGCCCAACAAGCAAAT
>CAZLZQ010000123.1:0-2153 GCA_964564065.1 uncultured Arcobacteraceae bacterium | reverse complement strand
TTATTACTTTAAATTTGTAAAATATTGTGTATGGTCGGATTTACCTATCTCTTGAACTCTTCCTACTGCTCCATTTATAAGTCTTACTTTTATACCATGGGGATGAGTAGGGGAGGAAGTTAAAATATTTTTAACTATCCCTTGTGTTAATTTACCTGTTCGTTGATCTTGTTTTAAAACAATATTTACTTTTATACCAGGTTTTATATTGATTCTTTTTTTACCATCCATTATTCACCTGAAGTTTTTTCACCATTAAATTGAATGATACCTCTAGTATAATTTGAAACTTGTTTCCAACCCATATCTTTCATCACATTTTGACAATATGCACTTCTACTTCCTGTTAAACAGTAAAGGATAGTTGCTTTCTCTTTTTGATTTTCAACTTGAGTTAAAGCATTATAAAATGAAGTTGTAGGGATAAGATAATCTGTACCAACTATTCTTTCTTGGTTCCACTCCATCCATTCTCTCACATCGATAAGGTTAAAATCAACCATACCTAATTCTCTTGCTTCTAAAAGAGATATAATCTCTTCTCCATCAAGTTGTTCATGAGCTAGAATCGCTTCACACTCCTCTTTACTTAATCCTCTTGAATGATTATGTGCTACCTCTTCTGCTTCAATCTCTATTGCATTTGCTTTTGCATATTCAGGTGTACAGAAAATACCACAATGACATTTTCCCTCTTCTGGTATCTCTTTTTCAATTGCAGGTTTACAAGGACAGATTCTATTATCAGCTTCTTTTCTTTCCTCTTTAGTTTCACCTATTACCATAAAGCAAGGACAAAATCTCTTATTATAAATCATCTTGTTTCTAGCAAGACCCATTGTAACACCTTCATTTACATCTTTAATTGGATTATAAACCCAACCTCTACTTTCACATACTTTATCTGTAAATTTTACTGTTTTTGCCATCTCTTCTTTGAATTCTTCTGATTCCATGTCAATTTTTATCATCATATTTTTAGCCTATTTAAATTTTATTGTATGATAAGCTATTTATGTTAATTTGCCCTTAACTAAATTATTTAATTATGTAATAAAGTATAATTAGATTATAATATCTTATGAATATATTAGAACAAATTTATGATAACAATATCTATAAAATAAACTTTCTAGAAAGAAAAATATCAATTAATACTAAAAATACAATTTTAAAAGGACCACCTAAGAGTGGAAAAACATATCTAATATACGATTATCTCTCACAATATAACAACAATGAATATCTTTATATAGATTGTAATGAGTATAGAAATAGTGAAGTATATTTAACAAAATATTTAGATCAATTTATAATAGAAAATAAAATTGAGGTATTAGTTCTTGAAAACTTTAATTTTAATTTTAGTTTACCAAAAGTAACAAGTACAGTTATTACAACAACAAAAGATATTCAACTTGAAAGTTTTGATACAATATTTTTAGCAGCATTAGACTTTGAGGAGTTTATTCTTTTTGATACAAAACATCAAAATACAGCAAATAGTTTTAATAGTTTTTTAAAGTTTGGTAATTTCCCAGAGATAATTGAATATGGTGAGCAAAAAAAAGCAAAAAGAAATTATGAAATATGTCAATTATATTGTGATGATAAAGTAGAATTAGAAATTTTGTTTTTATTAGTAAAGTCATCAAGTGAAAAGAAATCTATCTTTCAACTTTTTAATACATTGAAAAAAACAATCAAAATTTCAAAAGATAGATTTTATAAAACTTGTGATAAATATGAAAAAAATAATATTATATATTTTTGTCAAAAATTTGAACAACCAAAAGCGATAAAAAAAATATATATTTTTAATCATGCATTATTAGATATCATTTCATATAATAAAAACTTTCATAACTTATTTCAAAATATGGTATATCTCGAGATTTATAAAAAACATAAGAATATATATTATTTAGATAATATTGATTTTTATATTCCAGAAGATAAACTTATAATATTAACTATACCATTTTTTAATAACTTTGAAGTGATTAATATATCTATAAAATTATCACCATATATAAAAAAATATAATGTAGAAAAAATATATATAGTTACAGTAAGTAATGAAAAGAACATCAATATATCAAATATTGATGCAAAAGTTATTAAGTTTTATGATTGGGTATTAGGTGGATAAT
>CAZLZQ010000122.1:0-2417 GCA_964564065.1 uncultured Arcobacteraceae bacterium | reverse complement strand
ATCCTTGTATTTATCGAGTTTATAAGGCTTTAAAAAGATTATAGTATAATATTTTATAAAACGTCTAAAATCTAATAATGCTCTAGGACTTTGAATGAAAACTATTATAAATACTATATTTGGAAATGTACAATATTGGAAAGATAAAAACTTACTACTGCAAGCAATACACCCAGATCATTTTAATAATAAAAGAGTTATTATTCAATTATTAGGTATATCTTCAGGAAATGTATCTCCTGAAAATCAAGCAAAAAAAGATATGTGGAACTATCAAATTCAAGAAAATAATTTAGGTGATGATATTTTAAAAATGACTAATGCTAAACTTTTAGAGGATTTTGAATTTGCAAAAAGAGCAATAGAAAAATATAATAGATCATACATATTTATAGGTAAAAATTTAAAAGGGAGTAGAGAGTTAGCATTGGTAGCAGCGACTAAAGAGGTAGGACTAGGTGAGTCAAAATATTATCCACCTATTTTAGAACATATGCCAGAGTCATTTCGATTAGATCATGAGATATCACTTTTAGCTACAACTAGAAATATTGAAAACCTAAGGTATGCAACAAATTTAAAAAGAAATAAATATTTTATTATTGATTTAATGAATCTGTTGTATGAAACAAGTCTAAAACAAAAAGTACTACGATATATTGATAAATCATTATTAAGTGATAAAAGATTTGTTAGTAAGTTAGGTTGTTTTGACAATTTATGTGAAAACTTTCATAGTGATGTTGAATATGTATCTAATGCAGTGAGATATGATATAAATATTTTGAAAAAAACTCAAATGTTTGATCAAAAAATATTAAAATCTGCTCTAAATACGAAAAGTAAAGATATAGATAGAGAATCAATACTTGCTGAAGTTTTTAGATATATTGAACGTTTTAATGATGATTTTGATGAGTTAGATAGTAAAATAAAGGATAAAAGAATTTTGAAAAACCTATTTTGGGAATTTGGAGAAACAATATCTGATGAGTTTATTTAAAATAAAAATTCCAAACTAGATAGGAGAAATAATGATAGTAGAGATAGTATTTGCTGCAGGTTGTTTTTGGGGTATTGAGAAACATTTTGAAAATATTGATGGCGTTATAGATGTGAAGTCTGGATATGTGGGTGGTAACTATGCTAATCCTACATATAAAAAAGTACTAAAGTATAGAACTCTTCCAAACAATGATAAAATAATAAATTATACAGAAGCCGTTAAAGTAAAATTTGATAATGACAAAGTAAATGCAAAGAAACTTATAAAATCATTTTGGGAGATACATGATCCAACACAAATAAATGGTCAAGGTAATGATATAGGAAATAACTATAGAAGTGCTATATTCTATACTAATGAAAATCAAAAGAATATAGCAAACTCTACAAAAGATATATATCAAGAGCTATTAATAAATGGTGGATTTGGAAAAATAACTACACCGATTAAAAAACTTACTAAATTTTGGAATGCAGAAAACTATCATCAAGATTACTTAAAAAAACATCCAAATGGATATTGTCCAAATCATAGTACAGGGATAAAATTTAAAAAAGAAATAATAAAACATGATAAAGTTATTCCTCTTGGTGGTAAAGAGATTATAGTGATAAAATCTGAATCATACTGTCCTTATTGTGAAAAGTTTGAAAAAGTTGTTACATCTTCATATAAAGGAACAATCCCTCTTAGAACTCTATTTGCAAATGATCTAAAAGAGTTTAAAATAAAAAGTAAACTAAATGCAACACCAACTATATTATTTATTGATAATGGGGTAGAGGTAGCATCTCATAAAGGTTTTCTTAATAATAAAGAGTTTTATAAGCTACTAGGAAAGTTTAAATTAGGTAAAGATACCGAAAGTTATAATGTGGCATTCAATAAAGGGACAGATGGAAGATATTGTAAACAATATGATATCTTTAAAAATACTCCTGTTGGTGTGTTTGTAGACAAACTATCAGGGGATATACTTTTTGATACTAAAGATAGATTTAACTCAAGATCTGGATGGTTAAGCTTCTATAAGGCAGTAGATGATTCAACAATTGAAAAAGATGATTTTAGCTATGGTATGCATAGAATAGAAATCTTAGCTAAAAAAAGTGGCATACATCTTGGACATGTTTTTCCAAGAGCTGATGGCAGAAGAAGGTTTTGTATAAATGCTACAGTACTAGAGTTTATCCCAAGAGATAAACTCTAGTACTTAATATTTTAGTTGATTTTTATAAACTATACTAATTGACTAAAACTTTTAACTGTATAAAGCTTAAGAGTATCACCTTTTAAGGATTTTAGTTCATTACTGTATCCTTTTTTAGAAAACATAACAAACATATCTACATCTATTTTTACTTTTTTACATTTATCTTTTAATATATTTAATTCACTCTTTTTAACTTTA
>CAZLZQ010000121.1:0-2606 GCA_964564065.1 uncultured Arcobacteraceae bacterium | reverse complement strand
TGATGAAATTGGGTAAAAAAACCTAATTTCAAACCCCCGAAAGTTTCATTAAGCCGAAAATCAATATTGGGAAAAAGTGCCGATGGCATACTTTTGAAACTCATAAGTCCAAATATCACTAATGTAAGTGCATACATAAGAGTCATTATTGGTCGGTTTATTGCTAGTTTATACATAATTATTTACCATTATTCAAAATATACCCATCTCCAAACAATCCAACAATAAAACCACTAACTGCAACTTCTGCTTTTATCTTTCTATTTTTTATATTAGAATACGGATATATTTTTGATATTTTACCTTCATAAACTTCCTTATCTCCATCAACTTTATATTTAAACAATTGACCCTCTTTTATATCTTTCCAATAGTTTTGATCAAATTCTAATACTAATTTTTGTTTTGTTTTACTTTGTATTTTAAAGATAGTTTTAGGATTCATACCAGATACTACATCACCAGCCTCTACACTTTTTTCATATATTACACCATCAAATGGGGCTTTTAAAATTGATTTATCTAAAATTGATTTCTGATATATCAACTGGGCTTTAGCATTTTCATATTTATAAGCATAGCTATCAAACTTAGACTTATCTATCATATTTTTAACTTTTAGTTGTCTATCATAATCTAGTTTTGCATATTTAACTGCTGTTTTAGAAATTTCAAGCATAGCTTTTAAATCATCATTTTCCAAAGTGGCTAAACTATCGCCTTTTTTTACTACACTTGAAACATCAACTGAAATATCTTTTACTATTCCACTACTACTAAATGTCAACTGTGCATTTTTAAAGCCTCTATGTTAAAAGTTGCATAAATCTCTTTTGCTTGCAAACTTAAACTTATAAAAATAATTACTAATATTAATCTTCTCATTTTCTAAATCCCTTTATGTTACTATTTACTCTTAGTCATTATACTTATAATTTTACCAATTAAAATAAAAATATTTTATTAATTAGTTGTTTTCCAATGTTTAATTTACGGTACTTAATAAATTATATTTTTATTTTTAGAAATATCATAGATGTCATAACAGCATCATTTATAGCATTGTGTTTTGACAATATGGGCAAATCAAGCTTTTTCATAATAGTATCAAATCGTAAATCAATATTTCCTTGAGGAATAGTTTCTATAACTTTATCATAATAAAGTGCAGATACTTCTATTTGTTTATTTGGTAAATTTATACCTATTTTTGGTTTTATATATTTATTTACCATTGCTATATCAAACTCTAAATAATATCCAACTAGTGGACGATTTCCTATAAAATCTAAAAACTCCAAAATAACATCATCTATATCTTTTGCATCTTCTAAATCACACTGTCTTATATGATGTATTTTTATAGAATCAGATTGAAGTTTAGTTTTTGGCTTAATAAATCGTTCAAATTTCCTACTTGTCAAAATCTTATTTTTTTTTATAATAACAGCACCTATAGAGATAATATCATCAACTTTTGGATTTAAACCAGTTGTCTCACAATCAAAACATACATATTCATCTCCATCATATTTATCAAAAAGATAAGAATATTTATCATCTTTGAGATTCTTTTTATTAAAATAGTTTTTAATATTTTTAAACATTACTAACTCAAAATATTTAATTTACAGTGATATGTTAAAAACTTTTTAAATTTATCAACTATTTTAAAACTATCTCGTAAAAGATCTTTTTCTAATGTATTAAGTTTATTTGGATTTATATAATTATTCAAAGGCAATGAAGCATCTATCTTTTCTAGTCTAAATTTTAATCTTAATGATAAAAGAAAATTAAAACTTTCAATTAATTCACTTGCAAATTCTTTATCTAAGATATCTTTATCATTAAGTATTTTTATCCTTTCCACTGTAGTTGTTTTTGTTATTTGATGCTCTAGTGCCAAACTTCTTACACCATGAACAATAGGAAAAATACCACCTTTCTTAATATCTAGTTCATCTTTGTGCTCTTTTTTATCAACAATAAAATTAGCAAACATACTCAAAGGTGTTTCAAAAGTAAGTGATGCTTTTGCAAAAAAAGTATTAAATGAAGATGATGAATTAGATATCTTATATAGATATTGTTTTAACTCTATAAGCATATTTTTATCCCCTGCTACACAAAATGCATCGTAAAAAATAGCAAGATTCATAAACCCATCTTCACTTGGAGTATTTATCCAATTAAAAATAGTTTTTTCAAATTCACCTTGTGTTTTTACCCAATATGAATTTGATACCATAATATTACCATCACAAGGGGGAAAACCAAAATCTACCATATATTTAGTATATTTTGCTGTAAACTCTTCAATGATACTTTGTTCTACGGTACAATTGTTTGATAATATTAGAGCATTATCTTGATCAGTTCTTAATATCTGTTCTGCTCTACCTTCACTACCCATAACTATCAATGCTGATTGTTCTTGCAGCTGCTTTGGTGCTAAAATAGTAAAAAGCTTAGTAAAAAGTTTATTATTTAATTGACCAATTATTTTAGAAATATATCTAACTTTTACACCTTTTGCAAATAAAACTCTAATTACTCTAATAAATTTTTCACTTGCATTTTTAAGTTCATCAAGAGTATTTGCA
>CAZLZQ010000120.1:0-2730 GCA_964564065.1 uncultured Arcobacteraceae bacterium | reverse complement strand
TAAAAATTTAAAAAATAAGATTGGAGATGTCTTTTTGGTTGTGCTGTGGTCTCTAGTGATAATATTGATAAGCATACTGGATTTTTAAAAGATACTATAAAATAAAGGTAGGTTATAATATGTTAAAATAAAAAAGGAATCTTATGCCTACTTTTTCAGATTTAAAAGAAATATACTTATTAAGAGGTGAAATCTTTACAATAAGATTTTTTTCTTTATTTTTTGCTATCGCACTAGAACTAACCTATATAATTCCTGCATTTGGATTGTTAAGTAAGTGGTCTTTTATTAGTATATTATTTATAGGTTTAGCATTTTTATTTTCAATATATTGGATTAGATTTAAACAAAGAATTAAATATGTACACAATAAAATCTCAAAAGGTGAGTTTTTAATTGCATATCAAATATTAAATAATTTACAAAATGAACCATTATGGGCAAGTGAAGAAAAAGAACTGAAGTTACATCAAGCTATGTTATTTTATCAAGTTGGTAATTTAAAAAGATTTTTATCTCTTATAGAGGAAGTATCAGAAAATATATATAAAAATCCAAATCAAAAATATTTTTATAGATTATTAAATCATTTCCAATATGAAATTAAAAATGATTTTGTAAATGCAAAAATTGAATTAGAGTATATTATAGAAAATACACAAGACAATCATGTTAAAGCACAAGCCAATAATAATATTGGAAGAATAGAAAAACTACAAAAAAAATATACATCGGCTCAAATATTTTATTTAAAAGCTTATAAAATTGCAAAACAAAATATAACTCAACATTTTATTCCTGTATTTATGCATAATTTATTAATGATATATGCAAATAATAATGAAAGATTAAAGGCTGAAAAGTTACTAAGTGAAGCACTAGACTTAATACATAAAAATAATTCTCATGATATGATTGAATATATTAATAATCTAACACATTATGCAAGACAAATTAACGACAGACAATTATTAAATAAAAGTTATGAGTTGATAGAAAATAATAATTTAAAACTAAAACCTCATGAACAATTTGCACTTGAAATAAGTGAATTAAGAATGAGATACAATGATAATTATGATTTTGAAGAATATTATCAAAATATGATTATAAAAGTTAAAGAAAAAAATTATACTCTTAACATTGAAGAGAAATTATTAGTAATTAGAGAGTTTATGCATATTTTACAGCAGTATATTAGAACTAAAAAAGATGGTAAAACAAAATTAAATGATTTAAAATGGATAGTAGAATGGCATTTGTCTTTAAAACAAGATATTGAAAATAAGTTAAATGAAATTGAATCAAGCTTATCAGATGTAAAAGTATATTGGTTGCAACAGTTAATTTCATTAGAAAAATCAAAACAAATTTTTTCAAAAGAAGATTATTTACCAATTCTAAATAATATAATAAATAATTCTGATGAAATAATAAATATTTGGAGAGATTCACAAAATGATATTAAACATATAAGCGTATTAATAAATGTGATAGATGAAATAAATAATTTTTTTTTACAAACAAGAGATAAAAGGCTAATAGATTGTTTTAAAGATAAAACAAGTACTTATTTGTCAAATGCAGATAAGCTATTAGAAAAAAACTGGCATAAACCAGATACTGGATATTTTATGATTGGAATTGCTTATTTTTCAATTCAAATAAAAGATGATAAACAAATGGCAACTAAATGGATTACTAGATTTGATAGTCTAGACTTTTCACTAAATCATTATGCAGAATTTATTAGAAAAGAGTATCAAGATGTTAAGAATTGGTTAAAAAAAGTTAATATGTAAATTTAATTTTTTTAGATATAATAAATCTATAAATCTATAAATCTATAAATCATAAAGGAGTTCAAAATGTATGCAGTAGAATTTGAAGCACCAATAGAAAATGGTATTGTACATATACCACAACAATATCAAGAGTTACAACAAAATCCAAAAGCAAGGTTTGTTGTGATGTATACCAATAATGTTAATAACACTATTAAAAAAGAAGATGATAAAGTTCAATCTCAACTTGAAGAGTTTAGAAGATTAAGAAGTCAATCAAACAATAAAGTAATGGTTACAATGGACTTATTAGCAAATATGGATAATGAGATGTGTGATGATGGTCTTTTTTGATACAAATGTATTGATTTATGCTTTATGTCAAAATTTAGATGATACAGAACAACAAAATATATCTGTAAAATTATTTGAAGAAGCAATTTTAAATAAAAGTATAATTTTATCAGAACTTGTACTTTGTGAATTTGCTTTTACTTCAAAAAAATTAAACGAAGATGAAAATATTATAAATCAGAATTTAAAATATTTATCTCAATTTGTCAAAAGTAGTAATGAAACAGTGAGTAAAAGAATAGTTGATATTATTTCACAAACTAATTTATTTAAAAGTTCATTCGATATATTTCATTTAGCATTTTGTGAAGAAAATAATTGTAAACTAGTTACGTTTGATAAAGGCTTTAAAAAGCTACAAACTATCTCTCAAATTGAGATTGACATTAAGTAGCAAACCTAACAAATCGTAGAAATCGAACAAGGCTATACTGCGAAAATATCGAGCTATTTCTTCTAAAGGTAGTTAGATAAAAAACTAAACTTTTACTGAATTAAATCGCCTTGTCGCTTAACTCAGCCGTTATTCAATACATAAAAATATTAATTTTAAAAACTCTCTCCAAAACCTATTAAAGACAACTTATAGCTT
>CAZLZQ010000119.1:0-2796 GCA_964564065.1 uncultured Arcobacteraceae bacterium | reverse complement strand
TTGATATGGAGCCTTATATTATGTAAGTCAAAAAATTAGAGTTAGAATTGCTGACTATTTAAAAATCAAATTGACATTTTTCTTAAAATATAATACAATACATTGTATATATAAATTAGTAGGATTATAAACTTGAGAAATAAAACTATAAGATACTCTCTTGAAAAAAATGAAATTTTAAAAGAGCAACGGGATATAAGTTTTGAAGATGTAATATTGGCAATAGAAAATGGTAATTTATTAGATGATATTGAACATCCAAATAAAGAAAAATATCCAAATCAAAATATTTTTATTATTTTAATAAAAATTAAAGACTATGTTTATTTAGTACCATATGTTGAAGATGATACAAGTATATTTTTAAAAACTATTATACCATCAAGACAAATGAACAAAAAATATAATAAAAATAAAGGAGTGCCAAAATGATAACTTTAGATGATTATGAAGAAGATATATTAAATAGTGTTGAAAATGATGAATGGGTAAGTAAAAACAATACACAAAATAGATTACAGGAGCTACAGTCGTATATTAAAAATCAAAAGAAAAAAGCAATATCAATAAGAGTAAATGAAAATGATATATATGAACTAAAAAAAAGAGCATTAGAAAACTCAATACCATATCAAAATCTTATTCAGATGCTAATCCATCAATTTGCATCTAATAAAATTAAATTAGCAGTATAGGTAAATATCAAAAACTAATGTTTTAAAGAGCTATTTTTATTTTTCTATACTTTTTATCATAAAAATAATTTTTGGCTTTCAATATGCACTTATGATATTAATTTTTATATATTTTATATAAAAAAGATAAAGTAAAAATCAATCTTTGATTATTTTTACTTGGGAATTTTTAAAGGGTCTGATGTTACGATAATCTAAATTTCCAAATTTGCTAAAATTGTTACAGAATTATGCACACTCTAATTCACCAACTTTTTTATAGGCAACTTTGAGAGCCTCAATTTTTTGAAAATCTTGATAATATGATATCAGATGACTGTGAAATTACATTTGGTGTAATTACTAATGGTGAGATAGATATTGATAAAATAGGGTACAAATTAATTATGACAGGAATACAGTAACAATACGGATGAAAAAGATTGATATAGATTGGTAATTATATTTTCATATCTGTATCATTTTTTTAATAATATATTTATTCTGTTATCTCAAAAAGTAGTTTATCAAAATCACTTATATAATTTTTATCTTGAATAACACGATATTTTTCAAATTCACTAAGTGCTTTTTCATCTGCTATTTTTTTTGTAATCTTACCACTATCTTGTAGTATTTCTCTATCATCAAATTCTAAAAATAGATCAAGTCTTTTAGCCCAATCTTCCATAGTCATAGGTATTTGTCTTTTTGCTCTTTCTTCTGCAAGATCTAAAAATGCACCAACTATTCTACCTAAAGATTGTAACTCATCTTGAGTTAGATAGTTTTTTGCTATGGTTACATCAGTTTTGAGTATCTTACCTTCTGGAGCTTTATCCCAAGTAGTAAGCCCCATATTGTCTTGCGTGCTATCTGCTCTATTGTATATAAGTTCTGGTGCTGTATTTCCATGAATAGCAAAGTGTAACTTATTTTGCATTTTTGCAAAAAAGTTTTTAGTTGTAGTTGCTGATTTGTCATAATCCATACTTGTTGCATATATATCTGCAAGTTTTTGATAGAATAGCCTTTCACTCAAGCGTATCTCTCGTATCTCTTCAAGAAGTTTATCAAAATAGTTATGGTCTAAAAAAGCTCCATTTGAAAGCCTTTTTTTATCTATCACATACCCTTTTATTGCAAACTCTTTTAAGATGCATGTTGCCCATCTCCTAAACTCTGTAGCTTTTTTACTATTTACTCTATATCCTATAGATATGATAGCATCAAGATTATAATATTTTGTATTGTAGTTTTTACCATCTTGTGCAGTATGTCGGAAATCCCGACATACTGAATCTTTATCTAATTCTTGACTATCAAATATATTTTTAAGATGTTCTGTTATGGTACTTCTACCCTTATCAAAAAGCTTTGCTATCATATTTTGAGTTAGCCAAATAGATTCATCTATCACTTTTACTTCTATACTATCTTCACCACTTTGTGAAGTGAAGATTAAAAATTCTGCTGTTGAGTTTCGTATTTGTTTAGTCATTTTTACTGCTTCTTTGTAATTTAAAAGATTCGAAATCAGTATGTGAATCATTACTTGATGTAGCATAAATTAGTTCCAATGGCTGACTATTAATTCTATATATTTTACCAGTTAGTTTCCTAAAATTAGTATTAATATATTCTTCAAGTTTTTTTTGCTCATCAAATTCTTTTTTATAAAAATTAAACTTTTCATCTAGATATTCTATTAAACTACTTTTAAATTTAATTTTACATTTTTCTCTAAATTCTTTTAATCTCATATAGTTTATTTGACTATAAGATTTTAAAACAAATAAAAAATTTATATTATAATAATGCACAAACAGAGTATCTCTATCAAATAATCTATTTTCAAAATGGTAAGATATTTCAGGCTCTTTTTTTTCACTAGAAAAATCTAACATCTCATTGTCAAAATTCATATCTTTAAATATTTTACCTTGAATAAAAAAGTTTGGAGATATATTATATCCTTCCGTTATTTTATCTCTATATTTAATACTTTTATCTTTCTCAGAACTATTTAGAATATCTATATTAAATTGAATAACATTTTTAGCATAGGTAAATTGCTTATATTTAGAGTTTTCTCCAATATTTGCACCAGTTTTATAATATT
>CAZLZQ010000118.1:0-2798 GCA_964564065.1 uncultured Arcobacteraceae bacterium | reverse complement strand
GAAGAGCATCAAGTACAAGGAAATTAACATAAAAATAAGAGCAGGATGATCTATTCATCTTGTTCTATAAAATATTTTTTATCAATTTAATTAAATGGTGAGTAATTACATTACTCAATATAAAGCTATTAAGTTAGCATCAAAATAGGAGAACATCAGTATGAATAGTATATTTAAACTATTAAAATTGCTTTTTGCAACAATGGGTCTTTTTATAGAAAAAGATAATACATTAACACAAAATAAGAAAGGGGAACAAGAAATTTTAACTTGTAACAATAAGCCAGTACTAGCACAATCAGATAATGAAAAAATAACGAGGAAAGAATCTTTTATATTTCTAAATGCATGTGAAGAGAATACTACAAACTGTAGTTATTTAATAATAAAAAGACTTGCTTTGTCGCAGCTTTCATCAAAAATAAATCTTTTGATAATAGAGCAATTAAAATCAAAAATTAAAGGATTAATAAACAAAGATAAAACAACACAAGCTAAATGGTCTAAAATATATGCAATACTAGAAAAACAACCATTACAAAACTTTTTGATAGATTTTCAAACAAAAATTGAGAATGTTAAAATTAAAAAAGAATCATATGCACCAGAAGTTGATAATAAAAATCATGTATCACAACAATATATTACTACTGTAACTTTTCCAATTTATCAATTATTAAAAGATATTCAATCTGGTTATTTCTTTGGTATAGAATTAACATATAAAGAGATACAAGCATTAAAAACTGCATTTGAAAATATTTTTGATGATATTGATGATTCAAAAAACTATAGATTTCCTAATAAGGATAAATTTATAAAAGATCCAAATAAACAAATGGTTATTTTAGAAAATATCAATGAAGCTCAACCATTAAAATTAGTTGAAATATTTATCCATATAGCAGATAAACTAGATATAAAGTTAAATAAACATGGATTAAAGGATCAAATGTTTAATCTTCCTATTGATACAGATATGCTTCTGCAATTAAAAAATCATAAACAATTAAATGAAAACTTTGAAAGTAGAAATGATTTTTTAGCAGAGTATAAAAAGATGAATCAAATAGATGCTAAAAGTTTAAATGATAAACTAAATAAAGAAGCTATGGAAAAGCTTATTCAACAAAATAAAGATATTAATGACACTTCAAAACGTAGAAGATATAAAAGAGCAGAACAAAAATCTATAGGTATTAATAATGCAAAGATGATAAGTTTTGAACAAAGAATATCAGATACTGTTGTTTTAGATCCTACAAATCTAGATTTTCAAAACTACATCCCAGCATTAGAACGATTACGACACACATATTTAATAGGAGGTTCAGGATCTGGTAAAACAACTTTCCTAGAATCTCTTATTTATAACGATATTCAAGATGAAGAAAGTTGTAAAATAATCTTTGATATTCATGGTAAAAATACAAAAAGAATTGCACAATTTATTAAAAATAAAACTAAATTTATATTAATAGATCCGTACTTAGATGGAGAGCAAACTTTTATAATTAATCCATTATATCTTAAAGATAAAAGTGAAAAAAGTATAGATCTTAGAACAAAAGCTATTATTAATGCTTTTAAAATAGCTTTAGGCATTGATTGGAGTATTAATATGGAAGCAGTACTTGTTCCATGTATAGCAACTTTACTTCGAAAAGAATACTCTGATATTTATGAATTACAAAGATTTATGGATAAGAATCTTAATAGAGATTTGGTTGAATTAGGTAGGAAAAGTCCTATAAAAGGGCATAAAAAGTTTTTTGAAACACAATTTGGTCAAGATAAATTAGATGTTACAAAAGATGCATTAGCAACAAAATTACAAGTTTTTCTAAATGATCCTATATTTTCAAATGCCACAACAGGTATAAGTACTATAGAGCTAGATAAAGAGATAAATACAAAAGGTAATACTATTATCATTAAACTTTCAGAAGATCAAAATCTACTTGCTAGATTACTGCTTGAAATGATTCAAGAGGTTGTACGAAAAAGATATGATATTTCAGAGGGTAAAACAATGGAAAAAGTTCATACTTATCTATATCTAGATGAATTCCAAAACTATATAACTCCTACTATGGATAAGATATTGGCAGAATCAAGAAACTACTTTTTATATGGAACATTTGCACATCAGTCAATAGTACAACTTGATAAAAAAATGGCAGGAATGGTTTTATCTAATACAAATATCAAGATTATTGGTAACAATGCTTATGACGATATTAAAAAAATGAGTAAAGAGATACAAGTTGATGTAGAACAATTAGAAAACCTAAAACAAGGTGAGTTCTTGCTAAAGGTTGGTATAAATAGTACTATTAAAATTAAAAGTACTGATAGATTTATAGATCAAACTATTGATGTAGATAGATGGAATGAACTTGTAGCATATCAACTTGAAACACATTATACTGCAATCAATAATGATGACGATAATATTCAAGATGATAACGAAACTGACGATCTACTTACTAGACTTAATAGTGATTTAGATTTTGAAATAAAAGAATTTTAGGAGATATTATGAAAATAAAAACAAAATTAATAACAGCAATGAAACTTTTGTCAAGGTTTAAATACCTAACATCTACACAATTTGTAGTTTTATTAGGAGTGTATAGTCAAAAAGGAACAATGACAAATGGACTTAAAGAATTAACTGATATGTCAAAACCACTAGTTGGTACACAATCATTTGGCTCAGATCCAAAAAAAGGAAGATTATCAAATGTTTATTTTCTTACAAAATATGGTGTACAGTATTTAATAGATAATCATAA
>CAZLZQ010000117.1:0-2825 GCA_964564065.1 uncultured Arcobacteraceae bacterium | reverse complement strand
TGGTGTCAGGAGAGAGACTTGAACTCTCGACCTCCGGCTTATGAGACCAGCGCTCTAGCCAGCTGAGCTACCCTGACGGCTAGATAATTTAACTTCTTTGTTAAATATGGCGGAATTATAACTGATAAAATATTAATTGTCAAGTAAATATAGTACAAATTTATAAATTCTTTAAAATTTAATTTTTTTGGATATAATTTATTTATAAAAAGGTGATATATATGATAATTTTAGATTTTGAAACTAATACTACAAACCAACATGATGTGATAGAAGTAGCTGCTGTAAAAATAGAATTAAAAAATGATGAGTATGTTGTACTTGATAAGTTTCATAGATATTATTTATCAAGATACCCTGTAAATAGATTTTCTTATGAAGTTCATAAACTTACACCTGAACTTATTTTGGAACATAGAAAAGATACTAGATATAGTGCATATTTTAAAGAAGATACTGATTTTATTGAATTTTGCAGAGGATCAAAAACTTTAGTTGCCCATAATATAAGCTTTGAACTTCGACATCTTCATGGTTTAGTAGAATTTGAAAATAGATTTTGTACAATGAAAGAGAATCGAAATATTGTAAAATCATTAAATAAAAATGGTAGGATTAAAAATCCAAAACTAGATGAAACATGTATCTTTTATGAAATAGATTTTGATGAAAACTCTTATCATAGTGCTACTTATGATGTAAGTAAGAGTTATGAAATATTAAAAGCTATGAGAAAAAGAGGATTGATAAAATAAAGTGGAAAATCATACAACAAAAATTATAAATATTATAAAAGATAAAATAGATTTAGATAAACAAAGTATTAAAAATATAATACTTTTACTTCAAGATGGCTCAACAATTGCGTTTATTGCAAGGTATAGAAAAGATATGACATCAAATGCCTCAGATGAGACACTGTTAAAATTTCAAGAGATATATGAATATGGATTAAAGTTTATTAAAAGAAGAGATGATATTTTAAATATTGTAAAAGAAAAAAATGCTTTAACTCCAAAAATTAAAAGTTTACTAGAAAGTGCAACTACTATTACAACTTTGGAAGATATTTATGAACCTTTTAAAGGTGTAAAAAGTACACGAGCTTCAGATGCTATTAAAAATAATCTTGAAGGATTAGCAAATGTTATATCATCTATGAGATATAGTATTGAAGATATTAACTATAAAGCAAAAAGTTTTCTTAATAAAAATATAAAAAATATTGATGATGCTATAAATGGTGCTATGGATATAATTGCACTTAGGTATTCTCAAGATATTAGAACAAAAGATGCTATAAGAAAAAATCTAGAGAACTATTCATATATTATTACAAAAAAGACAAAAACTTTTGAACCCAATGGTTTGTATAAAAATATTGTAGATTTAAAAGAAAAAACAAAATGGATAAAATCACATAAACTTTTAGCAATATTGAGAGCTGTAAATGAGAAGCAAATAACTATTAAAATAGAGGTTGATGAAGAGTATTTAATAGATGGTATTAAAAAGTACCGTATTCCTAAAGGGGCTTGTAGTTCAAAAGAGTTTGTTTTAAAAGGATATATTGATGGATTGAAAAGGTTATTATTACCATCATTAAAAAGAGAATTATTGTCAAACTTAAAACAGAAAGCTAGTGATGAAGCTATAAATTTATTTGGAAAAAATTTAAACGAATTGTTACTTACTCCACCTTTAATAAATCAAGTTATATTAGGTATAGATCCAGGATTTAAAACAGGTTGTAAATTGGCAGTTTTAGATAAAGATGGAAACTATTTAGATTCTAATATTATATATCTTTTAACTGATAATCAGATAAAACAATCATCTAAAGTAGTTTTAAATTTTATTAAAAAGTATAAAATTAGTTCAATTGCTATAGGTAATGGAACAGGCTCAAAAGAATCAGCAATATTTATATCAAATCTTATAAAAGAAAATAATCTAGATATAAAATATGCAGTAGTAAGTGAGATAGGAGCTTCAGTGTATTCTGCTTCTAAAATTGCTATTTTAGAGTATCCTAATCTTGATGTTACGATAAGAGGTGCAATATCAATTGCAGAGAGATTAAGAGATCCTATGTCTGCATTAGTTAAAATAGATCCTAAATCTTTAGGAATAGGGCAGTATCAACATGATGTAAATCAAAAAGATTTAAGTGATAAACTTACAGCTGTTACATTTAATCTTGTAAATAAAGTAGGAGTTGATTTAAATTCTACCTCTTACAAGTTATTATCATTTGTATCTGGAATTAGTGAAAAACTAGCTTTAAATATTATAGATTATAGAGATAAAATAAAAGGCTTTAGTAAAAAAGAGCAACTTTTACAAGTAAAAGGTATAGGTACTAAATCATATGAACAAAGTATTGGTTTCTTAAGAATTAAAGATGGAGTTTCTTATCTTGATAATAGTGGAATACATCCTGAAAATTATGATGTAGCAAAGCATCTAAAGAATAACTATGATTTAAATATTGTAGATATTAAGATATTAAATGAATTATCTTTAAAATTCAATTGTGGAATTGAAAGTTTAAAAGATATTTTAATAGAGCTAAAAAAACCAGGTTATGATATACGAGAAGAGTTAGAACAAATTTCATTTTGTCAAGAAAATAAAACTATTGAAGAATTAAAAGAGGGTGATGTAGTAAGTGGTGTAGTTAGAAATATTACTGATTTTGGTGCATTTATAGATATAGGTTTAAAAAATGATGCAATGCTTCATATATCTGAATATTCACATAAAAGAATATCTCATCTAATGGATGTAATGAGTATAAATCAACAGTTTAATAATATTAAAAT
>CAZLZQ010000116.1:0-2834 GCA_964564065.1 uncultured Arcobacteraceae bacterium | reverse complement strand
AAATATATATTCAATACATAGACAACATATATGTTATAATTATTTTAATATTACTCTAAATTTTATAAACTATATTATTTATTCTAATTTTGAGTTTAATTATAATAAGGTTTTTCAACTATTATCAAATCAATTAAAAACAATATTGGAGGAATTTACAAATACTTTATAACTTCAACTTGTGCTAAACTATAACTCTCAAGACTACCAATATCTCTATGATAAATATTATTCTCAAATGTATTTATTTTACCTATTAATTTAACTATAATATCAAGACTAAAGTCAATATTCTTTTTTTCTAATGATTCCAATAATGTGATAATAGATGGTTCACAGATATAAACAGCACCATTTGCCAATGAAGATGGTGGATTTTTCACTTTTTCATGAAATACCTGTACAATATTATCATCATCCAACTCTACTATTCCACAACTTTGAGGATTGTCAGTATGAAATAACATCATTGTTATTTCACATTTACTTTGTCTATTTTTATGTGAATTTATAAATGCTGTAAAATCACAAAAAGATAAATTATCAGCATGGATAAACATAAATGTATCATCCAAAAAGAAGTCTTTATTTTTAAGTAAAGTTCCACCTGTATTTAGCAACTCATTTTCATAAACCAAAGTTATTTGATCTTTAAAAATAGAATTATTTACAAATTCTTCTACTTGATTATTCAAATATGATGTATTTATCAAAAATTCATCTACCCCTGCTTTTGAAAGATTTTCAAGCCAATATTGAAGTAAAGGTTTTCCGTTTATAGGTACTAAACATTTTGGTACTTTGTTGGTAACTGGTCGAAGTCGTGTACCTAATCCTGCTGCTAAAAGTAAAGCTTTCATCTAAAGTAACTCTTTTAATATCTCATCTTTAGAAATAGGTATATTTCCCATTCTACTTATCTGAATCGCAGCAGCTAAAGAACCTAAGTATCCACTTTGCCAAATATTTACTCCAGAAGCTAAAGCCATAGCTGTACATGTAAGCATCGAATCTCCTGCACCACTTACATCTTTTACTATATCACCTAAAGCTGCAATATTATCTGTCATCAACTCATCTTTGGTATCATTGTATATCATAACACCTTCTGCACCAAGTGTTGTAAATATATAGTTTACATTTGATTGTTTTGCAAGTTTTTCAGATAAAACTACAAGTCCTGATTCAAAATCATTTAAAGCAAGTCTTATCTCTCGTTCAGTAGGAGTTACTAGTGTCATATTTTTAAACTTTGATATATCTCCAACTTGAGATGAACTTTGAGAGTCTGCTGCCATCATAATATTATTTTTAATTCCCATTTGAGATATATTATCTATAATAGTATTGGTTAACACTCCATAACTAAAGTCTGAAAATATTATCAAGTCTATATCTTTTATATTATCTTTTATATTTTCTAAAATTTTATTTTCAATATCTTTACTTATACCATGTTGTTTAAGATGATTTACTCTCAAAAGAGTTTTATTATTTGCTCTAAATCTTTGTTTTAGAGTAGTTGGTCTTGTAGAATCTGTATATAAAGATACATCTATATTTAACTTTTTTAAACCATCATCTACATATCTATTATTGTCATCATCTCCAACTACTGATATAAACTTTACATGTGCACCAAGTGTTTTAGCATGAGAAGCAACGATAGCAGCTCCTCCTATAAATTTATCATTTAATAGTGGACTTACAACGATGGTTGGATCTTCTTGACTCATACCCAATGGCTCACAAGTGATATACTCATCAACTATAGTATCTCCAATAACCAAAACATTTAGATTTTCAAATTTTTTAATAATTTCTTCTAGTTGATTTAGTTTTAAATTGTGTCTATTCATATATGAACTATTATGTTTAACATTGGTATTTACACTCATAAATTCTTTTCTTAGTAAATCAATCGATGAAAATCCAATTTCACCAGAGCTAAATAAAAGTTTACCACCATAACTTTCTATTATAGATAGTTCAGGATTTTCTTTTATCTCATGCTCCTTCCCTTTTACAACAATATCTGGCTTATTTGTTCTAATATAATCTAAGGATGAATAGTCTAATATAAAAGATTCATCAACATAACTAGTTGCTTGTATAGACTCTAGTCTTATCTCTTGACTTATTCCTTTATTGCTTATACTATCGCTGTTTATACCTACTATTAAATAGTCACCACTCTCTTTTGCAAATTTTAATAATCTTAAATGCCCAGGGTGAAGAATATTAAAATCACCACTTATAAATACTTTTTTCATTTTTACCTACTTTACAATAAATGATGGATTTAGTAAATTATTTTTGTTATAAAATAACTGTTTATTTGTATTAAATTGATATACATTTTTACCAGATTCTAAAACTATTGCATGAGCTGCTGCTGTATCCCACTCTTTTGTTGGAGATATTCTAGGATAAATATCTGCTTCACCTGAAGCTATCATACAAAGCTTTAATGAACTACCTTTTGAAACTAATTCTTTTGTCTTTGAAGATTTTATATTGGATATAAAATCTTCTGTTTCTTTTGTAAGATGGGATTTACTTGCAACAATAATTAAATTGTCATCATCTCTAATAGTTGGTATTTGAATACCATTTTTAAATGCTCCACTATTTTGCTTTGCATAATAAATATCTTTTAATACAGGTGCATAAACTACTCCTAAAACTGGTTTATTTTTATTTATCAAAGCAATATTTACTGTAAATTCACCATTTTTTTTGATAAATTCTTTTGTACCATCTATAGGATCAATACACCAATAATACTCCCAGTTTTTACGAATACTATAAGGTACCTCTTTATTTTCCTCTGA
>CAZLZQ010000115.1:0-3153 GCA_964564065.1 uncultured Arcobacteraceae bacterium | reverse complement strand
TCCTTAACCGTTACCTCCATAGAATCTAAAACATCTTTAAGATCTTTTGTTTTTTTATTAACACTTACTTTTAATTTTCTATTATTCCAAAGTAAAAATACCAATACAACAAAAATAGCACTAGAAACTTTACCTATAAATACCCAATCTGTTTTTGCTTTTGGAGAAACTTGTGTCCATCTAAGATAAATTTCATTAAGTTCTTTTTGACTAATATTATTAATAGCTTTATCTAAAATTGACAATACTTCTTGTGGCATCTCTTTTTGAATTGCAATTTTTAAATCAAAAGTAAAATCAATCTTAGTAGCTATTCGTGTATCACTATAACCTTTTTGTTTTATAAAATATTGAGCTGTTGCAGCATTTAAAACAAATACATCTATATCTTTATCTTGAAGTTTTTCAAATCCATCTTTCATAGAATCAACTGTTTTAAATTTTAAATTTGGATAAGTTTTCTTCAAATAATCTAATGAAGCATTTCCTTTTACCACTCCAACTATTTTATTTTTTAATGCATTTTTAATATCAACATATACTGTCTCATCACTTGTTCTACAAACAATAACACCTGGAGATGAGTATATGTTTTTAGATGTAAATTGCACATATTTTTGTCGTTTTTTATTTTCAACTACAGCACTATACATATCAACTTTTTTTTCTTCCATTTTTTTTACAGATTCTGCCCAAGTTTTTGTAGGTTGAGCTATAAATTTGATTCCACTACTTGAAGAGATAATATCTAATATATCTGCAATTATTCCTGTATGTTGTTCTAGTTCATTAGTCCATTCAAATGGTGCCCAATCTGGATCATAGACATAAGTTATTGGCTGTTCTTTATCTAACCATTTTCTTTCATTATTAGTTAATCTTAATTTATTATTTAATGATACCCATTTTGAAACTATACTATCTCTTTCTTGGTATGTTAAAATTTTTAGAGCTTTTTGTATGATAGAGTGCAATAATGGCTCATCAATTTTTGAAAAATAATGTAATGATGGAGCTTTAAATGCTTTTACAGTTATAGCTTTTAGACCTTCAATTAATTCATTTTTTATTTTAGATTCAGCCGCCATACGCCCCTCATAAAAGGCTAAAACTTTACCATTTAAAACTCTATTTATAGAATCATCTAAATCTTCTGTTATAACTAAAGTTATTTTGGGAAATTTTTCTTTTAACTTATCTATTGATCCATAACCCTTAGGAATTGCTAATGTTTTTCCTTCTAAATCTTTCAATGATGATATTTTAGTATCTGATTCTTTTATATAAATAGCATCTTTCATTTTAAAATAGCCATCACTATATAGACCAAATTTAGACCTTTTTTCAGTATAATAAGTTGCTGGTAATAAATCTATTTTTTTATTTTTAAAATCATTTAATAACTTATTCCACTCATCATTTATTATTTCAACTTTTAAACCTGTTTTGTTAATTATCTTTTTTGTAAAATCACCACTAATACCATCTATATCTTTTCCATCATTTGAAAAAACTACTGGTGCCCATTGTTCAACTCCAATTTTAACAATATGTGTTTGTATCCATCTTTTTTCTTCTTTTGTTAAGTTTAAGAAAGAAGATTCTTTTGAGTAAGTTTTATTTCTTAATTTTTCTAATTCTTCTTTTGGAATTGATTTGTATATTTTATCTATAATAGAAGCTAATTCTTGATACTTTTTATTTATACCAATTGCAACTTCACCTGTTTTGTCATATATTGTTTTTGCTACTTTTAAATTATATTTTTCTAAGTCAGCTTCACTCATTATATACGATATAAATGCATCTGCATCTTTACTAGCTGATAATGCTTTATACATATCTTTATCAGTTTTTAGATTAATTACTTTTATATTTTTAGATTCTTTATCTATAATATCTTGTGTAATTGCTTTTTCTTTTAGATATATTGTTTTATTTTTTAAATCATTTAATGATTTAATATCATCATTATCTTTTCTAACTATTAAATAATTTGGCGAATAATTATAAGCTTTTGTATAAATAAAATATTTTTCTTCACGCTCTTTACTCCAACTAAGATTCATAATACCATGTATATTTTCACCATTAATAGCATCACTATAGCCATCTTTCCAAGCACTATATTTTGCAGGAAAAAGATTTATATTCCCATATTCATTAAGCAATTTTAATATATCTGTATGGATATTATTCCCATTTGAATCTTGTTTCCAATAATTCATAACAGCAATCTTTATCATTGGATTGTCTTCTATCCATTTTTTTTCATTTTGTGTTAAAGTTACAAGAGAGTTAGTATTTATTTTATATACAATCATTAAAATATTTTCAAAAATCTTATGTTCTACTTCTTGTACTAAATTTATCTTTTTTGTAACATTATCAAACCACTCTTTAGGGTCAACATCTACCTTCTTCCCAGATAATTTATCTTGTGCTAGTTTTTCATAATCTTCTACAATTTTAATAATTTTTTGATTTACTGTATTTTTATATAAATCTTTATTTATTTTATTTGAACTGTGTAAAAAACTTTTTAGATAAATTTTTTCTTGAGTATCTGAAGTTAAAAAATATTCAAAAATCTCTTTAGCAAATTCCTTCTTTGAAAACAATGCACTAAGTGATGCTCTCTTTTGACCAATACTCTCTTTATGCATTAAAAGTATAGAATACACATATAAAGCATCATTTAATTCTTTATTTTCAAGTCTATCAGAGATATCTGATATTTTTAAAAGTATAAAAGCTATAGACTGCGTATATTTAGAATATGTTTTGGCAAAATCAATTTCTAAATTTTTAATCCTATTTCTAGTAACTTTTAAATCGTAAAATGTTTTAGCCAATACTTTATATTGTTTTTGGGATATGTACTTTTCTAATATATTATGATTTTTCTTTAAAATACTATCTAATTTACTAATACGCTTATCACTTATAATTTTAATAGATTCTAATTTATGTTTAAACTTAGTGCCATTAGAACTAATATATCCACAAGAAATACCTCTTTCTTGCTGTAGGGAATGTATTGTTTCACTCATAGCAGATATTAAAGACATTGTTACATCTAGTTCACTTTTTTTTATAGATGCATTTAAAGGTGATGCAAATAGCAAAACTGCTAAAATATTTATAATTATT
>CAZLZQ010000114.1:0-3270 GCA_964564065.1 uncultured Arcobacteraceae bacterium | reverse complement strand
TAATGTAGATACTACTATTCCCAAAGTTTGATTTAGACTAATCTTTTGCTTTAAAATTATAAAAGATAAAAATAATACAATGATTGGGATACTAGAATTTATAATTAATGCATTTGTAGCAGTGGTCATAGTCAAACCAATGTATAATATTGTATTAAAAGCAGAAATACCAAGAATTGACAATAAAATCATAATAAAGAAATTATTTTTTAAACTTATTATTATTTTTTTATAACTCATTATTAATATTGGTGATACAATTATTGTAACAAAAAACCATCTAAAAGATGCCATCTCTATTGGACTAATATCATCTTTTATAAATCTACCAAGTACAAAATTTCCAGACCAAAAAAGAACACACAAAGTTAAGAATATATAAGTTTTAAAATTTGTTTTTATAGTGACTCCTATTTTGATAAGAACTTTGGTTTAATATTATTCAGTATAGATACCGCTGTTATCGTTAAAATCGTACCTAATATAGTTGTGATATAGATAGGTTCATCTAAAAATATATTACTTAAAAATACTACATTAAAAGGTACTAAAAAGATAAAAGAGCTAGCTTCATTTGTACCTAACTTTGTAATAGCTATAAAATATATTGAAGTAGCAAAAGTAGTACTTACTACTGATATATTTATAAGATTTATCCAAAAAATCATATCAAACTCAAGAATATTTCCACTTGGAAATGATGTCAATACAAATCCTAAAATAGTAGTAACTATATACATATAAAATGAAAATACTATCGCTTTTATTTTCTTTGATTTTGAACTAGTTATTGTTAATAGAGGCCAAGATATTGCAGCTAATACAAAGTATAGATTTGCTTTGGTTAAAATCTCTTTTAGCTCATATGACCAAATATTTAAAATTGTCATCACCCCAATAGCTCCTAAAAATAGAGCTATAAAATCTTTTATTTTTACCTCTTTACCAAAAAATAGTGCCAACAATATAAATGTAACAATAGGAGCCAAAGTAGTTACAAAAGCACCACCTACCCCTGCTGTTCCATATTTTGTACCTAAAAAGAAAACCATAGAATATCCAACTAAAAAAATAGCTGCAACTACTATGAGTATAAAACTTTTTAAATCAACTTTAAATGACTCTTTAAAATATATCAAAATAGGTACCATTGTAATCGATGTAATAAAATATCTATAAAAAATAAGTTCTTGTGCCGTTATATAGTTACTTAATACTTTAGCACTTACCCATGAAGAACCCCATGATGTCATTGCTAATCCCATTAAAATATAAAATATTATTTTTTCATTTTTCATATATTTGTACCTTTATTTTGATCAATTAGATAAATGGAATTATTGATAATACCAATAATAAAGCCATAAGCTTATTAAAAATTCCAATACTCTTTTCACTTTTAATAAACTTTTTTAACAATACTCCACCTAGTGTCCATGAATTTGTAGATATCATTCCAGATAAAAAATATATAAATGATACAAAAACAACCTGCATAAAATAGTTTTGAGATGATGTAACAAATACTGAAACTGATGTGATAGCCATAATCCACCCTTTTGGATTCAGCCATTGAAATGCTGCTGCTTGTAAAAAACTAAGTGGTTGTGCTTTTTCAATCGTATCATAATTATTAGCACTGTTGGCAATCTTATATGCTAACCAAAACAGATATACTATTCCTACTATTTTTACTATTTGAAATAAAAAGGGATAGTTTTCAAAAACTACACCCATCCCAAGACCTACAAGAATAACCATAAATGGAAATCCAAATATAACACCTAAAATATGTGGTAAAGTTTTTTTATATCCAAAAGTAAGTCCTGAGCTTAAAAGCATAATATTATTTGGTCCAGGAGTAAGTACTGTAGATAGTGTAAATGTTGCGATTGACACTATCATAGCTACTGAGTACAATTCGTTCATTATCCTGCCAATATTGAGTTATTTATAATATTTAAACCTCTATAAACATCTTTTATAGATGAATTTTTAAAATCTAATTCTAAATGAAATTCATCGTCTATATTATACTTAATAAACTGTTCAATTTTGTTTTTTTCTAATCTTTTTGTTGTACCTAAACGTAAGTGAGCTTTAAATTTAAGATCATTTACACTGTTATAATCCATATATGGTAAAATATCATCAAGATACGACTTTATTATTTGAGTTTTTTTATTTGATTGAAACATTTCTAATCTCCTATTTGTTAATTTGTGGTGCAATTATATATTTTTATCAATTTTATTTCTTCACTAATCTTGCTCTATTTATTATCTATTCTTGTTAGCTTTATTTACTATTATTGGTTTGATATATTTCTATGATTGTTTATTTTATTATCTATTTATGTTATAATATTTTATGCATAAAAAACAAACGAACCTAAAGCACTCAAAACTTGCTAATGATTTAATGAACTATATCAATACTTATATCGAAACTGATATAAATATTGATCAATTAGCTTATGAGTTAAATATAAGCAAGTTTCATCTACATAAAATATTTAAAGAGCAGATGGGAAGTAATATATATGAAACTATCAAATCAGTTAGATTACAAAAAGCATCCAACCTACTTATAACCAATAAGTATTCTACCATCACAGAAGTTGCAAATATGTGTGGATATAGTTCTCAAACATCTTTTATAAGAGCATTTAAACAAAGATTTGAACAGACACCAAAACAGTGGAGAAAAGGTGGATACAAAGAATACTCAAGTAAAATTTTAGAGTACTCCCAAGCAGCTACACTTTCACAAGCAGACTTTTCACACTTACAACCAAAAATTGTAAAAACAAAAAAGAAAACTGCATATTATATTAGACAAAAAGGTTATGATAGAAGATCATTTGAACTATGGCAAAAAATGATAGCTTGGGTATATACAAATGAGATAGAGGAATATGAACAAATAGGTATCTACCATGATAATCCAATTATAACACCACTAAATGAATGTAACTATGTAGCATGTATCATACCAAATGAAAAAACAGATTCTCTAAAAAATACAAGTTTGCCAACTTTTGATTTAGAGGATGGTATCTGTGCTACTTTTGATGTAAAAGGGGAATATGGAGATATATTGAAACTTATTCAATGGGTATATCATCACTGGTTACCTGATAGTGGGTTTGAAACTACAACTATCCCATCATATACTATTTTCCATAAAAATCATTTTTTAAGTGATGATGGATTATTTGAAGTGACTTATTATCTTCCTGTTAGATATGTTTAATTTCTTTTATTAAAT
>CAZLZQ010000113.1:0-3281 GCA_964564065.1 uncultured Arcobacteraceae bacterium | reverse complement strand
CCCACTCTAGTTGGTTATAGTAATTATTAATATTACTATTGTTTAATTGTCTATAATGTTTTATATCACTAAGACTATTTATAGGTATTTTTATATCAACTATATCAGTGTCATTTTCATAAGAACTTTTTACAATTCTTCTTAATATTTTTAGGTACTCTAAAGATGGTTTATAAGAATTTTTATCGTATTCTTTTCCATGACCACCTAAAATATATTTTGCACCAATATTTTCTATTTTTTCTAAAGCTTCTATCCATCCATCAATATTAGAATTTTTTGTATAGTTTAGCATACGACCATTGAATATAATATTTCCTGTAAATAAGAAACTATCATCTTTACTATAAACCACTATATCACTACTCTCTTCAGATATGGGGCTTAGTTTTAAAATCTCTAAAGTTTTTTTACTACCTTTTATTTTATATCCATTTTCTACTAATGTATCTACATTGATGATTTTAGTATTTTTTAAAATATCCTTTGAAAAGATCATTTTCATCCGTAAAAATTTATCAGGATTGTTTTTCATATCATCATTTATAGTTTTATATCCAATTATTTTAGCACCTTTCTCTTTGAAAAACGATGCTCCTTGAACTCTATCATCATGATAGTTACTTAAAATTACTGCTTTAACTTCTTTTGTTGGATATTCTTTTTTCATCAGATTATAAAATTCTTGTGCAAATTTATACGTAGGCCCAGCATCAAGTACTACTAGACTATCTCCTATATTTACATAACACATATTTGATACAAAACCTTTGTTTGATCTCTTTGGTGGATTAAAATCTCCAATTACACAAGTGATATCTTTAGTTATATGAAATGGTTTTAAACCATACATATTTCCAAATAAACTTGATCCTATTATTAAGCTAGCTAATATTAATTTTTTCATATTTTTCCTTCGTATAAATTATAGTATAAAGTTAAATAAATAACCAATACAAACTATTCCAACCCCAACAATTCCAAAAAATAGTGCTATAAGTTTAACATGTAATATTTTTTTTAGTATCATCGCTTCTGGTAAACTTAAAGCTGTTATTGCCATCATAAAACTAAGAGCCGTTCCAAGTAACATACCTTTTGAAGTTAGAACCTCAATAAGTGGCATAACACCAGCAGCATTACTGTACATTGGTATTCCTGCAAGAACTGCAATAAGTGGTGCAAAAGGGTTTGAAGCACCTGCGTATTTTACTATTAAATCTGCTGGTATGTAGCCGTGTATAAAAGCTCCAATAGCTACACCAATAAGAACATAAAACCAAATTTTACTAAATATATCTTTTGTATAGTCCCAAGCTTCATTTACTCTTTGAGTAAATGTGAGTGTAATTTTAACTTCATCAAGTTCACCTTGCATAGGCTTTACATCTAGTAAAATATACTTTTCCATATTCATACGACCAATTATATATCCACCAAGTATGGCTACAAGTAATCCAAATGCTATATAAATTGCAGTTACTTTCCAGCCAAAGATACCAAATAATAGTGCTATTGCTATTTCGTTATTCATAGGACTAGATATCAAAAAACTAAATGTCACCCCTAATGGTATTCTAGCTTGTATGAAGCCTAAAAAAAGTGGTATTGCACTACAGCTACAAAAAGGGGTGATGATACCAAATAAGGCTGCTAGGATATTGCCTGTAAATTGTGATTTACCTTGTAGATATGCTCTTACATACTCTGTATTAAAATGAGTTCTTAAATATGATACTATAAAAATAATAGTAAGAAGTAAAAACCATATTTTAAATGTATCATAAATAAAAAAGTTTACTACATCATTTATGCTACCATCAAGTTTTAAGATATCAAGAGTTAGATAATCAACAGTTTCTTTCCACATATTATTTACCTTTTACTAAAAATTTTATCATAAATCCAAGCATAACTATAGCTCCAATTTGATGATATAAACTAAAACTTTCACTATGATTTACTATCATACCACTTAAAAGATTTGGAAAATAGATATCAAGAATATATCCAAATAGTAAACTAAATATTCCTATAACACCCAGATATATCACTAATGCTTTTTTACCTAATACTTGAAGTACTACACCCATAGTTACACTATTTGTAGCAGGTCCAGCACTTAGAAGTATAAAAGCAGCCCCACCACTTAATCCACTTGCAATTAAAGATGCTGCTATTGGAAGTGAAGCAGTAGCACAAATATATAGAGGCATAGAAAATAATAAAATCAAAAAGTAAGTTAAAAATTGGTTATCACCTAGATATTCTATGATATTTTGTGGCATAAATGTAGTAATTAGAGAGCCTAAAATAAGTCCAAAAAATAGTGGCTTTGCAAAATCTTTAAAGATATCATTTATAGCATAATCAAACACTTTTTTTATACTAAATTTTGATTTCTTAGAACTACTACATGATCCACCACTACAGCAACTTTTGCACTCTTGTATCTCTTGAGTTAGTTCTGTACCAAAGATATTTTGTAATATTCCTGCAACTATAGCAATAATTAGTGAGGTAAGCACTCTATAAATTGTAAATATCCAACCAAAAAACCCATAAGTAGCAAGTATACTATCAGCACCTGTAATAGGAGTAGATATTAAAAAACTAAGAACTGATCCACTACTAGCTCCCTCTTTTTTTAAGCTTGTGGCAAATGGTATAACACTACAGCTACATAGTGGTAATGGTATTCCAAAAATAGATGCTTTTATAACTGATGAGATATTACTTTTTCCTAAATGCTTTGAGACAAAATTATTTGGAATAATCTGCTTTAAAACTCCAGCGATTAATACACCAAAAATAATATATATAGCCATATCTTGTGTAAGAATCCAAAAGTTTTGTAAAAATAAATAAAATAGTTCCATCTAATGTTCCAATTTGCATGGGTGTTGTAATGTTTTACAATCATGTACTAGATCTGGAATGTTTGTACTTAGGTAGCTTATCTCTTTCAAAATACTTTGCCTAAAACTATCAAGAGGAGTTCTGATACTATAATAAGCCCATCTACCCTCTCTTTGTACTTTTAAAAAACCAGCATCTTTTAAAATCTTTAGATGTCTTGATATACGAGATTGTATCATCTCAAAGGAGTTTTCTATATCACATACACATACTTTTTTATTTATATCTATAAATCTTAATATTTTTAGTCTTGTTTCATCATTTAATGACCCAATTGTTTTTATAAAATCTTCCATATATCCTCACTTATTTTAAAAGTATAACATAAATATATTTATATATCAAGATATATTGATATATAA
>CAZLZQ010000112.1:0-3283 GCA_964564065.1 uncultured Arcobacteraceae bacterium | reverse complement strand
TTCTAACAGGTCCCATCCATACAGATGCAAGCATTCCAAGTAATTCTTCTCTACCTGGTAACTTAGCGAACTGATTAACAGTTGCAGCGTCAGCAGCTTTACCTTCAATGATACCTGATTTAATACTGAATGTATCTTTATTTGCTGAAGCAAATTTATCTGCAACTTTACAAGCTGAGATTTGATCTTCAGACCAAATAAATATATTTGTACCAGTTAACTCTAATGCTTCTTTCTCTGCATTTTTAACAGCGATTGAAACAAGTGAATTTTTAGCAACTTGAACTTTTGCTCCAACTTCAGCAGCAGCAACTCTTAAAGACTCTAAATCTTTATGAGCTGTACCTCTATAATCAGCAACAACAATAGCTTCAGCTGTTTTGAATTCATTAGATAATGATTCAACAATTTCATTTTTTTGTAATTTAGTCATAATTTTTCCTCCTTTCCAAAACAATAGAACTTCGGCGGGCAATTAAGAAAATAAGAAAAAAGTAAATATAAATTTACTTTTTAATACTCTCACCTGCTGTCTTTAGTTTTTAAGATAAAGCCAAAATATTTTTATTTTAGCTTTTTAATTTTAATATAATTATTATTTAATATCCATCATCTCTGAGCTATCAATTATTACTGATGGACTCATAGTTAAAGATACTGCAGCTTTAGTAACATATTTACCTTTAGCTGTTGATGGTTTAGCTTTATTAATAGCTGACATTACTACTGAAATATTTTCTGTTAATGCTTCTGCAGTAAAAGAAACTTTACCAACACCACAATGAATATTACCTTTTTTATCAACTCTATAAGTTACTTTTCCACCTTTAGAATCTGTAACAGCTTTTGTTACATCCATAGTTACTGTACCTGTCTTAGGGTTTGGCATTAACCCTTTTGGTCCAAGTATTCTACCAATTTTACCAACTAGTCCCATTGTATCTGGTGTAGCTATAAGTACATCAAAATCAATATTTCCAGCTTGGATTGATTCTACTAAATCATCATTACCAACAATATCAGCACCAGCTGCTTTTGCTTCATCCATTTTAGTACCTTTAGCAAAAACTGCAACTCTAACAGTTTTACCAGTACCATTTGGAAGTACAACAGCACCTCTAATCATTTGATCTGCATGTCTTGGATCTACATTTAAGTTAATAGCTAAATCAACTGTTTCGTCAAACTTTGCTGATTTCAAGTCTTTAACTAATGATATTGCATCACTAAGTGCATATTGTTTTTCTCTATCTATTTTTTCTACTAAAGATTTATATCTTTTACTCATTTTAATTCTCCGCAAATTTATTTTATGTTGCTACCACTTTTAAAGCCTTGTGGTAATATGGCTTACTATAATATTAAAGTAGGACTATGCTACTTCAATACCTATACTTCTACAAGAACCTTCTACAATTTTTGCAGCTTGTGCTTCATCATTTGTATTTAAATCAACAATTTTTTGTTTAACTATTTCCATAACTTGATCTTGAGTTAATTTTGCAACTTTATTTTTTAAAGGATTATCTGAACCTTTTTTAAGTCCTGCTGCTTTCATAATTAATTCACTCATTGGTGGTTGTTTTGTTACAAATGTAAAACTTTTATCAGAATAAACTGTAATCTCTACAGGGATTTTAAAACCTGCATTTTGCTTTGTTTTTTCATTGAATGCTTTACAGAATTCCATGATATTAATACCTCTTTGACCTAATGCTGGTCCTACTGGAGGTGATGGGTTAGCTGCACCTGCAGGTATTTGAAGTTTTAATATTCCAGTTACTTTTTTTGCCATTTTTTTTCCTTTGGATAATTTAGTGTTAACACACAAAATACTTTGTTTTTTAGTTTATTAACTATTGTGTTAAGTGCTAAGTATTATAGATTAATATTTAGCACTTAACACAAATATTAATCTATTCTACTCTTTCTACTTGAGTATAAGCGATCTCTACAGGTGTATTTCTACCAAATATTAATACATTTAGCTTGATTAAACCTGATGACATATCAAATGATTCTACTATTCCATTAAAGTTTGCAAAAGATCCCTCTTTAATTCTAAGAGTTTCTCCCTCTTCAAAAGAAACTTTAGGTTTAGCAGCTCCTCTATTATTTACTTTTTCTAAAATTTGATTTATATCTTTTTCAGATAAAGGTGAAGGTTTTTTAGATTCACCAATAAATCTACCAACTTTTGGCATAGATTGAATTGCATGCCATAAAGCCGTATCTAAATCAATCTTTGCAAAAACATATGCAGAATATAAAGGTTTTTCTATAATAGTTTTTTGACCTTTTTTAATCTCTATTAAATCCTCTGTAGGAACAAGAACTTGCTCAATTCTTCCATCTTCAAGATCTTCAGAAAGTTGCTCTAATGCTCTTTTTATTGTTAATTCACTACCTGAGTGTGTTTGTATCGCATACCAATTATGTGCCATATTTATTATACGCCTTTCTTAATTTATTACTGAAGATAAACTTACTGACATAACTGCATCAATAAGAGCCAAGAATAGTGATATTACTGTAACCACTACAAAAACTGATAAATAAGCACTTTTCACTTGCTCTTTAATAGGAAAGATTACTTTATGTAATTCATCTTTTGCTTGTTTATAAGCTAATATAAGTTTGTTCATATTTAATACCTCTGAATAAAAACTAAAAGATAAAAATTATTAAATATTTTTACTTTTTACTTTTTACTAATTAATTTATTTGTTTAATGGCAGGCCAAGAGGGACTCGAACCCACAGCACCCGGATTTGGAATCCGGTGCTCTACCATTGGAGCTATTGGCCTAATTTTAAAGAGTTAATCACAACCCGATTAAACAGGTCGCGATTATATCATAAGAAACTAAGATTTAAGCTTAATTTCTTTATGAGTTGTATGTTTTTTTAGTCTTGGACTATATTTTTTAACTTCAAACTTTTCAGTATGAGTCTTAGGGTTTTTCATTGTTGTGTAATTAATATCACCACACTCTTCACATTTTAAACCTATTTTTATTCTATCACCCATTACTATTACTCGATAATTTCAGCGATAACACCAGCACCAACAGTTCTACCACCTTCTCTAATAGCGAACTGAGTACCTTTTTCAAGTGCAACTGGAGAAACTAATGTTACTGTAACTTCAACGTTATCACCAGGCATTACCATTTCAACACCTTCAGCTAATTCAACTGAACCTGTAACATCTGTTGTTCTTACATAGAACTGAGGTCTATATCCACTAAAGAATGGAGTATGTCTACCACCCTCTTCTTTTG
>CAZLZQ010000111.1:0-3306 GCA_964564065.1 uncultured Arcobacteraceae bacterium | reverse complement strand
ATATTGTTTATTACTTTAAATTTGTAAAATATTGTGTATGGTCGGATTTACCTACTTTTTGGTTGTGCTGTGGTCTCTTTAATATTGCTTCATTTTTTGTATCATAAAAAATTACATTCTTTTTAAATGGCTTTTTTGCCGAACAAGATGGTAAACAAAATATACCTGTTGTTTTTACAGCTGTATAAAATTGACCATTATATTGTTTATCTTTACTAACAATGATATTATATTTTTCTTGTTTAATTAACATTATATTATACTGTAAATAAATTTTGTTCTAATTCAAGCAATTTCTTTTTAAGTGGTAATCCACCACCAAATCCAGTTAATTCTCCATTTGTTCCAATGATACGATGACAAGGTATTATTATAGCAATAGAGTTCGCACCATTAGCATTTGCTACTGCTCTTACTGCTTTTTCATTATTTATGTTTTTTGCTAATTGTAAATATGTTAATCTTGTGCCATAAGGAATTTTGAGTAATCCTTCCCAAACACTCTTTTGAAAATCAGTACCAACTGTAATAAGTGGAATATTAAATTTTTTTCGTTTCATATTAAAATACTCATCAAGTTGCCTTCTTGTTTCTTCTAATATTTCATCATCTTGTTCTACAAATTGAGCATTTAAACCTTTTTGTAGTCTATTATCTACTGTTGTTCTCATTTTTCTATATCTAAAATCAAGTAAACAAAGTTTATTATCAAATGAACCTAAAATAAACTCTGTATATTTTGTTTTATAGTATTGTATATTTATTTGGTTCATTAAAACAAGCTTTTAAAAGAATTATCATTATTGATAGTCTCCAATTTATTTTTAAAACTTTCCATAATACTATTATAAATAAATGGACCTTGACTAATTCTTTTTATTCCTGCATTTTGTAAAACTTCAAATGATGGTAAATTTGGCATTGTCATAATATTGATTGGTAGGCTAGTTAATTTTACAACTTGTTTAATATCTTCAATATCTACGATACAAGGGATAAAAATACCATCAGCACCACTTTGCTCATAAAGTTTTATTCTTTTGATTGTTTCTTCGAGTGGATTATCTAATTGCATTATAAAATAATCAGTTCTTACATTTATAAAAATATCAATATTTCTTTCCATTAAAGCTTTTTTTATATCTTTTAAAATAGTTACAAAATCATTCTTTGGTAAGATAACTCTATTACCATTTTTCACGATAGAATCTTCAATATTTATACCAACTACTCCAATCTCATAAAGTGAAATTATATTTTCTATTATTTGATTAGTATCTCTACTATAGCCACCTTCTATATCAACAGTTAATGGTATATTTACTTTTGATATAATTTGTTTTACAATAGTTAATAATGTATCAAAACTCAATTCTTCTCCATCTTCAAACCCTAAAGAATTAGCTATTGCTAAACTTGATGTTCCAAGTGCTTTATAATTTTGTTTTTCAAATATCAATGCACTTTGGATATCCCATACATTTCCAATATGTAATATATTATTACTTTGATTTAGTTTTATGAAATTTTCTATTTTAGTCATTTTACCCCTTAATATAATTTCTTGAAGTTTATCAAAAATAGATTTTTATTTCATTCACTTAGATTCATTTTTTTAATTTACTGAGTGTTTGTGGTGCTACTCCTAAAAATGTAGCAATATGATATGATTTTACTCTATTAAAAATATTTGGATATTCTAAAAGTAATCTATCATATCTCGCTTCAACATTTTCACTCATTAAAGATATTACTCTTTTATATGTTGAACTAAAATATGTATCATGAAGCCAAATTCTTGCTAAATGTTCCCATTTCTTATCTGAATTATTTAAAAAATTATCCATCTCTTTCAAACTAATTTTATAAAATACAGAATCTTCCAAAGCTTCAAAGTGCAACATTGAACCATCATTTTCATAATAACTTACACTATCATCCATAAAGTAGTTCAATCCATATTTACTTTTACCTCGAAAATATATTTGCCAAGTAAAATCTTTGCCATTTAAGTCTGTAAAGTATGAGCGAGCCAATCCACTTTTTATAAAATAAAAATCACTAAATATATCCCCAGCACTTGAAATAATTGTCCCTTTTTTAATTGTGACTTGTTGGAATTTAGAAGTTAATTCATTCCATTCATCTAAATCAATAGTTATATGTTTTGTGATTAGTTTTTTTAAATATTTCATTATTACCTTTTTTATATCACTAATTATTAGCACGCATTATATCCATTTACCCTAAAATCATCTATTAAGAGAATATTTTGAATATCTATTCTCAAGGAATAAAAACCTTTAAATAAAATATTGCAAATTATTGTATTTAATTTATGAATTGCTGAATAATTAAAAGACAATTTGTCATTTTATTATTTATGAAAAATATGCTATAATGATAATAAATAGAAAAAGGAGATTGATATGGGATACTTTATAAATAAAGATGGTGATTTAGAAAAAGCAAAACCAGTTAAATTGACTCCAGAACAAAGAAAAAAGTATTTAAGACAAACACCTGAACAAAAAGAGATGTTAGAAGAAGCAAAAAAAAGACAACATCTTTTATTTGCTTCATAATTAGGTATATATGATACCTAGATTTGTAATAAAAACTATATCTGCAAATAATTTAACAGATTTTTTTAGTAATAAATATAAACCAAATTTTGACCTTCCAAAATTAAAAGATATATTTGATACTACTGTTGAATTGTGCTATGATAATGAGGATGAATTAGCTACAAATGTAATCCATGCTTGTTTTGATACAGAACAGCAGAGATATTGTGGATTTATAAATATAGGTACTTCTACAATTATAGATGATTTAGTTAGTTTAAATGTTGAATTTTTATTTTTAGAAAAAGATTATAGAGGAAAGATTTTTAAAGAGCTTGATAATATAAAATTATCTAGATTTTTATTGATTGAATATCTTGCTACAAATTTAGGAATAAGTGTAAAAGATAATTTTGCTATCAATATGATATCAATTACACCTATTAATGAAAAAGTAAGAAAAAGTTATGAAAATTTAAATTTTGTAACCATTGATGGTAGTGGTTCCAAAAAAGAGGAAGATTGGATGATTTGCTATATTTAATTAAGCGACAATTTGTCTTTTAATTAAATATAGCATTTTATATTTTGATTTGTCTATTTTGATCAAAGTTGTTGTCTTGATTGTTGTCTTTAAGGTTTAAAAAACCCTTTAGACAAGGGGTTGGGAGTTATGAAAACTGTAAGCTCATAACCCGTAGGTCGCTGGTTCAAATCCAGCTTCCGCAACCAAAACAAT
>CAZLZQ010000110.1:0-3389 GCA_964564065.1 uncultured Arcobacteraceae bacterium | reverse complement strand
AATGATATTGCTAAAACTTATGATTTAGCAAATAGAGTTTTAAGTATGGGTATAGATAAAATGTGGAGAAGAAAAGCTTGTAATATGGCTTTTAATTTTTATGGAAAATCAAATATAACTAGAATTGTAGATGTAGCATGTGGTACTGGTGATCTTATGATTGACTGGGAAAATGTTGCAAAAACAAATGGTATAAATGTAAGTGAGATACTTGGAGTAGATCCTAGCGTTGGGATGATGGAAGTTGGAAAAACTAAAATACCACATAGAAAAGATTCTTTTATAGAAGCAGGGGCAGAAGATATGCCTCTTGAAGATGAAAGTGCAGATTTTATATCTATATCTTATGGAATAAGAAACGTTGTAAAAAGAAAAGAGGGGCTAAAAGAGTTTGCTAGAGTTTTAAAAAAAGGTGGACTTTGTATAATTTTAGAATTTACTAAAAATGATAAAGATGATATCGCTTCAAAACTAACAAAATTTTATATGAATAGTTTAATGCCTCATATTGGCGGTCTTGTATCTAAAAATAAAGATGCATATACTTATTTACCAGAATCAATAGAAAAATTTATAACAACGAAGCAGATGTGTGAAGAGTTGAAAAGTGTAGGACTAGAGCCAATATTTGTAAAAGGTTATAGTTTGGATATGAGTACAACATTTATAGCTAGAAAGATATAATTGAATTCTCCAATAACAGTAAGTACTCTAAACGAACAGATCAAGGGTATACTTGAAACAACTTTTACTACGATATATGTAGAGGGTGAGATATCAAATCTAACACATCACTCAAGTGGTCATATATATTTTAGTGTCAAAGATAGTAAATCTACAATATCGTGTGTGATGTTTAGAGGAAATGCACAATATTTAAAGTTTAGATTAGAGGTTGGTCAAAAGATTGTTATAAGTGGAAATTTAACAGTTTATGCCCCAAGAGGAAACTATCAGCTTCTGGTGCAAAAAATTGAACCAAGTGGTGTGGGTGCATTAGCTTTAGCATATGAACAGCTAAAAACAAAGCTTCAAATAAAAGGTTACTTCGATAAATCACTTAAAAAAGTATTACCAAAGTTTCCAAATAATATATATGTAATCACCTCAAATACAGGTGCTGCAATAGAAGATATGAAAAAAATTTTAGCAAATCGCTATCCCTTGGCTAAAATGATTTTACTACCAACCACGGTTCAAGGTGAAAATGCTAAATATGAGATAGTTAATAATATAAAAAAAGCTGATCAGTTAGCAGTTGAAGATTTAACTAAAGATATAAAAAGTATTATAATTGTTGGACGAGGTGGTGGAAGTATTGAGGATCTATGGGTTTTTAATGAAGAGATAGTAGCTAATGAGATATATAGTGCAACAACTCCAATAATAAGTGCGGTTGGTCATGAAAGTGATTTTGTAATATCAGATTTAGTAGCTGATGTAAGAGCAAGTACCCCATCAAATGCAATTGAGATATCAACACCAAATATAAATGATTTAAGACTTTATGTAGATACCTTGAGTGATGAATTTACTCAAAAATTTAAAAGAATTATTAGAGATAAAGAGCAAATTTCAAAACATCTTTTTTTAAGTTTTGAACAACATTCTCTTGATAGAAAATTTGAGTTAGTTGAAAAATCAATTAATCAACTAAAAACTCAATATAAAAATAGTTTTGGACATATATTAAAAATAAAAGAAAATGATTTTAATATGTTAAAAAATAGTTTTGAGATAAATCATCCTAGTAAAAAAGATAAAAAAGGGTTTGTACAATTGACATCTAATAATAAAATTATTGATATAAAAAGTATAGAAGTAGATGATGAAATATCTCTTCAAAATTCAGAGTTTGTATTAGGTTGTAAGGTTTTAGTAAAAAAAAGAATATAATTTAAGTAAAATAGAGATAAAATATAAGAATATTTAAGTTCCATAGGAGTATTACATGAAAAAAACATCATTGGCGGCAAAAGTTAATATAAAATTATTAAGTTTTGTAGCAGTTATTATTGTTATTGTTGCAGGATTTGTTTATTATGAACTAGGTGTTGCAACTGATTCTGTATATAAAAATACAGCGGAATCTTTACAAAGCCATATAAAAACAAAGCAGATGGCAAAAGGTAAGATTGGAATGGTAGGTGCAGTTGCCATTGCAAATGATGAAGTAATTATTAATGCTTTAAAAACAAATAATAGAGATATTATAGTTCCTAAGTTAAAAAAATTATCTAAAATGTATCGAAATGGAACAATGTTCAAAAATGTAAAAATACATGTTCATACAAAAGATGTAAAATCTTTTGTAAGGTCTTGGAAACCTGAAAAATATGGTGATGACCTAAGTTCATTTAGAGATACTATAAATAAAGTTAAAAGTACTCAAAAGCCATTATTTGCAATTGAAGTGGGTCGTGCTGGATTAGTTTCTCGTGGATTATCTCCAATTTTTGATGAAAATCATAACTATCTAGGTTCTGTTGAGCTTATTCAAGGGTTAAATAGTGTAGTAAAATCACTTGCAAAAAATCATACAGAGTTATTGATACTTATGGATGAAAAGTATAAAAGAGGAGATGCTCTTACATCAGAATCTAAACTTAAAAATTATTATATCTCACAAAAAACAAAAGATGAAAAATTTATACAGCTTGTAAGAGGTGCAGATTTTGATCGTCTAAAAGAGAATGGATACTATGTAAACAATGGACATCTTCTTGTATCATATCCTATTGTAGATGTAGACAATAGAAAAATCGGTATGTATGTAATGGGTAAACATTTAAAACATATTGATAAAGCAATAAATCAAATAAATTATATTGTATATGTTATGGCGGTAATGACAATTATTATTATTTTAACAATGATGGCAGTAGTAAATTATATATTAAAAACTACTCTAAATAGAGAACTAAGTATATTTAATGATTCTTTAGATCATTTCTTGGACTTTATATCATTTAAAATAAATAAATTTAAACCAATAGATATTAAAACAAATGATGAGCTTGGGCAACTTCTTCATAGACTAAATGATATAGCTGCAGAGCAAGATGGAAAACTTAAAGCAGATATGCAAGTTATGGGTGAGATTACAATTACTACTGATAAAGTAGGGCAAGGTATATACAAATGTAGAATAAAAGCAACTACTACAAATCCTATGATTAATACACTTGCAATCTCTATTAATAAAATGATTAATGCTATTGAACGAGATATGACACAGTTAAAAAGTACTCTTGGTGAATATACAAATGATGACTTTAGAAATAAAGTAAATATAAATCCAAACCTAAAAGCAGATATGCTAGCAGTAATGGAAAGTGTAAACTTACTTGGTGATTCATTATCAAATAGTGCTAAATCAAACTTAGAAA
>CAZLZQ010000109.1:0-3414 GCA_964564065.1 uncultured Arcobacteraceae bacterium | reverse complement strand
GCTATGCCGGAACTTATTTAAAAAGAGTTTGTCTTTTTAAGTGGCAGAATTATAGTTAAATTATAAAAAATTGTCAAGTGTTTTTTAAAGAATTACAAAATTTTATAAAATATCACATTGTTGTTATTTATTTTTGTAATTTTATCTAGTTTAATCAATCTATTTAATTCTAAAATAGTATTTTCATCAAAAATATTTTCCACATCTTCTTTAGTAAGTGGTCGTCTAGATAACAAAGTTAAAATCTCATCTTTATTATAAGCTTGTTTATTGACAATTTTATTTTTATGAGTAATTGTAACAGGAAGATTATTAAAAGTATTTGCAATATCTACAAGTTTTTCATAACTAATTGATTCAACATTATAAGCAGGAGGTCTATCTATCGTACCTATGTCAATTCTATTAGGATTAATTCTTTTTAATGCTTTATAAATTTGTTCTATCTCTGTATCATTATCATTTAAAGTTTTTACAAAAAGTACCTCTATAATTAATTGCTTTTTATAAATATTTCTAAACTCTACCATACCATCAACTATTTTTGTACAGTCAACAGAATTATTAACTCTATCAAGCTTTTTAAAACATTTTTCACTTGTACAGTCTAATGATAACTTCACAATATCTATTTTAGACAATATTTGCTGTATATCTTTATGATAAATATTTGCTCCATTACTTAAAATAAGCGTTTTTATATCACCTTTAATTTTATCTACATCATTAATTAGTTGATTAAGATGTGGGTATAAAGATGGTTCTCCATTTGCTGTAAATGTTATCACATCAATATTTTTATGTTTTTTTAATGCAGTTTTAAGTTGTACTATAATCTCTTCTACACTTATGATTTCAGTTTGTTTAGATACTGTTTTTGCATATGCTAATTCACAATATAAACAATCAAAATTACATTGCTTACTAAAAGGTGAAAGATCTATTCCCAAACTCATACCAAAACGTCGAGAAGGGATAGGTCCAAAAATAATATTAATCATACTAATATTATTTTTTACTTACTCTTTGACATTCACTTACAAAGTGTTTTGCATTTTCAACTGGTACATCGGGAAGTATTCCATGCCCAAGATTAAAAATATGTCTTGATGTTCCCATTGTTTTTTGAATTGATTCTACACATGCTGTAGTAGCTTCTTTACTGTATAATCTACATGGTTCCATATTTCCTTGAAGAACATATTTATCACCTAACTTTTCTTTTGCCATAGCCATAGGAGTTCCCCAATCTACACCAAATACATCAAAGTTACCATAAACAAGACCTTGTTCTATAAATGAACTTACACCTTTTGGAAACATGATAATAGGAGTTTCAGGATATTTAGATTTTAAATAATCAGCAATTTCAACCATATATTTCCATGAAAATTCATTATATTTTGATGGTTCTATTGCAGCTGCCCATGAGTCAAATATCTGTACAACATCTATTCCTGATTTGATCTGTTTCTCCATATAAAGTTTAACTACTTCAGTCACTTTAGCTAAAAGATTATGTAATAATTCTGGATTTGAATACATCATTTTCTTGCATAAATTATATGTTTTTGTACCTTGTCCCTCAATCATATATGTTGCTAATGTCCAAGGGGAACCAGTAAAACCAATAAGAGCAATATCATCATCTCTTTCATCTAATTGTTTTCTAAGTAGTTCAATAGTTTCATAAACATAAGTCAATTTACTAGAAGCTCCTTTTCCCCCAATCAATCTATCTAAATCTTCTTGAGTTTCAATAGGATCATTAAATTTTGGTCCAAAACCTTTTATAAATTCTAAATCCATACCCATCTCATCTGGTATTACTAAAATATCACTAAATAAAATTGCAGCATCTACACCAACTATATCTAAAGGTTGAATAGTAACTTCAGCAGCTTTTTTAGGATCATGACAAAGGTTTAAAAAGTTTCCAGCTTCAGCTCTTACTTTCATATATTCTGGAAGATATCTTCCTGCTTGTCGCATCATCCAAACTGGTGTATAAGGTGTTTTTTTACCTAAACATGCATCTACAAATATTTTACCCATGTATATCCTTTTAACTTTTGTTAATTTGTTTTTATTATATCATATTAATGTAAAAATAATATAATGATGAAAACATAAGGAATATAAATGAATCTTACAGATGACGAGATACTAAATTATCATAAAGGTGGTAAAATTGGGACAGATGTAACAAAAGCATGTGATACCCAAAAAGACTTATCTATAGCATATACACCAGGTGTAGCATTACCTTGTAAAGAGATTGAAAAAGATCCAAGTTTAGCATATAAATACACTGCAAAAGGTAATACTGTAGCAGTAATAAGTGATGGTACAGCGGTACTTGGACTTGGTGACATTGGTGCATTAGCATCAAAACCAGTTATGGAAGGTAAGGTTGTATTATTTAAAAAATTTGCAAATGTTGATGGTGTTGATATAGAACTTGATGAACATGATCCTATAAAAATTATAGATATCTGTGCCGCAATTAGTCCTAGTTTTGGTGGTATAAATCTTGAAGATATTAAAGCACCAAAATGTTTTGAGATAGAAAAAGAGTTACAAAAAAGAGTAAATATACCAGTAATGCATGATGATCAACATGGAACAGCAATAATCACAACAGCTGCTTTAATAAATGCTAGTGAATTAGTTAAAAAAGATATAAAAGATATGAAAATAGTTATAAGTGGTGCCGGAGCTGCTGCTATGACTTGTGCAAAAATGTATAAAAAACTAGGTGCAAAAAATATTTTAATGTGTGATAGTAAAGGTGTAATTAACCATAAAAGAGATGATATAAATGAATACAAAAAAGAGTTTGTAATAGAAACTAAAGATGTAACTATAGCTGATGCATTAAAAGGTGCAGATATGCTTTTAGGATTAAGTGTTGCTAAAACTGTATCAAAAGAGATGGTAAAATCTATGGCAAAAGATCCTATTATTTTAGTTCTTGCAAATCCAACTCCAGAAATTTTCCCTGAAGAGATTCAAGAGGTAAGAGATGATGCAATAATTGGGACAGGAAGAAGTGATTATCCAAATCAGGTGAATAATGTACTTGGTTTTCCATTTATTTTTAGAGGTGCATTAGATGTTCAAGCAAAGAAAATTACTGAAAATATGAAGATGGCTGCAGCAGAGGCTTTAGCAAAATTAGCAAAACAACCTATTCCTTACTATGTAAAAGCTGCGTATGATGATCAAAGTTTAGAATATGGAAAAAATCATATTATCCCTAAACCATTTAATAAAGAAGTTCTTATTTGGGTTGCTTCTGCTGTGGCTCAATCTGCAATTGATGATGGTGTATCAGATATGACAAACTTTAATTTAGAAGAGTATCAAAAACATTTAAGAGATATGGCATATGTTGAAAATTCACAGGATGAT
>CAZLZQ010000108.1:0-3787 GCA_964564065.1 uncultured Arcobacteraceae bacterium | reverse complement strand
TTATAGTACCTAGGTTTGCTTGAGTTTTCAGCCTGAAATATTCTATATTAAATCTTTATTTCTATTAAAGTGATCGTATTTAGTCATAAAAAAAGTAGGATATTTTATAAAATAATTCTATTTCTTAAAGTTTACTTGGAGATTTTAGGTTTTATAGTCGGATTTACCTAATTGATAACGACTGAGAATAAAATCTAAATTTTTATTTTATTTGTTATAAACATTATTTTTGATATTATCTTAAAGATATAAAAGGAGAAGTTATGAAAATAGGAAATATATTATTAGCAGCAAGTTTATTTGCTGGAGTTGCAAATGCAGATGATTTTGTTAGTTATAAACAATTAACAAAAAAATTAAAAGCTGATGCTAAAAAATCAGGTGAATTTGCTACAGCTAAAGAGGTAAGACATGCTTTAACAGCAAAAGATTGGGCAGTAGTAGATGTTCGAACTCAGTTAGAATGGGCTGGTGCAAGTATGAAAGGTGCATATAGAGTTGGAAGACAATCACCAGAAAAAGCACTAGAAAGTATTGTATTAGATGATGATGACAACTTTATAAAAGATAAAATTATAGTTGTATGTAACTCAGCTTCAAGAGCATCTATAGAAGCAGAAACATTTAAGAAAATGGGTTTTAAAACTGTAAAAATTTATGATATGTATTCATGGATTGATGAATGTAATCCAGTAGTTACAGCATATAGTAAGAAAAAAGACAAACATGGAACAAAACAAAAGTTTGGTATGTTTAAAGCTGAACATTGTTATAAATAATAAATTTATATATTAGGAACTTTAAATAAAATCATTTTATTTAAAGTTCTTCTTTTGTAAAAATAATAAGTTACCCTAACAATTATTCTGATATAATTCTTTTATGAAATATGAAGTAAATGAAAAAACTAAAAGATTAAGATATATAAGAATTCTTGAAAAATTCACAACAAAAGCAATAGGATTGTTAAAATATGATAATTTTGATTTAGAGCTTTATAAAAAAGCTATGACTCGTAGTTATGATGAATTACAAAAGATAGAATCACTCGATTTGTATCAAGAGTATCCAATGGCACTTAAAAATCTGGCACAACTTATATTAAACAATTTAGATTCACACTCAAAAACATATGAAGATGAAAAAAAGGCTATATTAAAAAGTTCAAATTTACTATATAAACTTAAAAATAATAATAGATATAAAAAAGATAAACATAAAAATAAAAAGTTCAATGATGGATATTAATGATTCATTTAAACTCTCTGGTATTTTAAAAAAAATATTATACACAAATGAAGAAAATAATTATTATATTGCTATTTTAGAAAATGATCAAAAAATATGTGGTCAGTATTTTGATGCTCCTTTGGAAAAATTAGTGGGGGAAGAGATACTACTAACAGGGGTATGGAATACTCATAAAAAGTATGGAGTACAGTTTGCTTTTACATCCTTAGAGGTTAAAGAAGCTGAAATATATTTTTTTCTAACAAAAATTGTAAAAGGTATATCCAAAAAACTTGCACATGAATTAACTGTAAAATATTCTGATGAAGAGCTTTGTGAAATACTTGATAATACACCTTCAAAACTTTTAGAATTTAAAGGAATTAAGGATAAAAAATTAACTCAAATAGTTCTCTCTTGGAATAAATTTAAACATCTTAGAGAGTTAGGCTCTTTTTTAGCTAAGTATGGAGTAACTAGTAATTTAATAAATAAAATATATCAACAATTTGGAGAAATAGACAATCTAATATCAAGAATTAAAGAAAATCCCTATATGTTAACTCAAATAAAAGGTATAGGTTTCAAAAGAGCAGATGAGATTGGTACATCTTTAGGGATAGATAAAAAAAGTAACTTTAGAATTACAGCATGTATGAACTATACATTAAGAGAATTTTGTGAATCAAATGGGAATAGTTCAATAAAAAAAGAGCAACTTTTTTCATTACTTGATGATGCTATGAATTTTAATAATATGGATAATTTATATGAAGATGCACTTGTTTTATTATTGTCAAAGCAAGAGATTAATGAAACTATAAAAGATAGTTTTGCCCCTAGTATATATTTTAATTGTGAAACTAAGATAATGAACTTTTTTGAAGATAGAAAGAAATTTAATAGTCATAATACTATTATAAAAAAGTTCGATGATTATATGTTAAAAAAAGAGGAAACATTAGGTTTTATATTAAGTGAAGAGCAACGAAAAGCAGTTGAACTTATAAATGAAGGGGCAAATACAATATTACTTATTGGTTATGCAGGGACAGGTAAATCAACATCTAGTAGAGCTATATTAGAACTTCTTGAAGAGGTTGTGTCTTACGATGATATTCATTGTATGGCACTAAGTGGTATTGCCGCTCAAAGAATTGCAGATACTACGGGATATAAAAGTAGTACTATTCAATCGTCATTAGTAAAAATAGAAAATAGTGATAAAGATTATTTTGATTATAAAGTAATCTTAATAGACGAAGCGTCCATGGTAAATAGTATCACTTTCTATAAAGTTTTTAGCAGAATTAATCCAGAGTCAGTTTTAATTATTGTAGGAGATGATGGTCAACTACCTGCTATAGGTGCTGGTGATATTTTAAGAGATGCTATTAGATATGAACTAGCACCTATTTGTAAACTTACAAAGATTTATAGACAAAATGAGCATCAAGCAATTGCAGTAATTGCAAATGAGATAAGAAAAGGTAAGGTTCCTACTTATAAAGATGAGTTTGATGATTTTAAATTTATAGATATATCTATTCCCAATTATTATGCTCAAAAATCAATTCTAAGTAATTATGAAGTTAATAGTTTGAGAAATGAAAATAATTATAAAATATTACATGGAATACTTGATATTGCATCTGAATATATTAAAGATATGTATGATCATATTAAAAATAAAAATATTTCAAACTTTCTTACTCTTTTTCAAGTTATTACTCCTATTAAAAGTGGAACATTAGGTGTTGAAAATCTTAATATAAATTTACAAAAACTTATAAATAATACAAAAATAATGGGTATACAAAAAAGATTGTATGAATATAAATTAGCAGATAAAGTAATTCATATTAAAAATGAAAATATGAAAGCACAGACGATGAAAGTATATAAACAAGGTTCAACTGAATTTGTAGAAAAAAGAGTTTTTAATGGTCAATTAGGGATGATAATTAAAGTGGATCATTCATCATCTAAATTGCTTGTTTTATATCCAAATGATGATATGGTAGTATTTTATGATTTTGATACATTAGATAATTTAATATCATTAGCATATTGTTTAACAATCCACAAAACACAAGGTATGGAGTATGATACGGCACTTATACCTATGAGTTTTTCACATTTTATTATGCATAATACAAAGTTGCTTTATACTGCTATAACTAGAGCAAAAAATATGTGTTATATTGTTGGAGAAGATGAAGCATTTCAAAGTGCTTGTAAAAAATTAGAGATAACAAATCGACAAACAATTATTAATGACTTATTATCTAATAAAATTTAATTTTTAACTTATTTAATCACATTCATGTAAAATCTTGTCTAATAATTTGATTTAATGAAAAATTTGGGTGCGTAAATCAGCATTTCTAAGAAATTATTTTTTATAATTCACCAAAAAATCATCCACTATTTTTAGCTTCAAATTTTTAGTAAAACCATTATGTATTTTAAGTAATTTCTTCATTGGAGAAAATACTCCACCATGAGACCACAGCACAACCAAAAAGACATCTCCAATCTTATTTTTTAAATTTTT
>CAZLZQ010000107.1:0-3868 GCA_964564065.1 uncultured Arcobacteraceae bacterium | reverse complement strand
TAATATTAAATTAAAAGAAATAAGAATGATAAATAAGATTAAAGATATAAAGCAAGAGATTTCAAAACAAGTTATAGGTCAAGAACATATGATCGATGCACTTTTAATTGGTTTGTTTACAAATGGACATATTTTATTAGAGGGTGTGCCTGGATTAGCAAAAACAACTACTATAAATGCAATGGCAAGTTCATTGAATCTTGATTTTAAAAGAGTACAGTTTACTCCTGATTTATTACCCAGTGATATAATAGGTGCTCAGATTTATGATATGAAAACTGGTGAATTCAAGATAAAGAAAGGGCCAATATTTACAAATCTTCTCTTAGCAGATGAGATAAATAGAGCACCTGCAAAAGTTCAATCAGCTTTACTCGAAGTTATGCAAGAGCGGCAAGTTACAATTGGTGATACAACATATAAGATTGATAATCCATTTTTAGTTTTAGCAACACAAAATCCAGTAGAGCAAGAGGGTGCATATAGTTTACCTGAAGCTCAATTAGATAGATTTATGTTTAAAATTGTTGTTGGATATAATACAAAAGATGAAGAGTATCAAATCGCACTAAAAGCAGCAAATGGAACATTTGAGGTAATAAACTCTATATTAAATAATGAAGATATAGAAAAGATAAAAGATGAAGTAAAATCTGTACATATAGATGAGGAGCTTGAGCGATATATAGTCGATATAGTTTTTGCAACAAGAAATCCAGAAGATTATGGGCTCGAAGAGATAAAAGAATATTTAGAGTTTGGGGCAAGTCCTAGAGCTACAATTGATATGTTTAAAGCAGTTAAAGCAAGAGCTTATTTAAGAGGAAATGATTATGTATCACCTATAGATATAGCAATAACAGTAAAAGATGTATTAAGACATAGAATAATTTTAAGTTATGAAGCGATGGCAAGTGATATAACTGCTGATCAAATTATACAAAAAGTATTAGAAAGATTATTGGTACCATAAGTTTATATGAATCCTAAAAAATTATATAAATTACAAGCCTTATCAAAAGATTTATCGATATTATATATAGAGTCAAATAAACAATTGCAAAAGCAGTTAGAGAAAGTATTAAATAAAATATTTTCACAAGTTTTTATTGCAAGTGATGGATTAGATGGGATAAATAAATATAAAAAGTTTACTCCTGATATAATTTTAACAGATTTAGGACTTAAAAAGAAAAATTCATTTGAGATGATTGTTGATATTTTGGAGTATAATTCAGATACAATTATAATTGTTCTATCGGAATTAAATGATGATGTTATTTTTTTACAAAGTATCGATATTGGGATTAGTCAATTTTTATTTAAACCTTTTGATATAGATAAATTAGTATCAAATTTTTTAAAAATAATAATGGAAACTAAAAAGGAAGATATGGATCCTTTGTCTATTTATCATCTTGAAAATATTAAAAAGCAAGAAGTTAATATAAGTTTTATTAACCATTTTAAGGGAATACCTATACAATGTAATGGTAAAATAGATAGTATTGAAAATAATGAAATTACTATAAAACTTCAATCTTCTCAAAATACAGCAATAGTTTATGAGAAACAAACTATTATATATTTAGAAGATTTAAATAAATATATACAAGTTGAATTATTATTTTTTAGTAAAAGAGATCAATTTATCACTCTAATAAATCCGAAGTTTATTAATTTTAAGCAAAGAGATATAAACTATAAAAGGATAAATGTAGATAAAAGTTTTAAAGTATCTCTTCATTATCATAATAAAGTAATTGATGTTATACCTATTGTTACTTCATATATTTCTATAGTAGTATTTGAAAAAAGTGGTAATGAAAAGTTTAAAGTATCTGATAAAATAGATTTAACATTAGGGTTTGAAATTGATGGGGCAAGTAGTTTAGTAAAAGAGAAAAAGTTTATTAAAATATTTGCTAATGGTGAAATTTTAAGAGTAGAACGATATAAAACAGGAAATAAAGTAGTTATAAAATTAAATGTTAAAAAAGCAGGTGAGCGAACTTTTAATAATTATCTTCAAAATAGAGAGATGGAAACAATTCAAGAGTTTAAAAGATTAATAAAAAATAAATATATAAGGATAGTAGATGTACGATAAAACTATTGAACTTTTAAAAGATAATAATCTTTTAAGAATTATAGACGAACCACTAGATATTTATCTAGAGATACCACACATAGCATATATAGAGGTTAAAAAAGAGGATAGTAAGGCTATACTTTTTACTAGACCAATTGATAAAAGAGCTAATAAAACATTTGATACACCTGTACTTATGAATATATTTTGTTCCCCAAAAGCAGTTGAACTTTTTATAGGTGATGGTGATGAAATTGCTAAAGAGATAGAGGGATTATTAAAGATGAAACCACCTCAAAGTTTTATGAATAAGCTTGCTATGTTTGGACAACTTTTTTCTTTAAAATCAGTATTTCCAAAAAGATTGAGTAGTAAAGGTGAATGTCAACAAGTTATAAAGTTAGGAAAAGATGCAAAGCTTAGTGACCTACCTATTTTAACAACTTGGGAGCAAGATGGTGGTCCATTTATAACTATGGGGCAAGTTTATACAACATCATTAGATGGTAAAATGCACAATGTAGGGATGTATAGACTTCAAGTTTATGATGACCAAACTTTAGGGATGCATTGGCAAATTCATAAAGATAGCAATCACTTTTTTACAGAGTATAAAAAAGCTGGTAAAAAAATGCCTGTATCTATAGGAATAGGTGGTGATCCTATGTATATCTGGTGTGGACAAGCTCCTTTACCTATTGGTGTATTTGAACTTATGCTTTATGGATTTGTTAAAAAGAAAAATGCTGAACTTGTAAAATCAATCACAAATGATATTTATGTACCAAAAGATGTAGATTTTGTTATTGAGGGGTTTGTTGATCCTGAAGCTATAAAAATAGAGGGTCCATTTGGTGATCATACTGGATACTATACTTTAGAAGAGGAGTACCCATTTTTAGAAGTAACAGCAATTACTAGTAAAAAAAATCCAACTTTTGCAGCTACTGTTGTAGGTAAGCCACTTTTAGAAGATAAGTATATGGGACATGCAACAGAGCGAATATTTTTACCTCTTTTACAAACTACTGCACCTGATTTATTAGATTATTATATGCCAGAAAATGGTGTATTTCATAATCTTATTCTAGGAAAAATAAAAACAGCATATCCAGGACATGCACAACAAATTATGCATGCTTTTTGGGGAGTAGGTCAGATGAGTTTTGTAAAACATGCAATTTTTGTAGATCAAGATGCTCCAGAGTTACCATCCCAAGAGGTGATACCTTATATATTAAATAGATTTTCTACTCAAAATATATTAATAACAAAAGGTGTTGTAGATGCACTTGATCACTCAAGTCCAAAGTTTGCAGTTGGTGGAAAGCTTGGAATAGATTGTACTGGAGATGAGATAGATGCAGTAGGTATTGAGATTTTAGAAGATAATTTATTGTTAGATAAAATGCAAAAGATATCATCAGATATAAAAGCTTTAAAACAATATTATAAAGATACTAAATCACCAGTAGTAGTAATAAGTGTAGATAAAAATAGAAGTCAAAAGTATCTTGTAGAAGAGCTTAAACCTCTTTTTAATTATTTTAAAATATTAGCAATAGTAGATGAAAAGAATAATGACTTATTAAATCAATACATGTTGGTATGGAGAGTTGTAAATAATATTGATAGTAATAGAGATATTTATATAGATGGGGAAACAGTTTGTATTGATGCTACAAATAAGAATACACATGATAACTTTAAAAGAAGATGGCCTGATGATGTTGTATGTACTTCAAGTGTAATTGAAGATTTAAATAAAAGAGGAAT
>CAZLZQ010000106.1:0-3871 GCA_964564065.1 uncultured Arcobacteraceae bacterium | reverse complement strand
GAGCGCTGGTCTCATAAGCCGGAGGTCGAGAGTTCAAGTCTCTCTCCTGACACCATATTTTATCGGCTATACAGCCATTTAACAAAAATACATTTTTTCTACTTTGCAGTAACTTCACAGTAAGTTTGCAGTTATTCACTATTTTCATATTACATTGCTTCTTTATTTATATGACTAAAAAAGTTATTTGAATTAGTTATTTTATGTTTTTTATTATCAAAAGTAAAATAAACATCATCCATAACTTTACTACTTTGTTTATGACCTATTACTGATTTAAGCCAACTATCACTAGCTCCATTGTTTTTCATAATAGTTACAAATGAATGTCTTAGTGCATACATTGATCTATCTTGAATATTTAATTTTGCTAATAATGGCTTCCAATAATATTTATTTATATTCGCTCCATCATAAAAAGGTTTTCCATATTTATTTATAAATACCCATACTTTATTTTCATTAGAATTTTTATAATGATTAAATAGTTCCTTAACTGTATCTTCATCTAGTGGTATAATTCTTTGATGGTTTTTTGTTTTATTTGTCAAACTTTTTTCATCTATAATTACACCTTTAGATATACTTCTTTTTAGATCTATAAATCCATTATTTAAATCTATATCATCCCATTGTAAACCTAAAGCTTCCCCAACTCTTAAACCTGAGCTTGATACTAATATTAAATAAGTATGAAACCATCCAGTAGAATGTTCAAGTAACAATCTTAATTCATATTCATTATAAGGTTGTTTTTTTTGTGATACAACTTGAATTTTATCTGCTAAATCTACATAGTTTTTAAAAATTAAATCATCTGCAAGTGCTTTATTAAATATAAGATTTAAAATCTCTCTACATTTTTTAACACTACTTGAAGATAATTTTTCCATAAGTTTATTTTGCCAATATTCAACATCACTTACTTTTATATCTTTTAGTGCAAAGTTTTTAAAAGTTGGCAGTATGTGATTATGAAATTTAGATAAAGTATCTCTCTGTTGAGATAAAGATCTCTTAAGTGAACCATTCTTTATAACAATAGTTCCAAAAGATTCAAGAGTGATATTTGTTTTCTTTTCTTCTTCCTTATCAATAAGTTTTAAAAGAACTTCATAGTGATATTTTTTGATATAAGCTAGATTTATTTTTGTAGCTTCTTTTTTTGTTGATTTTCTATAAAATATATCGTTTATAGTACCTTGTACATATATTTTGTTTGATTTACTTACAAAATATCCTTTTTTATTTCTCATAATGTTTCCTTATGAAAAATAGTGCATCTCTACTTACAAATATTTTACCACCAAAATACTTAAAATCAATCTCTTTTTCAAAATTTGCTTTTAAATATTTTGCAATAGTATCTCTTTTTTGATTTATTTCATGGGCTATATCACCCAAACTAATCCAGCTTGGCATTGTCATTTTTAAATTTTCAACTTCTGCTTTTAAATCAAATACCATCATTTTTAATTCTGCTAATTCAAACTCCATAATTTATATAGTTCCTCTTAAAGTTGCTTCATCCTCTTTTATTATTACTTGTTTTGTTTTACTACATCTGTTTAAATTGCTTGTTAATATCTCTTTTGATTTATACATAAAAGATATAAAATCTTGTGATTTTATAAAAACACCTTGAATCCATGATGGTCTTTCTGTTCCTAAAAGTTCTGCAAATTCATGTTGAACGGGTACTCTTAACTGTTTTTTATCTTTTGAGGATTTTATATTTTCATGTATTTGTTGGAAAAACTTAGGTTCACTAGAAACATAAAGCCCTTTTTCTTCACACCAACTTTTATAAAAAGCATAAAATAGTTTTTTTGGAATGATGATACTCTCATCCTCTTCTAAATTTTCTTTTATAAATGCTCTTATTGGGTTTGTTTGATTTTTATACTCTTCTATATTACTAAGTAGTGTTGTAGATTTTGTAAATTTACCTTTGGATACTAAATTATCAAGATGTTTTAGTGCTAAAGTCATAATACCACTTAGCTCATCTTCAAATCTTGTATTTAAATTTCTAATTTTATCATCATCTTGTATTTCACGATTAAATTCTAACATTAACATTCTTCTATATACACCATCATCCATAACTTTGGGATCAGGTTTTGCATTTCCCATAAACATAGTTTTAGGTTGTAATCTTGATACTAAAGCATAACCATCTAAGAATTTTGGATTTATATGTATTGTATCATTTGTTGATGTAAGTGCTTTTAACACATTCATCTGCCCATCATTTAAGCCTTTTGCATCAAGCTCTGTCCCGATGTTTAAAAGTTTATTTTCTAATCCTCTTAACTCATGACCCGTAAATTGTTGTAGATTTAATCCCGATACATTATCTTCACCAAAAAATTTTCTGACAACATCTGCTATTACTGATTTTCCATTTGCTCCACTTTTACCATACAAAAATAAAAATGCTTCAAATTCATGATTTGGATAAAAACAATAACCAATAAATTCCATAAGTGTTGCTCTATCTGCTTCATTTGGCAATGCAAATTCTAAGAATTTTTCCCATTTAGGGCAAACGGCTTCTTCATCATATACGAACTCTAACATATTCATTACACCATGTTTTTTATCATGATGTTTTGTAAATGTTCTCTTACCTTTATTTGATATAAACAAAGTACCATTAATAAAATTCACTACTCTTTTATCTTTTTGATAATGATGAATATTGTTTAAACTTGGTGAAATCATATGTAAAGATTCTATAATCTCATTTATACTTCTTGGAGTCCATTTTTTTTTATCTATTCTAGCTAAGGGCATCCAATCTCTAAGTAAAAATCCCGTAAAATCTTCTAACCTATCCTCAATAACTAGATAATGTGTACCAGTCCAAACGGCTAATTTATCATCAAATTTAGCTAATGTAAAACCAGTTTTTTTGGTTAGTGTTTCAAAAGCCTCATACATATCTACTATATGAGTTTGTCTATATTCTTTATATATTTTATCGTAGTTTGGTAATAGTCGCATCATAATATCTACTAAGTTTTCTGATTTTTCTTTTATAGCTTCATCACTTAAATTCTTATTTTTACCTTGTATTTCCCATCTATCCAATAGGGCTAATTTAACATCATTTTTAAATTCACCTTTATTTTTAATAGCTTTAAACTCTTCTAAAAAGTCATCTAAGCCTTTTATATCTTTTTGACCTTTTGCTGTAAGTTTTGCACTATTTTCTTTATGGAACTGATCTATCCATATTTTTTTTATATCAGGAAATGTAGTCGTAGTTTGGTTAAAATAAAACTCACTTAGATCTAGTGATGTGTAGCTTTCTATCTCTTGAATGATTGAAGTAGTAAGTTTTGATGAAGCATAAGCAATCTTATGTAGTATCTCATCTTTACTTAAAAACTTGTTATCTTTTATATAATCACTTATATCATATTTTTTAGATAATGCTGTGTCTATTTGAAAAAATAGAACTACATAAGTATCTTTTGCTACTGTTTGAATTTCGTTATATCTTTTGATACAGTTTTTATATCCCGCATCATCGTTATCAAACCATATATAAACTGTTTTCTCTTTTAAAAGTTGCTTATGATTTTCCCATGATGAACCAGCCCCACCTAAAGTAAGTACATTTAAACCATAGCTTAGAAGATTTAAAGCATCTTTTTCACCCTCTACAATAAATATTGTGTTATCTGTTTTTGATTTTTCTACAAAATAAGCATATGGAAAAGCAAATAACGATGAGTTGAACCCACTTATCCACTTACCTGATGTTCTTATAGCAAGATGTTTTTCACCATCCCATTCATACTTATGTTTATGAGACCACAGCACAGTAACACTTAAAAAATAAATCACTCTCATCCCTTTA
>CAZLZQ010000105.1:0-3881 GCA_964564065.1 uncultured Arcobacteraceae bacterium | reverse complement strand
TTTGCACTACACATTAAATAATTATTTATGATGTAAGTATTTACTCATATCTACAGTATCTTTACTTGTATAAATTGGTACTTGTTTCATTTTATTCTCTTCATTTTTTGTTAAAGTTCCCACTATATTAACAAATAAAATTCGACATTTTAGTTATGATATATAATCTATAATAATAAATATTATTAGAAATATAAACAAATTAATCTATAGTGAATAATTAATCATTTATTAAGTTCTATCAAAGATTATTAAAGCTATTATTTTATCTGAATGATTATTCATTAATCAAATAAAATAGAAGGATTAACTATGACAGATAGACGAGATGCCTTGATGCAACTATTTAGTGCAAAAGGTTCAAAAGTTAATACAAATCGAGGTCAAGAGTATTATGACAATCTAGCAGTTCAGATGCAAGATAGACTTGATGAATTAGCAAAAACTCCAGCAGCAAATAAAATATCAATTGATGGTATTTTAGAAAATGAGGGTTTAACAAGAAGAGATTTTATGAAATGGGCAAGTGCAGCATGTGCTATGCTTATGTTACCACCAGTATTTACACCAATGGTAGCACAAGCTGCTGAACTTATGAATAGAGTTCCAGTTATTTGGATTGAATTACAAGATTGTGCTGGTAATTCAGAAGCAATTCTAAGAAGTGATGCACCAACTATTGATGAACTTATATTAGAAACTATATCTTTAGAATTTAATGAAACATTAATGGCAGCAGCTGGTCATGCAGCAGAAGAACATTTAGAAGAAGCTATGCATACATTTAAAGGTAAATACCTTTGTGTTGTTGAAGGTTCTATTCCTATGGCTATGAACGGTCAATATGGTACTATTGGAGCTTCTGGTGAAACTTTTAAAGATCATTTAATTCGTGTAGCAAAAGATAGTGCAGCAGTTGTTGCTGTTGGTACTTGTGCTACATTTGGTGGTGTTCCAGCAGCATCTCCAAATCCAACTCAAGCAGTTGGTGTTCAAGATATTGTAAAAGGTAAAGCAATTATAAATATTCCTGCATGTCCTGCAAATCCAGCAAATATAACTGGTACTATTTTGCATTATGTGTTAAGTGGTCAAATTCCTGAATTAGATCATTTAAATAGACCAAAATTTGCGTTTGGTTATAGAATACATGATAACTGTGAAAGAAGAGCACACTTTGATGCAGGTGAATTTGTTGAAGAGTGGGGAGATGATGGAGCTAAGAATAACTTCTGTCTATATAAAATGGGTTGTAAAGGTCCAATGACTTTTAATAACTGTTCGATTGTAAAATATAATAGTGGAACATCTTGGCCAGTAGGTGCAGGACATGGTTGTATAGGTTGTAGTGAGCCAGATTTCTGGGATAAATATGCACAAGAAAGACCTATGGCAGATACAAGGTTCAAAGCACCAACAGGTGGAGTTGAAAAAACTGTAGATGAATTTGGTTTAGGATTATTAACTGCTGCTGGTATTGGTATAGGTATACATGCAGCTATTTCAGCAACTGCTGGTAAAGTAGAGGAGTAAGAATGAGTAAAAAACATATTATAGTAGATCCAATTACAAGAATTGAGGGTCACTTAAGAGTTGAAGCTGTTATTGATGAAAATAACACAATTGTAGATGCATTTGCATCATCTACAATGTTTAGAGGAATTGAAACTATTTTAAAAGGTAGAGATCCTAGAGATGCTGGTATGCTAGCTATGAGAATTTGTGGTGTTTGTACAGGTACTCATTATCAAAGAAGTATAGAAGCTGTTGAGCATGCTTTTGATGTAACAATTCCAAAAAATGCAAGAATAGTAAGAAACTTACTTCAAGGTGCTTTATATCTTCACGATCATACAGTACATTTTTATCATTTACATGCACTTGATTGGGTTGATATCACTTCTGCTTTAAAAGCAGATCCTAAAAAAGCAGCACAGGAAGCTTTTAAATGGTCAGATGAGCCATATATGGCTGGTGAAGGTGAACTTAAAGTTATACAAGAGAGAGTTGCTAAGTTTGTAAAACAAGGTAGACTTGGACTTTTTGCAAATGCTTATTGGGGAAATAAACATTATAAATTATCTCCTGAACAAAATCTTATTGCAGTTGCTCACTACTTACAAGCTCTTGATATGCAAAGAGATGCATCTAAAATGATGGCTATTTTTGGTGGTAAAATGCCTCACCCTCAATCTATAGTTGTAGGTGGTGTTACATGTGTACAAGATATTCAAAATCCTGCAAGAATTGCTCAATTTAAATCACTATTAAATAAATTTAGAAACTTTATTAAAAGAGCTTATTTAGCAGATGTACTTATGGCTGGAACTGTTTATGCAGATGAAGCACTTGATGGAACTGGTGGAGGACTTAAAAACTTTATGTCTTATGGTGACTTCAAACTTGATGATACAGGTTTTTATAACGCTTCTCAATTATTCCCAAGTGGTGTTGTTCTTGATGGTGATCTTTCAACTTTACATCCACTAGATCAAACTAAAATTGCAGAAGATGTATCTCATGCATGGTATGAAGGTACAGGTAAACCAGAACATCCTTATGAAGGAACAACTATTCCTAAATATACAGGATTAAATAAAAAAGAAGATGGTTTCGCATATCTAAAAACAGAAGAAAAATATTCTTGGATAAAATCACCAATCTATGATGATAAAAGAGTAGAGGTTGGACCACTTGCAAGAGTTGTAATTGGACTTGCTGCAAAAGATTCATTGATGACAAAATATGCAACTGGATTTTTAGCAAAATTAGGAGATAAATTAGGTCTTGGAAAAGCAGCACCTGCAAGTGTTATTTTCTCAACTGTTGGTAGAACAGCAGCACGTGCTATCGAAACAGAGCTTATGGCTGATGTTATGATGGGATGGGTTGATGAGTTAGCTTCAAATGTAGCTTCTGGTGATCTTTCAACTTGGACTGAATTTGATTTTGATGAAGTTTCAAAAGATGCCAAAGGTTTTGGTATGGCAGAAGCTCCAAGAGGTGGATTAGGTCACTGGGTTGTTATAAAAGATGGTAAAATTGAAAATTATCAAGCGGTAGTTCCTTCAACATGGAATGCAGCACCAAGAGATTATAAAGGTAGAATGGGAGCATACGAAGCAGCTTTAATTGGTACTAAAGTAGCAGATCCTGATCAACCACTTGAAATATTAAGAACTATTCACTCATTTGATCCGTGTATTGCATGTGCTGTACATATTGTAGATACAAAAGGTAAAGAGCTTAGTAGTTTTAAAGTTAATACTAGTTGTGCTGTATAACTAAAAGGAGTTAATTATGGCTTATAAAAAAATAGAGAGGATGACAACTTTTATGAGAATCAACCACTGGGTGGTTGCATTCTCTATGGTTGGGGCAATAGCTACAGGGCTTTATATTGGTCATCCATATTATACAAGTTTTATAACAGATCCAGCTGCTACAAAATGGGTAATGGCTTGGAATAGATGGTGGCATTTTATGATAGCTATCGTATTTGATGTTAGTAGTATTGTTGTAGCTTATATGTATTTTTTCTCAAGATTTGAGAAACCATACAAAAAGCTAATACCAACAGGTTCTAATATAAAAGAATTTTTTGCAGTATTGTTTAATCTTATGACGTTTAATAGAAGTAAAAGATTTGATAGTTCTCATCCTGATAGCTTCAATGCAGTATTTTTCTTTGTATTTCATATGATGTTAGTATGGATGCTTTTAACTGGATTACAGTTATATGTACATGGTTTAGCTTCAGGATTAAGTAGTATTGGTAACTGGTGGCCTGCAATGTTACACCTTGCAACTGATTGGACACTAATAGTAACTGGTGGAACAAATATGGATGTAAGACTTGCTCATCATTATGCTATGTATAG
>CAZLZQ010000104.1:0-4113 GCA_964564065.1 uncultured Arcobacteraceae bacterium | reverse complement strand
AAAGAGACAGGAAAAGCTCTTGCTATGAGTGCAGATTGTAATACTAGACAATGTTATATTGATCCAGAACTTGGAGCAGCAGCAGCAGTTATGGAAGCTGGTAGAAATGTAGCTATGACAGGTGCTAGACCTTTAGCTATTACTGATTGTTTAAACTTTGGTAATCCTGAAAACCCTGAAGTTATGTGGCAATTTAAACATGCATGTGAAGGTATTAAAAAAGCTTGTAAAGAACTAAATACTCCAGTTATAGGTGGAAATGTTTCATTGTACAATGAAACTAATGGTGTTGGTGTTTTCCCAACACCTGCAATAGCTACAGTTGGTGTAAATGATGATATGAATAAAGTTTTAGGTAGTTCTTTTAAGAGTAAAGGAAACTATATCTGCTTAGTTGGTGAATCATATAGCGAATTTGGTGGAAGTTTATATCTAAAAGAGATAGAAGGTCAAATTGGTGGGGTACATCCTGGCATAGATTTTGAAGCAGAATTAATGCTTTGGGAAACAATAATTGAAGCAAATAAACTAGGTCTTCTTGAATCTGCAAAAGATGTAAATGTAGGTGGTATCGCAATTGCTTTAGCTAAAATGTGTGCAACGGGAGATATGGGTTGTGAAGTTAATGTATCATTCGAAAATGAAAACGATATGTTCTCAGAATCATTAAGTCGTGCAATTATTGAAGTTAAACCAGAAAATATTCAAGCATTTAATGACTTAAGTGCAAAAATAGGTATCTCTTACGGATGCATTGGTAAAACAGGTGGAGATGTTCTTTCTATCAATAGTCTTTTTAGAAATATGAATAAAGTTAAAGATGTTTATTTTAATAGATTTAAAGAAGTTATAGAGCAAGATTTATAAAATCTGTTAAGAATATATTATGATTAAACTAGTAGAAAATATAGGATATAAATATATTCTATTATTTTCTTCTTTTTATAAAGAATTACATTTTAACTATAGTTGTTTTATACAAACTATAAAACTAAAAAATTATACTCCTACTACTGTGAATATTCTCATAGAACAAATTTATATTATGGCTATAACAGTTATCCCAATATTTTTAATGATTGCTATTATATTTGGTGGAATAATTTTTAGTAGTATTATAAATATAATGCTAGAATATAAACTCGATAATTTTATTCAATATTTCATCTCATTTATAATAAGTGATTTTACTCCATCTTTTACAGCTCTATTAATACTACTACGTTCTAGTGTAAAAGTTAATACTGAGATATCTATACTAAAACTAAATAATAAATTAGAAAACAATGTTCTAACTAATGTATTTATCCCTAGAATTTTAAGTGGTATTATTAGTTCAACTTTATTATCAATATTTTTTATAACTATTATGCTAATATCATTATATATATCTACATATTTACATCCTTATATTGATTTAAATACATTAAATAATTTATTATTAAATTTTGTAAATCCTATTGATATATTGTTATTAATATGTAAGAGTATTATATTTGGATTTATACTTATTGTTATACCTATTTACAGTGGACTTAAAAGTACTTCTGATTATATTTCAAATGGAATATTAAAACTTTTTGTTATAATATTTGTAGGTGAAATTTTAACTTTACTTTTAAAACTATAATAAAGGCAACTTTTGCAAAATAGAAAGATAAAACTAGCTGTAGGCACTTTTATAATCACTATGTCAATTTCAATATGTATATTACTTTATATTGCTATACAAAATAGTGATATGTTTAATACAAGATATAACTATCATTTCAAAACAGATAGTGCTGAATTTTTTACAGTAGGTATGCCATTAAAATTATCAGGATTTAAAATTGGTGTACTTGACACTATTAAACTAAATGATAATGGATCTGTTTATATGACATTTTCAGTTAATAAAAAAAATAAAAAATGGCTTACGAAGGGAACGATTTTAATAGTAACACAACCATTGATTGGTTCAGCCAATATTGATGTATATACCTCATTAGATAGTCCAAAATTAAAAGTTGGAAGTGAATTAATGATTATGAGAAATGACAATATAAATGATACTATTGTTAAACTTGAACCAGTCGTTGGTAAAATAAATAATATTATAACTAATATAGAGATAATTACATCAAATCTTTCAAAAACAGACTCAGATATTGCCGTTACTATGTCAAATATAAAAGAATTTACAACTAAACTATTAAAAAATAATTCATTATTAACTACAATAACAGGTGATAAAGAATCTACTAAAAATATTATATTAACACTTAATAAGACAACAAAGATAATGAATGAATTAGATACAATTACTACAAATATTGGAAAAACAACAAGTAGTCTAAATCAAGATATTATAAAACCTGCTTCTTCTGTTATTAAGGAACTTAATCTTATTATGAAAGATATTACTAAAAAATTAAATAAAATAGATGGTACAGTAACTATTATAGGAGATTCCAATCAAGATCTACTTAATATAAAAGAACAAATTGAAGTGGGACTTCAGAAATCAAATCTTATTATGGATAAAATAGATTCTATACTACAAAACAATAATCAAAATGAGATTCCATTACCATGATAAAAAGAATATTATTTATAAATTTAAGTATATTTTTTATAACTGCTTGTTCTATTAAAACACCTATTGACCAATGGAAGCATCAAAGTATCTCAGCTTTTAACTCCTATAAAACAAACTTTTTAAGTGGTAATAGTTTAGTTGCATCTAATGATTTAAAACGTGCAAAGAATCATGCCAAACAATCAGGAAATTTAAATACCTTAGCTAGAATATATTTAGGAGAATGTGCTTTAAATATAACCGTAGGAGGGGAATATAGTTGTAAATCATTTAAAGATATATCAACTCTTGTAAATGATTCTAATTTAAATGAGTATTATAATTTTATAACTAAAAAATCAAAAAAATATACAAATTATAAACATCAAAATATAACATCAAAACTTCTATTATCTGCATTAAATAAAAAAGATTTAACACGTGATGAGATAAATAATACCATAAATTTATCATCACAGTATGGGTATAAAAAAGTTACTTTATTTTGGCTAACTCAAGCATTAAAAAAGTCAAAAAATCAAAAAGAATATACAAATATATCTAAAAAAATATCAATATTAAACTCTAAAGATTAGCTTCTCATAAAAAAAGGTGTAGTATTTAACTACACCTTTTTTTATATACTTAAATTTTCTATACATCATCAAATGTTCTAGCAAAACCTTCTAAATCTTTTTTCTTTAAGTCACCTCTATAAACTATATCTTTAGGATCAATATCATTATCATTTAACATTTTAGGTACTAAATCTGCATTTTCAAGTCTTTGCATATTTGCTTCTAACTCATCTTCACTGTAAGCCATCTGCATCTCTGCACTTATTACATGAGGTATCATCTCAATTACTTTCATCTTTTTTAACTCTTCAGATACGTCCTCACCCTCTATAGTGATAATAATTCTACCTTTTTCATCATGAAGATGGTAATCACACGCATCACTATTTTTTAAAGATTCTACTACTTCATCTAAGAACTTTGGAACTGTTTGTACTACTACACTTGATATATTCATTTAATTATCCTTTATTTATATATAATATGTCTTTGTTTTTCACCATTGTTTGACTTTAATTTATCATACTTCTTTAGTGAATCTAACTTCTCTTTTTCCGTTATAGGTACTCTAATAGATTTATATTCTACTAAAACACCATCTTTATATACACCTGAAATAGTTGCATTAACCCAATAAAAACTTTTATCTTTTCTCAGGTTTTTAACATTTCCATTCCACTTTTTTTCATCTTTTATAGTATCCCATAAATTATTAAAAATCTCTTGTGGCATATCAGGATGTCTTACTATATTATGATTTTGTCCTATTAATTCATCTTTTGTAAAACCACTTATTCGAATAAATAGATCATTTGCATATGTTATTACACCATTAAGATCAGTTCTAGATACTATTAGTTCATCTTGAGGAACTTCTACTTCAAATAGAAATTCTGCTTCATTATATTCCATTATTTATCCTTTAAATTATAATAATTAAATTTATTAGAATCAGTTGTAACAAAAACTTCATTC
>CAZLZQ010000103.1:0-4245 GCA_964564065.1 uncultured Arcobacteraceae bacterium | reverse complement strand
GGATTGGTCAATATATTATGTGGAGTTTAAGTGAAGGTAGATTTAGAAAACCACATATGCCAATGTTTAACTGGGAAGAGTTAGGTAAAATTGATGCTTCACTTCTAAGAACTATGAGACATATTACATTTGGTGCATACAATAACTCTTATGATGGTGCATACTTTGGTAAAAAGAAAAAAATGTATGGTAAAAAGAAGAGATATATTCATGAATTAGATGAAGAGTATAAAGTTTATGATGTAAAAAGAAGATGGAGTGAAGAGTGGCCAAGTGAGATATTTAATTATCAAGATAGATTTCCATTAAAAAGTTTAAAGTCTATGAAAGTTAAAGGTAATGATAGTAAAGATATCCCATCAGCATCAGGTGAAGATATGGAAATTGTTCAGACAGCTCCAGTTGTAACTAAAAAAGAGTTAAAAAAAGTATTAACATCTGTTGATGGAATTGGTACTAAAAAGTTTGAAAAAATTATTGAAGAGATAGGTGAGGTTGAAGAGGTTGTTGGTGTATTAGAGCAGTCTCCATCTATACTTTTAAATATAAAAGGATTTACTAAAAAATTAGTAGATAAAATAGATACTGCTTGGAAGGATTTTAAAAGTTCTTTAAATAATTAAAAACTTTTAAAGTAAAAATTAAAAAGATGGTAAAAATACCATCTTTTTTTATTTTTTAGTAGTTATAAATTTTGCTATTTTTTCAATCTTTTCATCATCTAAAGAAGCTACTTGTCCTTTCATTATACCTTTCATAACACCACCATAAGTTCCATCTTTATATCCTTTTAGTGCTGCTATTACTTCAGTTGTATTTAAATCTTTAATAATCTTTGATTTTCCTAAAGCTACTTTTTCACCATTTACTCCATGACATCCCGAACATTTTTTAAATAATGAAGCACCATCTTGAGCTGCAAATAAAGTTGTTGTTGCCAATACTGTTAAACCTAATACTATTTTTGTAATTTTTTTCATCTTTTTCTCCTTATTTTTATTACAAGAGAATTATATAAGTAAATTGTGTAACGATTGTGTAATATAATATGCTAACTAATATTATCCCAAGAAATTATAACTTTTGTACTTTTATGTAAGATTGATTGAATATCTATTGTTAAATTATATTCTAAACATATCATTTTTACTATATTTAATCCTATACCAAAACCTCCTACACTTTTGTCAAATCTAGAATATCTTTGAAACATTTGATCAATATGCTCTTTTTTTATACCCCTACCTGTATCTTTAATGATAAGGCTATTTTTATCTAAAATTATATCTATATGTCCATTTACTTTATTATACTTAATTGCATTTGATAAGATGTTGTCTATAAGTTTAGATATCTTTTTTTTATCAATTGTTAATATTGAATTTTCATTTAAAGATGTTGATATATCTATTTTTCTAATATTTGCTAATGTTGAAAAATATTCAACTCTTTGTTCAATAATATCTTTTAGATTTAACTCTTGATTTATTGATACTATTTTATGATTTAGAATAAGATATGTTAAATCATCATATATATTTGATATAGTCTTAGCTCCTATATCAATTCTATTGATAGTTTTTAATAAGTATTTATCATCAATATTATCTTTGTCTATTAGTTCAATATTAGTCATGATAGTACTAATAGGTGTATTTAATTCATGAGTTGTATCTTTTATAAAAGTATCAAGTAGATGTAGAGCATCTTTCATAGGTTTTAAAAATAGATTTAGTAATAAATAACCAATTATTAACATGAATATAAAAAATATTGTTCCATATATAGTTATTGTTTGTATAGTGTTATTTAGCCATTCTTTATTATCTTTTATTTGAACAATAACATACTGTGTATTTAGATATGACTTACTAGGCTCTTTAATATATCTTATGATTATATTATCAGTATATGATATTTGGTAAAGTTTTGCTTTAGGGTATTTTAAAGTTGAGTATATTAAATCATAATTTTCATCATACAAAGATGTTTTAAATTTATCATCAATAGGGTAAGTTTTTATTTTATTATTATGTAATTCTCTTAGTTTTATTAAAAATTCATTTGCATATTGATTTAATAATATTGTTTTTTGTTGACCTATTAACTCTTTTTGAAGTGTATAGTATAATGTTATAGTAAGTGCTAAAGTTACAATAGTGAAAAAAATATATAAATATAAGAATCTATATAATGTTTTTTTTTCACTTTTTGGTAAATTTATATCCAAGTTTTTTAATACTGACAATTTTTTCTTTTCCTAAATATTTTCGTAAATTTTTTATATATGTTCTTAGTGCATTTTGACTAATTTGCTCATCATATTCCCATAGTGTTGAGTATATAGTTTCATGAGACAATATCTGTTCTTGATTTTGTAAAAATAGTTTTAATAATTTTGAATCTTTATTATTTAGATGTATATCTTCGTTATTAATAATTAATAAATCATTTTTACTATCATAAAATATATTTTTATCTATTTCTATACTATTGCTATTTAAATGAGAAAATTCTCTTTTTAAAATAGTTTCTATCCTAAGCTTTAACTCTTTTAGTGCAAATGGTTTTCTAATATAATCATCACATCCACTTTCAAAACCAGTTTCTAAATCAACCATTGAATTCAAAGATGTTATAAATATTGTTGGTGTTATTATACCTTGATCTCTTGCAGTTTTTAAAATTTCAAAACCATTTATATCAGGTACATTAACATCTAATAATAGCAGATCGAAACTATTTTCATATATAGTATCAATAGCACTATTACCATCATATACACTTATTACATTATAATTTAAGTTTTCAAGATAATCAACAATAGTTTCATTTAATGCCATATCATCTTCAAGTAATAATATTTTTTTATTCATGAAGTATTGTATCATAATATCATAAATGTACGTAGGTTTGTAATATTACACAATCAATACACAATAAAATAATAAAATTCAATATAAATAACTTAATAAAGGATTTACAATGAAAGTTAAAAATTTAAAATTACTAATAGTTAGTTTGTTTTGTTTAAATGTTAATAGTTTAAGTGCAAGTTCAATGCAAAATTATGACTATGTTGATGTTATTAAATCAAAACCAATATATAAAACAATAAATGTTAGAGTTCCTTATGAAGAGGTAGTTTCAAAACCGTATACAGTAAAAGTTCCATGTGGAGATAGATATATAGAAAAAGATAATAACTTAATTGGGTTAGATACTATTATAGGTGCAGGTCTAGGAATAGCTGTTGGAAATCAAATAGGAGATGGAAATGGAAGGGATGTAGCTAAAATTGTAAGTGGTTTGCTTGGTGCAAATATTGCAAATAATAGAAGGGAAGGTAGCTATCAAACTAATTATTGCTCTGAAACTAGATATAGAGATGTAGTTGTTACAAAATATGATTATAGAACAGAAAAAAAGATACAAGGGTATAAAAATATTTTTATATATAATGGACAAAGGTATACTAAAAGAAGTAATTATCCATTACAAACGATTAAAATAACTAAGTCCATATCATATTAGTTTTACACTATATTAATAAAACTATATAAATTTTTATATAGCTTTATTTTATTATTTATTATTTATTGTTTCTTTAGAAATTTTGTAAGAATCATAATCTTTGTACCATTTACTCTACCTTCAATGTGATTTTCATCATCATGAGCTAAAGATATATTTCGTACAGCTGTTCCTCGTTTTGCTGTAAATCCAGCACCTTTTACTTCTAAATCTTTTATTATAGTTACAGTATCTCCTGCTTCAAGTACGACACCATTTGAATCTCTATGTATAATTTTGGTTTCATTTGCTACAAGTCCTTGTTTTGCCCAATTTAATATATCATCTTCAAGATATAGCATATCTAACATATCTTGCTTATCTAATAATGATAACAATCTATAAGCAACAACCTTAACTGCATCAACTTCACTCCACATAGAGTCATTTAAGCAGTGCCAATGATTTTCATCTATTTTGTCATAATCATCTAGTTGTTCTTTACATGTTGAACATACTAATATACTTTGCTCAACAGTACCATTTGATGGTGCAACTTCATAAACATCTAAATTTTCTGTTGATGTACATAATTCACAACATCCATTACTTCTTAAAATTAATGATTCTTTAATATCCATTGTATTTACCTTTTATTTAACATAATTTGTTTGTATTATATCTAATATTTTAAATTTTATGTTTAAGCAGATTTAGTAGAATGAAATTTAT
>CAZLZQ010000102.1:2071-4288 GCA_964564065.1 uncultured Arcobacteraceae bacterium | reverse complement strand
TACATTTTTTATCCATTTTTTAATCCTTCTTTTTTATAATTTTTATTATATCTATATTTTATAATATACTTTATTTTCTACCATCAAATTAAAATCTAAATGAAGCACTAATCCCAACTTGTGTTCTATCATAATCATACATCTCTATATTTGAATTATTTTTAGTATAAGATACATTTGTAGATATATTCATTTTATATTCTGAAACATAATAACTTACATTTGCTCCATATGTTGAAGTGTCATCTTCTCGACTTTTATCATAAGCCACCTCTACTCCACCATATTTAGTATTACTAAATGATGTTGATAAATTTAGATTTAATTTTTTAGAAAATGATTTATTATAACTTAAATTTACTCCTTTAGAATCCGTACTACTTGTAGATGTTTTAGAATCATCTTGCCCTATATAACCACCTGCAACTATATAGCTTGTTTGATCTAAAAAGTATTTACTAGATGGAGAAAATGTCCAAGAGTGTGATTCCTTTTGAGGATTTTGATAATAATGTTTTTTATTTAAACTTAAACTTGCACTTAAAGACAATTTTTGACTTTTTTGATAACTAACTTGTGGTGATATACCACCACTTATAGAATAAAAATCATCATTGCTATGTCCTATTTTTGTTATATTAAAAATAACTGGTATAGACAAAGTAGTTTGTTTATTTTGCTTCCATGTTGGTCCTGATGATACAGATAAAGAGTAATTATCCAAATTATTAAGAGTATGATAATCTGTCATATTGAAGTTTGCACTACTTTGTAATGAAAATGATTTAAATCTTTTCATATGATTTATGCCAACTCCGTATTTCATAGCCCAATCACTTGTTTCTTTTGCATCATCATTTAATGTAAAAGGTAAATTATACATAAGCACTGTATCTGTAGATGGTCCTGCATTTACATTGCTATCATACATATATCCTATACTTGCACTTAAACTATAGCTTTTAGGTACTCCTTGAGCAATTGTAGCTAAAAAGCTATTTACATTATCACCAACTTTTTTAGGTGGGTTTGAGGCTTTTACTATAAGAAGTAACTCTTTCGCTTTTTTAAGATTCTGAGTTTTGTAGTAAATCATAGCTAAATCAAGCCTTACTCTCATAGCTCCTTTATCTTTTGTTAAAAGTATTTCAAAATATTTTATAGCATTTTTAAAATCACCATTTTGTTTTGCTGATGTTCCAAGTAAAAAAAGTGTTTGATTATCAAAGTTATTATTTTTATACTCTTCTTCTAGAAGATTATATGCTTTTGCTGGTTTATTTGCTTCTAGAAAATTTACAGCTTGTTTATTTATCTCTTGCATAGAAGAAGCAAATAGTAGATTTGATATTATTGTTAATATTAGTATTATTTTATTTAGTTTCATTGTTTATCCTTATCTTTTACCTGCAAATGTTCCGTTGGCAATATCGCCATTACCTTTATCTATTGACCAGACACCACCTATTGCTTTTGCATTTGTTCCATAAAATGCTCCACCAATTTTTCCAGTACTCACACCAACTCCTATTAAATTACCTTTAAATTCAACACCATGAGTTTGTCTATTTATCGATACACTATCTAAATGAGTATTTGCAAATACAGTACCATCTTCGTACGAGGTATTCAATGTTCCACTCATACTATTAGAACCTAAATTTGCTACAATATTAACATTTCCTATAATTTTACTTCCATATTGATGCCATCCATTTACACTACCTGTATATGTAGCTGTTCCTTGTGTAGGTACTTCAGATGGTTTTGTAAGTTCTCCTGCAATCCAAGTTGAATTACAAACTTTTACTTGCCCATCATTTGCTAACCCTGCATTTGGCTTAGACCAATCTCCCCAAGCCATATAATCTTCATAATATCCTACTGTTTTAACTTTTGTACCTTCACTATTTGTTATATCCATTATTTTGTAGTCACCAGCATTAGTAATAGTAGATTGTTCTTCTGACATAGTTATATCATGTAGATCAAAATAACCTTTAGATACAGAACCATTTGAAACTGTTAAAATTTCATCATCTGCAATTTTTGAAAAATTATCTTTAAATAAACTTGAACTTGTAGATATAACGCTACCATCTCTATATAGTAGTGACATTTTCATACCTTGCCATGATTGTGAAGTTGAAGATTCTTTTGAAATATCAACTTTGATATCTGTTAAATAATCATCTATTGTATCATTAATATTAGACA
>CAZLZQ010000102.1:0-1971 GCA_964564065.1 uncultured Arcobacteraceae bacterium | reverse complement strand
ATATCAACTTTGATATCTGTTAAATAATCATCTATTGTATCATTAATATTAGACACAAGATTAATTTTATCTCTTTCTAGATGATTTAAATTAGATTGTTCTCTTTCTAATCGTTTTTTTAGTGATTCAACTTCTCTTGTTAAATCATAAAATTCACCTTTTTGTTTAATAAATAATTTAGTATAAAAATTTACTTGTTTCTCTGCATCTACTTTATCGGAATTTGTTTGTTTAAAATTATAATTATCTACTGTTTTAAAAAGTTTTACAGAGGCATAAGTTCTATTTTTACCAATTCCTAATACTGTACCTATCATACCTAACTTTTTTTTATCTGCAGAACTTAATCCACTCCATTTACCATTTGAAGAACGAGCTATAATAATTTTAGCTTTTTTAATTAATCTTTGTTTTCTTGCTGTATCATTATTTTCTAATTCCTTTCTATCTCTATTAGCTTGATATAGAGAATACCTTGTATCTGAAGTAGCTTGTTCTTTTTTTGATTTTAATTGTTCTTTTTTATCTAAAGCCTCTTTTAATTTATTTATTTTTGCTATCTTTTTATTGATTTGTTTATCTTTAATTTTTAGCTTAGTAAGAGTTTTTTGATTTTTTTCCTTATTTTTTGGTTCGTAATATTCAATACGATTAGTAATTTCACTAATTTGAGTTACAATTCCACCTATTTGTTTCCTATGCTCTTTTCTTGCTTTAACTACATCACTAAACGCTCTCTCTGTAATTCTATCTCCAGAATTAATAAAAACTTCTGCAATAGTTTTCATATCACCTACTACGCCAGACATATCATTTAATGCTTGATTTTTTATTCCTATTATTGAAGCAACTTCTATAGCTTTTGTAAAAGTTTCTGCTGCATTTTTAATAGCATCATTACTTAATTTAGCGTTTATCAATGTTTTTGCTCTTTTACTAAGTAAGCCATCATTTTCCATATTAGTAAGGTTTTTTTGGATTTTATCTCCTCTAATTCCATCATCTATAGATTTTATTAAGGATTGAATAGCTAATAAATTTTTGGCACTTTTTCCTGTAAATGATTCTTTATTATGTGTTAGTTTATCTAATGAAAGTTTTAATGAAGATAGTCCATCGGCTATACTTGTTGCATCGTTACTACCCATATTACTAATTTTCTTTTTAAAGAATGGTTCTATAACTTTTGCTAAAGCATTTGTAAATTGCATTGCTTCTATTGACGCATTTACCTTATCAGCTCCTGATATAATTTTTTTAGTAGTTTTAATAGTTTTGACAATTTTATCAGCACCAGGTAATAAAAACTTTGCTTCATATTTTGCTAATGTTGGTGCCGTTTTAATAGCATCATATGCACCTAAAGCATTATCTACTAATATTGAGGTAAATGTAGTAGAATCCTCAACAGCTACTTTATTGACATTAATTAATCTATTTGTAGTATCTTTCAATCTTTTTTGTATTGAATTTTCTTGTTTATTATTTAATTTCATTTTTTGAAATTTATCAATACTTTTATTAATTAAATTAGACATTGTATTATCTTTATATTTTGTTTGAACATAATCTTCTAAAGAAATATTACCTATTTTATATTTTGATAATTCTCCATATTTTGAAGTATCTAATTTTTTTGTTGTTAATGATATTTGATTTTTTATATCTTGAATATCTTGAATATTACTAGCTTCCACACTCCCACTCAAAACCATACTAGCTACTAAAGAGATAGCTATCTTCTTTCCTATATTTGTTATTTTCATTTTTAAATCCTAAAATAAATTTATTTTATAGCATTTTACCCCCCCCATTTAAAATAAGCTTAAACAAATATTAATAAAATAATTTATATAGTAATTTAAAGTAATTATTTACTCTATATCTATTCTTTCCTAAAGTAAATAACTCGAAATACCATAGGTACATAATATAGATTTAAAACAGTTGCCCATAATATACCAAATCCAA
>CAZLZQ010000101.1:0-4420 GCA_964564065.1 uncultured Arcobacteraceae bacterium | reverse complement strand
GTTGAATATGTTAATTGTTTGTTAATTTTATTTGATTAGTTAATTATTTTAAGTTATATAGAAGTTTCATCAGAAAAATTAATCTCTGATGAAGTTTAGTTTTAGTTTATCTACAACCTAAGCAAGCTTTTACTTTTGGAATAGATTTCGTCATAATAACATTTACATTTAAGTTTTCGTCATTACCACATTTATTTGATGTACAGTTTGTTGGGCATGTAACATATGAACAACCTGCATCAGAAAGACTTATTGTTCTCTTAGGAATTATTTTTTCAACTACAACTTTAGTTTTACTACAATTCTCAAATATATCACAATCATTAACATCAATAATTGTTCTTGCTGTTGATACAACTTCTCCAGTCAAGTTATCCATAATTCTTGCATTTAATAAAATACCATTACCAAATTTACTATATGTAGCTACAAGTATATATGTATTCTCTACTCTTTTTTGATTTAATAATCTTATATCTCTTGTTATAAAAAACTCTCCTGTTGCATTAATTCTTAGAGTTTTTGAACCTCTTACATCAACAACATTAAAACCTCTTACATGTAATTCATCAAACATACTTTCTGAGAGATTTCTACCAAAATGTGTAGTTTTGTTTAATTTATCAAGATCTACAAATGATGCAATTGCAATTTTATCATTAACTTTAATTCTACTATTCTTCAATAGTTGATTTGCTATATCATTAATACTTTCATTAAATGTATCTTGTACATATGGATCAGTAGTCCATGTTTTATATGCTCTATTTTGACTACAACCTGAAACTGATAACACGAATACAAAAAGTATTCCTAATTTAAATAACTTATTCATTATTTACTCCTTTGGATTGATGTTATTACATTAATTCTTTAATAATGTTTAAAATATATCTAATTTTAAGAAATTGATATTCACTTTAATCTAATATTAAGAAATGTTACAATAAGATTTCATACAACAAAAAGGAAAAGTATGAAAAATTCATCAAAAATATTAATCGCAATAATTTATTTTTTATTTAGCTTACAATCAATGTTAAGTGCAAATGAAGAAATACCTATTACATATAAAACTAAATTAGACAAAACTGTAAGTGACTTAGCAAATAAACTATTTATAAGTAGTAAAATAAAATATAGCAGCAATCAAAATATAGCTATTACATCATTTGTCAATCTTCATAAATTTGATACTACAAGTTATTTAGGTAGAACATTAAGTGAAAGTTTTTTTGATGAATTATTTACAAGAGGTTTCAATATTAGTGATTTTAGGGGACAAAATACAATATCAATAAATCAAAATGGTGAATATTATTTAACACGAAATATTGAATTATTAAAAAAAGACATTACTAACACATTTATATTAGTTGGAACATATACTATTATTGAAAATACAATTCTTATAAATGCAAGAATAATGGATAATAAAACAGGTAAAATTCTTGCTTCAGCAAAGTCTTATTATGATACTGATGATTGTAAAATACTTAATAATTGTAAAAGACAAAGAAGAATAAATATTGTTTCTCATGATAATTATTTTGTTAAACAATATGCAATTAAAAAAACAAATAATAAGAATATTAAGAATATGAGTATGCCAATTGTCTATAATAAAAAAAGAAAAATTATAAATCAACAAATAAATGAAATTTCATTAATAAACTAAGGATATAAAATGTATAAGACAAAAACAATAAGTGCATTATGTGCATTGCTATTAACTTCAACTTTATCTGCAGACAAAGTTACACTATCTACTGATCATACAGGTGATTTTCTAATTGCCCCTTTATATATTGCAGAATCTGATGTTTGTAGTAAAATCAAAGTTTTCAATACAAATGAAACAAGTTCAATACTTGCAAAAGTAGTATTTAGAGAACATATTGCATCACATGAAGTAGATTTTCCTATTTTTCTATCTCCAGGAGATGTTTGGACAGGAAAAGTTTGTGAATCTAAAAATGGAGTTGTTAATCTAACTAGTACTGATGATTCAAATCATCCATCTGCGTTAAAAACATTAGAACAAGGACAAAATTTAAATCAACATAGTGCAAATTCCAATTACAGAAATGCTGATATGGCAAAAGGATATGTTGAGATAGAGGGTAAATCATATACAATAAAAGAAGTACAAAAGGAAAATATTGATTTTGCAAAAGGATATATAGAGATATATCCTATAGCACAATTTTATGAAGGTTCAACACAAAAAATTAATAAAAATGTTTTAGTTGAAAGATGGAATGCTTTAGAAAGAGGAAATATATCTCTTAAGAATTTAAGTTTACACGGTGTTGATAGTCAAAGTTTAAGTGGAATTGTTTCTTTTCAAACTGAAGGTCAAGAAACATCTTCAATACCTATGATTGCATTTAAAGGTGCACATGATAAACAATTAACTGGTGACGCAATTAGTTATAACCATGATGCTGATGCTGAAACTTTATTAGGATTAAATAAAAAAAATGAAATTCTAAAATTATTACAAAAAGGAAATATATCATTTACTTATGATAATTCAGGAAAAGATCAATTTTTAAATATATTATTTCCTTTTAGTCATAAAGAAAAACAATCAAGACGTTATAAGTTAATAATTAGAGATCTTAAAGAAAACAAATATACTATGATCTTTTCACCATTGCCTAATATGGAAGATGAGATATCTTGTTTTTCTGTTGAAGATTTAGTGCGTTTAACTAGAGATATTGTTAAATTTAAAGAAGGTATGATTCAAATTAAAGAGATTAGAAATAATGATATTGTACAATTAGGAAAAAATAAGATTGCATCAATTTTACCTACACTATCAAGAATAAAAATGATTGGTAATAAAAATATAATAGTAAACACTCAATTTGTTCCAGTTAAATAAAATTATTTATAATTTTATTTAACCACTATTTTATAAAGTTTGTTGTAAAATATTTCAAATTTTACAAATATTAAAGAGGCTTTATGAAATACTTATCTTCATTGCTTTTTATATTTATTTTAACTGGTTGTTATTCTAAATATGATAAAGCATCATCTTACGAAAACTATGTTCTAAATAAAGTTCGTAGTTCCGATTACTCAAAACCTTATGCAAATGTTGATAATATTTATCAAAATCTTAATGGTGCAATTGTTGCAATTGCAGATCAGCTATTAATTAGTAATGTTGCAAAAACAAAAAATACTAGTATTATTCTTACTTCATTTGTAAGATTGAATAATTTTGATGAAACAACAACTTTTGGTAGACTTGTAAGTGAAAGTATGTTCAATGAACTACATATAAGAAAATTTAAAGTTTCAGATTTTAGAGGTCAAGATGCTGTTTCAGTAAATGAAGATGGTGAATTTCATATAACAAGAGATGTTGATCGTTTAAAAGATTATATAGGTGATATTAACTATATTGTAGTTGGAACATATGTTAAATTTGAAAAGGAAACAATCCTAATAAATGCAAGAATTTTAGACTCTGAAACAGGTGCAGTAATATCTACAGCAAGAGTTATATATAAACCAATTGATTGTTCACTATTTGACATGTGTTCAAAAAAACAAACTAAAATAAAAAAGACAATAACTTGTGGAAAAGCAGGATGTAATAACAAAAAAACTCCTAAAATAAGTATTGTCCCTGATAGTTGTTCACCATTAACTTGTCCAACACAACAATGTAAAGCCGGAATATGCAACAATTCATCACTGTATTAACATTTTTAATTTTTCTTTCAGGGTGTGGTGTAAATTCATATGTTGATTCATATAAATTTCAGTATAGACATTCTACATCTGTAACAAACTTTAGTGACTTAACGGAAAAATTAATAGAGCAACTATCAATTGATCTTAAGGATGTCAAAGAATTTGCTCCTCTTTATATTACAGATTTTGTTAATTTAAAAGATTTAGAAAACTTTTCAGAGTTAGGATTTATGTTATCTGATGAATTAAAAACACATGTAACACAAAAATATAATATACCAATATATGAGATTGAATTTGGAAAAGTTTTAAAAATTGGGGCAAAGGGTACTAAACTATTAACTAGAAAATCAAATGAAATTAAAAATGATTCAATGAATTCAAATACTTATGCACTAGTTGGTACTTATGCTTTTACTCAAAGACAATTGATTTTATACTTAAAATTAATAGAACTTAAGAGTGGTATTATAATTAAATCTGCAACTCAGAAAACTACATTAACTGATGAAATTATACATTTTGAGCTTAACCCAATGAGAAATGCTCCTCAAAATATATACCAACCAATGGTATTATAATAAGTAATTATGTATTAAAATTTATTTTACATTACTATTTATAGAGTAATAAAATATTAGTATAAAATATAATTTTAAATCCAATCCTTTTAATGAGTTTTTGATATAATAATGTTAAATAC
>CAZLZQ010000100.1:0-4424 GCA_964564065.1 uncultured Arcobacteraceae bacterium | reverse complement strand
TTTTATAAATAAAAGCCTCACTATTTATAGTGAGGCTTTTTTTATGTATATTTTTTATCTAAATTATACTACTTTTAGTTATAATTCAAAATCAATTCACAATTAAGAAATAAAATGAATAAAAAACAAAAAGTAATAGTAGGTTTAAGTGGTGGAGTAGATAGTAGTATGACTGCATATATGCTTCAAAAAGAGGGATATGAAGTTGAAGGTATATACATGAAGCTTCATGATGTAATTCCTGGTTATCATGAAAAAAATATTTTATCTATAGAGAAATTAACTTCATATTTAAATATAAAGTATACAGTTTTAGATTTAACTAAAAAGTTTACAGATGAAGTGTATGATTATTTTGTAAAAAGTTATATAGATGGTATCACTCCAAATCCATGTGTCAAGTGTAATTCAACAATTAAGTTTGGTGCATTATTTGAGGAAGCAATGAGATTAGGGGGAGATTTTTTAGCTACTGGACATTATGCTAAGACAGATGGACAGTTTATATATAAAGCTGAAGATTTAACAAAAGATCAAAGCTATTTTCTAGGACAGATAAAAAAAGAAGTTATACCTAAATTAATCTTTCCAATGTCAAAATATACAAAAGAGTATATAAGATCAATTGCATTAGATATACCTGAATTAAATAGTATAGCAAAAGCTAAAGATTCTCAAGAAATTTGTTTTGTTGAAGGTGTATATACTGATATTCTTGAGAAGCATGTAGATATTGATATGCCAGGAAAAACTCTAGATAAAGATGGTAATGAGATAGGTCATCATAAAGGTTACATGCACTATACAGTTGGTAAAAGGCGAGGTTTTTATGTTCATGGTGCACATGAGCCACATTTTGTTATTAATCAAAATAAACAAAAGAATACAATCACAGTTGGTAAAAAAGAGGATTTAAAAATAAATGTAGTAAATATTGAAAATTTAAATATGTTTGTGGAAGATAAGTATATAAAATGTGATGTTAAACTTAGATTTAGAAGCACAATTGTAAAATGCCAGTTAAGTATTGAGAATGATAGTGGAAATATCAAATTAGAGAGCCCTATTTATGGTGTTGCTATTGGGCAAATTGCAGTTTTTTATATAGAAGATAAGTTAATTGGTAGTGGTGTCATCGTAGAAACATTAGTATAATATAGAGGAATATTATTGGAAAAAGCAGTTAAAAAAATATTAAAACATATTGGAGAAGAACCTGAACGTGAAGGTCTTGTTGATACTCCAAAAAGAGTAAAAAAAGCTTGGGAATTTATGTGTAGTGGTTATAAACAAAATCCACTAGAAATAATTCAATCTGCTTTATTTACAAGTACTAATCAGGAGATGGTTATAGTAAAAGATATTGAATTATATTCTACTTGTGAACATCATATGTTACCAATTATTGGAAAAGCTCATGTAGCTTATATACCCGATGGAAAAGTTATTGGTTTATCTAAAATACCAAGAGTTGTTGATGTATTTGCAAGACGATTACAAATTCAGGAGCAATTAACAGAACAAATTGCAGATGCTATAAATGAAGCGATATCTCCAAAAGGGGTAGCAGTTGTAATAGATGCTAGACATATGTGTATGGAGATGAGAGGTGTTCAAAAAATTTGTTCTACCACTGTGACTTCAGCGCTTAGAGGAATATTTAAAAAAGAGAAGAAAACAAAAGATGAGTTTATGAGTATAATCTCATCTAGTTTCAATAAATAAAGATTTGATTTATTTTAATTATCCACCACCACATAAACCTTTGTAGTTAGTGGTGTTTATTTTTTCTAGATAAACCAAAGTATGTTCCATAACTTTTTTCTCTTCAACAAGTGGTTGCATAAGTGCATTTTTTTCTGTTAATGAAATTGATTGATTATCAACTAAATTCATAACTTCTTCATGAATCTCTTTTAATCTATCATTAATTATTGTAATCATTTTCATATCTTTATCTCCTTTTGTTATTATTCTTTAATGATATAATAGCTACAATATATTAAATACTGATGAAAGAGTTGTGCAACTATGGAAGATAATATTTTTTATGATGAGTTTATGAATAAACTTCAATGTATGGAAAATACATTATTAGATGTTGCTACAGGAACTTATGATATCAATGAAATTTTTAGAGCAGTTCACACTATCAAAGGTACGGCAGATTTGTTAGGAATGGTTGACGTTGTTAATATTACACATAAAGCTGAAAATATACTTGATGATATAAGAAATGGAAAAGTAGTTTTAGACTTAAAATTATCTTTACAACTTTTAGAATTAAAAAGATTTATCGCCTTAATGGTAGAAAATTTGTTAAGTGGAAATGAAGATGATGAAATAGTAAAAAATTTATCTGAATATTTTGAAAAAGAGTTATTTAGTTGTGAAAAGGAAATTGATAAAAAAACAATTTTAATAATTGATGATTCTTTAGTATTAAGAGAACGATCAAAGTTAGTAGCTCAAGATATGGGATATACTGCAATAACTGCAACAAATGGAATAAGTGGATTAGAAAAGATAAAAGATAATAAAATAGATTTAATATTTTGTGATATTAGTACTATAGAAATTGGTGGATTAGATATGATTTGTCAAATAAAAAGTAATATAAACTACAATCATATACCTGTTGTTATTTTAGTATCTACTAAAGATCAAAATATGATTGATATGGCAAAGAGTATTGAAGCTAAAGCGTGGTTGCTAAGATCATTTGATAAAAATAAATTTCAGGTAATTTTAGAAAAGATATTAGGTTAACTTAGTTAATCTTGATATTGCTTGGGTATAATAAAAAATAAGGATTAAATATGAAAGTTTTATTAATAAAAGATGTGAAATCATTAGGTAAAGTTGGTGAAGTTAAAGAGGTAAAAGATGGTTATGGAAAAAACTTCTTAATAGGAAAAGGTCATGCAAAACATGCAACACCCGAAGTTCTTAAAGAATGGGAAATTGAACAAAAAAAATTAAAAGATATTTTAGATGCAGAGATAAAAGAAGCAAATGAAGTAAAAGAGAAAATTGATAGTTTTAAGTTTACTGTTAAACATAAAGTTGGAGCAAATGGACATCTTATAGGAAGTGTTACTTCAAAAGAGATTCAAGCTGCTATGTACGAACAAGCAAAAATTGCAATCGATAAAAAACAGATATCTTTAAAATCAAAAATAAAAACAATTGGTATATTTGAAGCAGATTGTAAACTAGGTAATGGGATACATGCTTTAGCAAAAATTGACGTTATTGCCGAAGTTTAGGAGAATAATAAATGTTTGATGCAACTACAATACTTGCGTATAAAAGTGAAGATGGAAAAGCTGTAATAGGTGGAGATGGTCAAGTAACTTTTGGAAATACTGTTCTTAAAAATAATGCTACGAAAATAAGAAAAGTAGGGGCTAAAAATGAAGTCCTAGCTGGATTTGCAGGTAGTACAGCAGATGCTTTTAATCTTTTTGATATGTTTGAGAATCACTTAGAAAATAGTAAAGGTGATCTACTTAAAGCAGTAGTAAATTTTTCTAAAGAGTGGAGAAAAGATAAACATCTTAGACAACTTGAAGCTATGATGTTAGTATTAAATGAAAAACATATATTTATCTTAAGTGGTACAGGAGATGTAGTAGAGCCAGAGGATGGTTGCTTAGCTTCAATAGGAAGTGGCGGAAATTTTGCAATTGCAGCAGCAAGAGCTTTAAAAAAACATTCTACTCTTGAGCCATTGGATCTTGTAAAAGAGTCTTTGATGACTGCAGGTGAACTTTGTATATATACTAATCAAAATATTAAAACATTAGAACTAAATAAGGAAGATAATTAAATGAATATGACACCTAAAGAGATTGTAGCATATCTTGATGATTATATTATTGGTCAAACTGATGCGAAAAAAACAATAGCAATTGCACTTAGAAATAGGTATAGAAGGATGCAATTAACACCAGAACTTCAAGAGGATATTATGCCAAAAAATATTCTTATGATAGGAAGTACTGGTGTAGGTAAAACTGAAATTGCAAGAAGAATGGCAAAAATGATGAGTTTACCTTTTGTAAAAGTGGAAGCTAGTAAATATACTGAAGTTGGATATGTAGGTCGAGAAGTTGAATCTATGGTTAAAGATTTAGCTTATGAGTCATTTTCTCTTGTAACAAAAGAGTATGAAGAAAAAATAAAAGATTCAATAGATAGTGAAGTGATAAAACAAATTGTTGAAATTTTAGTTCCACCCTTACCTGAAACTGCAAGTGAAAATGCAAAAGACTCATTTATAAAAACATATAACTTAATGGAATCAAAAGTTTTAAGTGGTGATATGGATGATAAAAAGATCACTATAAAATTGCCTAAAAATACCCATGTAGAGATAGTAGATAGTAATATGCCAATGGATATGAGTGCTATTAGTGAGA
>CAZLZQ010000099.1:0-4554 GCA_964564065.1 uncultured Arcobacteraceae bacterium | reverse complement strand
TTTATGATAATGATAGTACTTTTTTTACACCACACTATACAGATGGATGTGCAGTTTTAGTAGCAGATGCATCTAAAATAGATGAGTTATTTATAATGACTGATAAAGAAAAAGAAACGTTATTCTCAATAGAAAAGCCAACTATTAAAGTTACTATCAAAGAGGAAGAGTTAAAAAATTTAACACAAAAGACATATATCAATATTAAAGCACCGTACAATGTAAGAAGTACACTATTTGCACTAAATGCAAAAGATAGTGAAATACCATATATATTTTTTCAAGATACAAATGATTTAAAAATTATAAAAGTACAAGAAAATACTACCATTACTAGAGCATCAAGAGTAGCCAATAAATGTGAAGTTTTAGATGATGATAAATCAATAAGTAGGTTTTTAAATATTGCAAATGAGGCTAGCTTTAAAAATATAGCTATAGGAGCAAACCTTAGCTATTCAAATGGTATAAACTTTATAGTTAAAACTGAAGTTGCTACAAAAAAAGCTATTAAATTTCAAGAGTTTAATTTAAGTGATGTATTAAATCAAATGAAAGAAGATAGTACACGAGCTAGACTTTTAGAAAATTTTACATCAAAATATCCTAAAATAGTAGATAATTTGGAAAACAATAATTATGATTTATTTGAAACATTATGTATAGTACTAAATATACCAAAACCATCTTTTGAAAGCTTGAGTGATAAAGCTTTAGAATTTAGAGGAAATGGTGGTCTTAAAGTAGATATTGATTTTATTGAAGATAGAGTTGATTATAGTTCTATTATTGGTTCAGTAATGAGCTTTATACTTGCAGGTGCAGAAATACATTATATTTCATATAGTATTTTTGAAGCTTTTGGAGATATGACTATATCTACATTAAACCAAATTAAAAAGAAATTTAAAATTGACAATGTAATCATGATGGGTGATATGTTTGAAAATAGCGTTTTATACAGTCGAATTTTAAGTAAATATCAACTTGCAAATCCATATTTTAGTAAAACAATAGCATTGGATGATTAAAAGATATAATTACACCATTAAAGGGACAGTTCAAGGAGTTGGATTTCGTCCTTTTATTTATAAATTAGCATTAAAATATAGCCTGATTGGTTTTATAAATAATAATAATATTGGTGTAAATATAGAAATAGAAGGGGATACTAAAGATTTAAAAAACTTTGAAAAAGATTTAAAAAGTAAATTACCACCATTAGCATTAATTAGTTCTTTAAAAAAAGAAGAGATAACCCCTCTTTATAAGGGACAGTTTGAGATAGTACATAGTGAATTTCAATCATCACTAGTTTCCTTAAAAACAGCATCAGTTCCTCCTGATATGGCGATTTGCAATAATTGTTTATTAGATATTAAATCGAGTAAAACATACCAAGACTATTTTGCAACAAATTGCACAAATTGTGGACCTAGATATAGTATTATCCAAACTGTGCCTTATGACAGAGAAAATACCTCTATGAAAGATTTTAAACTTTGTACCGCTTGTCAAAAAGAGTACAAAGACCCTACAAATCGTAGATACCATGCACAACCAACATCTTGCACCGAATGTGGATTAACTTTATCACTTTATTCAAAACTATCAAAAGTAAAAGCATCTCAAAAAGATATTATAAATATAACAGCCAATTTTATAAAACTAGGTATGATAGGAGCTATTAAAGGGGTTGGTGGCTTTCATATAGTTTGCGACGCTTCTAATGATGATGTTATAAATAAACTAAGAAAATTTAAAAATCGTCCAACTAAACCATTTGCATTAATGTGTAAAGATGTAGATATGGTAAAAACTATTGCTAAATTTGATCAAAAAGAGAAAGAGATTTTACAAAGTAAAGAAGCTCCAATAGTTATACTTGAAAAGAATGAAAACAGTTTAGATAGTATCGCTCCAAATATCACGAAAATTGGTTGTATGGTATCTTATACTGGATTTTATCATCTTCTTTTTGAGTATCTTAACACCCCTATAGTGGCAACTAGTGCAAATATATCTGGCGATCCAATTATAACTACAAAGCAAGAGATAGAAGAAAAACTTCCTTTTTTAGATTTTATAGTTGATTATGATAGAGATATTGTAAATGCCGTAGATGATAGTGTAGTGCAAATTGTAAATAATGATTTGCAAATACTTAGACTTAGCCGTGGATATACTCCAAAAGAGATACAGCTACCTTTAAGAACAGATAAAAAAATATTAGCAGTTGGTGCAAATCAAAAAAGTACAATATCTCTTGCATTTGATGACAAAATAATATTAAGTCCATATATTGCAGATCTAAATAGTATAAATAGTGTAGAGTATTTTAAGCGTACTATTGATACTTTTAAAAGATTTTATGATTTTGTACCAGATATTATAGTGTGTGATAAACATCCAAATTATGAGACAACATTATGGACAAAAGAGCAAAATATAGACCTAGTTCAACTACAACACCACTTAGCACATCTTTATAGTGTAAAAGCAGAGCATAATTTAATAAAAGATTATATTGGTTTTATATTTGATGGCACAGGGTTTGGAGATGATGGTATATTGTGGGGTGGAGAAGTTTTTGTAAATGATAAGAGAAAATATTACTTTAAACCTATTAAACTTTTAGGTGGTGAAAAAGCAATAAAACAATGCAAAAGAGTTGCTCTTAGTATATTGTTTGATAATTATAGTTTAGATGAAGTTTTAAAGCTTGATATACCTACAATTAAAGCTTTTACAGAAGTTGAAATAAAGATGCTTTATACAATGTGGCAAAAAAACTTAAATAGTCCAAGTAGCAGTTCAGTAGGACGACTTTTTGATGCAATTGCTAGTTTTAGTGGAGTTTGTCAAACTCAAAGTTATGAGGGTGAAGCAGGACTTTTATGTGAAATGAAATATGATAAAAATTGCTTTGATAGTTTTCAATATACTTTAGAAAACAATATTATAGATATTGAATTTGATTTTTTTGATAAACAAATAATAAATAAGTTTTTAAATACACTTGTAAATATTATCATATATTTAAGTAAAATGGAGAATCTACCAATTATTTTAAGTGGTGGTGTATTTCAAAATAAAATATTGCTTGAACTAATCATAAAAGAGTGTAAAAAACTACATATAGATTATTATTACAATCAACAAATACCTATAAATGATAGTGGTATAAGTATAGGGCAAATTTATAATTATTTATCAAATATTAAATAAAATAATTGTATTATAACTGAATGAATATTCATAAAGGTAAAGAATGGAAAGTCTAGGATTATTACTCATTTTTTGGTATGGTATTTTACATGCCTTTGGACCAGATCATCTGACAGCAATAGCTGATTTCAGTATAGGTAAAAATAAAAAGAAAACTATGCTTATAACTATACTATTTGCAATAGGGCATGGAACTATGCTTTTTGTATTTGCAAAACTACTTGAAACTTATAATATAAGTGAAGAGATACTTGGATATGGTGATATAGTAAGTGCTAGTGTTATTTTACTTATGGGTACATATTTACTATATATGGTAGGAACTGATAAAATTAACTTAAAAAAACATATTCATGAAGGTAAAGAGCATATACATATCTATTTTGGAAAGAAGCATAATCATAATGATACAGATACAACATCTGCATTTACTATAGGTGCATTGATGGGTATAGGTGGAGTTCGTGGCATGCTTATAACACTTGGGGCAATTCAAGGACAAAGTGTAGATATGAGTATGGTGTTTGCTTTTACAAGTGGAGTTATGATTATCTTTGTAGGTTTTGGTGCAGTGATACTTTATATCAATCAGAATTTATTAAGCAATAAACAAAATATAAGAACGATTTTTGCAACAGCTGGTGTAGTTTCACTTGTAGTTGGAACAAATATACTTTTAGGATAACTAATATAATGGAGAAAAAATATGTGTAAAGATTGCGGCTGTAGTATTACAGATCAAGATATGGGAAATGAACAACATCACCATCACCATGACAATGATAAAATGGCAGGAGTTCATGCAAATCCACAGCTAAACGATAAAAAAACTGTAGATGTAATAAAAAAGATTTTAGATAAAAATGATCATGAAGCTGGTCATAACAGAGAACATTTTAATAAAAATAATATATTAGCAATAAATCTTATGAGTTCTCCAGGAGCAGGAAAAACTGCAATGCTAGAAAGTCTTGCAGATATTGTTGATTTTAAATTTTCAGTTATTGAGGGTGATTTAGAGACCAGCAAAGATGCAGATAGGTTAAAAGCAAAAGGTATTGAGGCTTATCAGATACAGACAGGTTCTGCTTGCCACCTTGATGCTTTTATGGTACACAAAGCACTACACCATGTAGATATGGAAAATACTGATGTGTGTTTTGTAGAAAATGTTGGAAATCTTGTATGTCCAGCTTCATATGATGTAGGAACTCACTTAAATATAGTACTTGTATCTATTCCTGAAGGGGAAGATAAAATAGCAAAATATCCTGTGATGTTTAGAAGTGCAGATTTAATACTATTTACAAAAACTGATTTACTACC
>CAZLZQ010000098.1:0-4558 GCA_964564065.1 uncultured Arcobacteraceae bacterium | reverse complement strand
TATTTAAGTTATAGTATTAATATATAATTAATAAAAATAGGGATATAATAATTATACAAAGTAAGGAGTAACAAATGGAAATTAATTCTTCATATACAAATTTACCAGGAATTAGTGATGTACAAACTTCATCATTAGGAAGACTAGCATCTTCTTCTGCTATAAATAGTGCCTCTGATGATCCATCAGGCTTACTTATTGCAGATAGTCTAGGTTTACAAAAAACTTCATTAACACAAACTATTGAGAATATGAATAGTGGTATTGCTATGAGTAGTATTGCTCAAAGTGGTATATCATCTCAACAAGATATTCTTGAAAATATTAGAACTGAAACTTTAAAAGCGATGAATGGAGCTACTAGTCAAGAGGGAATTGATCAAATTCAAGAGCAAATATCAAAATATATTGACCAATATGAGCAGATTGCAAATGGAACTACTTATAATGGAGAAACTTTACTAACAACATCTGGTGATACATCAGATGATTTATCAATTGTTGGGGATGAATTTATAATAAATATGGAAAAAGCAGATACTACAAGTATCTCTACTCAATTAAGAGATGCTTTATCTACTTTTTCAAATAGTAGGGAAGATATATCAAATATGCTTGATATTGTAGATCAAGGTTCTACACAACTTGCATCATATGCTTCAAATTTTGCTTCTGCATCAAATGGGATGGAATCAACAGCAAAATATTCTATAAGTACAGAAAAAGAGATTTCATTAGCACAGTCTACTATTTTGGATATTGATTATAGTAAAGAGGTAAGTGATTTTAGTAAATCAAATATCATGTCACAAATTGGAATGGTTGTTCAATCTCAATCAAATGCAGTCCAAAGTAGAAGTATAAATCTTTTATCATAAAATATGAAATTAGGTATATTTTTATTTATTATTGGCATTACATTAGTTTTATATCTTGCTAATATAAAATTTAAAAAAAGATTTTTATCAAACTTAGGTATATTTTTTGGGATTTTACTCCTAATTTATGGTTTGATATTAGCTTTACAACCTAGTGATTTCATAGTGTATACTCAAAGTACAATAGCGCAAGAAAATAATTAATTTATTTTCTTGTAACCAATATTCCACTTAAAACAATAAATCCTATCCCTATTAGTAGTGTTATACTAGGAAAAACATCTCCTAAAAGCATACCTATAATCATTGAAAATATAATTGTAGTATAACTTATAGTACCTACTATACCACCTTGAGCTAATGAATAGGCTTTTGTCATATACATTTGAGAAAATGTAGCAAATACACCTAACCCTATAATATAAAACCATGCTACACCAGTAGGTACTACAAATGGAGCAACAACCCAATCAAAATTTTCAAGTAGTACTTCTGAAGCATAAAACTCTCCTATAAATAAAAGCATAATAGGACCAATAGTTCCTACGACCATAAATGATAGAACTATTGCCCTACTTTCATAAAATTTTCGCAATTCCCTTATTGATGTATATGCTAAACCAGCTCCTATACCACTTAAAATTCCCAACCAATCAGTCTTACTTAACTGTGTTACATCAAAGCCAGTTATAAATAAAACTCCAAAAAATCCTATAAATACACCTACCCATGCTATATTTGATAACTTTTCTTTTAAAATTAAATAAGAGAATATTGCAGTAAATATTGGAGAAACTTTACTAAAAGTAAGTGCTTCCGCAAGTGATATATGTCCAATATTGTAGAAATACATAAGTAACGCACTAAATCCGATAAATCCTCTCATAAAAAGTAAAAAAGGTTTACCACCTTTTTGATTTAATGGAGATCTATATATTGCATAAAGAATAATTATAACACCACTTAGATTTCTAAAAAATACAACTTCTATTGAACTCATATGCTCACTTAAAAGCTTAGCAAATCCACCTGTAAATGAAAATAAAAATGATGAAAAAAGCATATATTTTATTGCTAATTTAATATTGAGTGATTCTGTGTTATTTACCATAATCGAGATTTTAATATAATTTTAGTTAAAATCGCATTATTATATATGGGAGAACTTTGAATGATTGAAATTTTTGATAAAAATATAGATAGTTATATTTATGCTTTTTTGATCTTTGTATTTTTTCAATTATTTAGAGTTACTTTTAGAAAACTCGCATATAAGATTGTAAATAAAACATCAAATAACTATGATGATGAGATATTAGAATCTATAAAAAAACCTGTAGATTATCTTTTTATTGTTTTAGGGATTAATATTGCTCAAACTATGTTAGTATTAAATGATAATATTAGCAGCTTATTAGATCAACTCATTCGTTCTGCATTTATTATAATTCTTTTTTGGGCATTGATTAAGATTCTTAATCATTTAGCAGCACATATTCATAAAATTACAAATAAATTTGGTGATAAAATCAGTGTCGAGGTTGCCAATTTTATTATTAAATCTATACGTTTTTTTATAATAATTATTGCAATTATAGCTGTTTTACAGGAGTGGGGTTTTAATGTAAGTGGATTTTTAGCTTCACTTGGACTTGTTGGTATGGCTTTTGCTTTAGCTGCAAAAGATACTGCATCTAATTTATTTGGCTCATTAGTGATCTTTACAGATAAGCCCTTTAGAGTTGGAGAGTGGATAAAAACACCAGAAGTTGAAGGTACTATTGAAACTATTGGTATAAGATCTACAAAAGTTAGAACTTTTGCACAAGCGTTAGTAACTGTACCAAATGCAACATTAGCAAATAGTGCAATACTAAATTGGTCTAGAATGGGTAAACGAAGAATTAAAATGAATATTGGTCTAACATATGATACTAAAGGTAGTGTCATTGAAAAAATAATTGTTGATATAAAAAATATGCTTTCTTCACATAAGGATATAGATCAAGATACAATTCATATCTATTTTAGTTCATTCGGGGATAGTTCATTAAATATATTTTGTTACTATTTTACAAAAACTACCAATTGGGGTGAGTTTATGAGAGTAAGAGAAAATACATATCTTGCAATAATGAAAATAGTAGAAAAAAATGGTTCGAGTTTTGCATTCCCAACTCAAACTATACATATAGAAAATAATAAAATAGTCGAATAAAAAGGAAAGAGATGATAAAAATAGCTTTAATAGGACAACCAAATGTTGGTAAAAGTTCTTTATTTAATAGACTTGCTAGAAAAAGAGTAGCAATTGTAAGTGATGTTTCCGGAACAACCAGAGATATTAGAAGAAGAGAGATTGATATATTTGGTAGAGAAGCTTTGATGCTTGATACTGGAGGGATAAGTAAATCCAAAAATGAGATCATGAGTGATGATAGTGAATATGAAATATTCAAACATGTAAAAAGAAAAGCTGTCCAAACTGCAAAAGAAGCAGATATCGTTTTATATATGGTTGATGGAAAAAATATTCCTGATGATGAAGATAAAGCACTTTTTTATGAACTTCAAGGATTAGGAAAAACTCTTGCTCTTGTTGTAAATAAAATTGATAATGACAAAGAATTAGAAAGACTTTGGGATTTTTATGAATTTGGAATAAATGATGAAGAGATGTTTGGTTTATCTGTGTCACATAATCGTGGTACAAAAAAACTTTTCGAATGGTTGTATGAAAAACTTCCTCCAAGTAAAGCAGAACTTGAAGAGGAAGCACGAGGCAAACTAACAGAAAAAGAGTTAGAACTTTTAGTTGAGCCAATAGAAGTTTATGAAGAGAAAGAAGAGATTGATCCAAATCATATTAAAGTAGCAATTATAGGTAAACCAAATGTTGGTAAAAGTTCTATTTTAAATGCTCTAATTGGAGAGGAAAGATCAGTAGTAAGCCCTATTGCTGGTACAACTATTGATCCTGTTGATGAAACTTATGAAGTAGGTGATAAAAAAATAACTTTTGTTGATACTGCGGGATTAAGAAGAAGAGGTAAAATTTTAGGCATTGAAAAATATGCTTTAATGAGAACAGAAGATATGCTTGCACAAGCAAATGTTGCACTTATCGTATTAGATGCATCAGAGCCTATTAGTGATCAAGATGAAAAGATATCAGGACTTGTTGATCAATTTGGCCTAGGTACTATTATTGTTCTAAATAAATGGGATGAAAATATGGATACTTTTACGAAACTAAGTGAAGAGATCCGTGGTAGATTTAAGTTTTTATATTATGCTACTATCGTAGCAGTATCTGCAAAAACAGGACGAAATGTACAAAAACTAGAAGAAAAAATATTAAAAATATTTGAAAACTACAATAGAAGAATATCTACATCTGATTTAAATGATACAATTGAAAAAGGTATCAGAAGACATTCATTACCTAGTCCAAATGGAAATAGACTTAGAATATTCTTTGCAACACAATTTGATACTTCACCTCCAACAATAGCATTGATTATGAATAAACCTAGAATGTTACATTTTTCATATAAAAGATATTTAATCAATATTTTAAGAGAATATCATGACTTTGAAGGTGTACCAGTAAGAGTTGTTGCTAGAGGTAGAGGTGAAAGAAGTGCAGAACAAGAACAATTTGAAGCAACATATCAAAC
>CAZLZQ010000097.1:0-5030 GCA_964564065.1 uncultured Arcobacteraceae bacterium | reverse complement strand
CATTCCATAAACCCATATCAAGATTATCAGATCTAACCATCCATCTTAAAAACATATTATATCTCTTATATGCAGAGTTACCTATAAGTTTTATATTACCATATTTATCTTTTTTTGGAATATTTCCAATTAAAAATTTATACCCATCACTTTTGTAATCATAAATATTTATAATAGATGAAATAATAGATTCTATACCTTCTATTACATTTTGTTTTTTATCATATCCAACTTTGAAAATATTCTCTAGACTTTTGTTTGATTCTTTCAATCTTTTTAAAGTAATAAAAAAAGCTATTACATCATCTGCAGATTGAAAACGATAATAAAAACCTTGAAGTTCTTTTGTGATGATATTTTCATCTTGATTTAATAAATCAAAGTTAAAAGATGATAAAAGTTTTACTATTTGACCAGCATTCCCATATGCAAATAGTGCGCATATAAGTGAAATATACTCATCATTATATTTTTTAGCAATTATCAGAGGATCTGGTTTATCAAGAGATAACTCTTCTAAGTTATCTCTTTTTTTAACCTCTTCATCTAATAATTTTTTTATATTCATATTTTCTCTTAATTAAAAAGATTAACCATCAGTAGTTATAGCTTCTATTAACTCTTTTAATACATCTTCTGCTTTATCATTGTCTATTTGACAAGTTCCTGCAGCATTATGTCCACCACCATTATATTTTAACATTAATGCTCCAATATCAGTTTTAGAACTTCTATTTACTATCGACTTTCCTGTTGCAAATACAGTATTTTGTTTTTTAAATCCCCATAAAACATGAATAGATATATTTGTATCTGGAAAAAGTGCATATATTGTAAATCTATTCCCTGGATATATAATCTCTTCATCTCTTAAATCTAAAATAACTAAGTTTCCATGTAGTGTTGTACATCTTTGCAGTTGTTCCATAAAATCATCTGAATATTTATTAAATAGTTCAACTCTCTCTACTACATCAGGAAGTTTCATAATATCATCAATATCATGATCAATACAATAATCAATTAAATCCATCATAAGTTGATAGTTTGAAACTGTAAATTCTCTAAATCTTCCAAGACCTGTTCTACTATCCATTAAAAAACTTAATAATTCCCAACCTTGTGGATTTAAAATATCTTCAATAGTAAATTGTGCAGCATCTGCTTTATCTACAGCTTCCATCATATCAGTTGAAACTTGTGGTAACTTTTCTGCTCCACCATAATAGTTATATACAATTCTAGCAGCAGATGGTGCAGAGGCATCTATAAAATAGTTATCAGCTTTACCATTTCTCATAGCTTCACTCTCATGATGATCAAATACTAGATGTGCATTGGCAACATATGGTAAGTTTGTAATTATATCATTTTCAGTAATTTCTATAGTTCCATCTTGCATATCTTTAGGATGTACAAACTTAATATCATCAATTATACCAACCTCTTTTAAGATAACCGCACATACTAAGCCATCCATATCACTTCGTGTTACTAATCTAAATTTTTTTTCTGCCATATTAAATCCTTTATATTATTAAATTTTATGCTAAATTTGTATAAACATTTTGAACATCGTCATCATCTTCAATTTTATCAAGTAAAATTGAAAGCTCTTCCATCTGTTCATCTGTTATCTCTATAGGAGCATTTGGTACTCTTTGTAAAGAACCTTTCTCATATTCTAGTTCCATCTCATGAAGTTTATTTGACATATTTCCAAAATCAGTATAATCAGCAATAATAGATATATGTTCTTCATCTTCTTGTTTTATCTCTTCAAGACCAGCATCTATAAGTTCCATCTCTAGCTCATCCATATCAATTTCAGGAGTTTTCATCTCAAAAATAGCTTTTCTATCAAAATGAAATTCTAATGAACCTGTTGGAACTAATGAACCACCACCTTTATTAAATATTGTTTTAATATTTGCTACTGTTCGTGCTGTATTTTCAGTAGCAGTTTCTACAAAGATAAGAACACCATTTTTCCATTTACCCTCATAATTTACTTCTGCCATATTTGCAACATCTTTTGCACTAGCTCTTTTTATTGCAGCTTCAATATTATCTTTTGGTAAATTTTGTGCTTTCGCTGTTGTTATTGCACTTCTTAAGGATGCATTGGTATCAGGGTCACTACTTCCTGCTTTTGCAGCCATAGTAATAGCTTTTGCTAATTTTGGAAATACCCTCGACATATTTCCCCATCTTTTCATCTTAGCTGCTTTTCTATACTCAAAGGCTCTACCCATACTATTGTCTCCTATTTTTTATATTTTATTTTAATTAGTTGATTATATCATATTTTTCTAAATCTATTCATCAAGATTTTGTAAAATTAAACTATCCATAATTTGATTTTTAAATAGTGCATCTTCATGTTGCTGTTTTAAAAATTTATTCTCCTCTTTTAGTGATATATATTGCGTATATAATTTGTTTATATCTTTACTTACATAATATATATTATTTCTAAGATAAATTTTTGGTATAAATATAATTAATGTTGCAAACATAGCACCAAAAACTATTATTAAAGCTTTCTTTGCTGTCAATAGTTATCTCTTTCAAATCTAAAAACTCTCATTTTAGAACTTCTACTTCTTGAATTTTCTTTTATCTCTTCAGTAGTTGGAACAATTGGTTTTTTTGTTAAAGTTTTACCTTTTTTATGATTAGACCCACATTCACATCTAAAAACATGAGCTGGGCATATACATTTTTGTGTCCATTTTTTAAAATAGTTTTTAACAATTCTGTCCTCTAGCGAATGAAATGATATTATAGCTACTATTGTATTATCTAAACTTGCATTTTCTATTTGCTCAAATAACTCTTTTAATACTCCAAGCTCATTATTTACTTCTATACGAATAGCTTGAAATGGTAATGTTGCTGGATGTAGTTTTCCTTTATGCATATTTTTAAATAAAAATTGTGCTAACTCTTTACTTGTATGAAATGGTCTATTTTCTACAATTATAGATGCAACTTTTTTATACTCTTTTACTTCTCCATACTCTTTAAAAATTATTTCTAAATCTTTTTGTGAATAATTATTTACAACATCTGATGCACTTAATAATTGATTTTGATCCATTCTCATATCTAATGTTTCACTTTCAAAACCAAAACCTCTTTGTGTTTTATCAAGTTGTAACGAAGATACTCCAATATCAGCTAACACTCCAACTATATTTTTATCTTTAAATTTTTCAATTACATCTTTAAAGTTACCTTTATTGAAAATAATTCTATCTTTATATTTTTTTAATCTATTATTTGAAAACTCTAATGCTTCATCATCTTGATCATTACAAATTAATTTTATATTTGGATTTGATTCTAATATACCTAAAGAGTGTCCCCCATAACCTAGGGTACAATCAATAATATATCCATCTTCTAAATCTTTAAATGTATCAATAACTTCATTGAAAAGTACTGGAATATGTGGAATATTTGTTATGCTCAAAATTTTAATCCTATTTAATTTAATACTGTGTTTTTAACTGTTATAATATCACATATCACCTTATGGTGATTTAATAAATCATCATAAGGTTGTTTTTTGATTGATAAAAATGTAGTAAAACATCTATCTAATATATCTTTGGCACTATTTAGAAAAAACTTTTTTGGTATCCATCACGGTTCTATATCAAAAAAGATAGATCATAATAGTTTTATTATAAATAATAAAGATGCTATTTTTGATGAGCTAGGTACAGATTCTCTTTGTCAACTCTCAATGACAAAATATGACTATGGCTGGAAGTTAGCAAGTATTGAAGCAGAAATTCATAATGCTATATATACTCAAATTCATGAGGCAAAATATATAGCCTGTGGAATGCCGCCTTATGTGACTGCATATGCATTAGAGCATGATGAAATTATTTTAGAAGATTATTTTGGAAAAACAATTTTTGATAGAATCATGGTTCATGATCCAGGTAATTTTGATACATGGTATGAAAGAAATAAATTTGAAATTCCTACTCTGATAAAATTATCACAAAGTCATATTATGATTATTAGAGGTGTTGGAGTTTATGTTTATGATAGAGATATGACAGAGTTAGTCAAAAAAGTTGCTATACTTGAAAATAGCTGTCGTTTATTAGCGATAAAATCACAATTTAAATAAAAAAGATTATTAAAAAAATAATCTTTTTTAGAATACTTTACTAAAGTATTAAGATATTAACCTAATACTTTAGCAATAGCTTTTCCAATATCAGCAGGAGAAACAACTACAGTAACACCTGCAGCTTCTAAAGCTTCCATTTTTTCTTTTGCAGTTCCTGCAGATCCTGAAACAATTGCTCCTGCATGACCCATTGTTTTACCTTTAGGTGCAGTTTGACCAGCAATAAATGCAACAACTGGTTTAGTAATTTGTTCTTTTATAAGTTTAGCAGCTTGAATTTCAAGATCTCCACCAATTTCACCAATCATTACAATAGCTTTAGTTTCTGGATCAGCTTCAAACATTGGTAAAATTTGCTTGTAAGAAAGACCAATAATAGGATCTCCACCAATACCAACAGCAGTAGTGATACCATAACCTTCATTACATACTTGATTTGCACCTTCATATGTTAAAGTTCCTGATTTAGAGATAAGTCCAACATTTCCTTTTTTGAAAATACTTCCTGGCATAATACCTATTTTACACTCTTCAGCAGTGATGATACCTGGACAGTTTGGCCCTATAGTCATCATCCCATGTTTATTTGCATGAGCTTTTGCAGCTTGCATATCTTTTACTGGTGCACCTTCTGTAATAATAACAGCAAGTTCTATACCAGCTTCAGCGGCTTCCATAACAGCATCACCAACAAAAGCAGGTGGTACAAATATCATAGATACTGTTGCTCCAGTGTTTTTCACAGCTTCATTAACTGTATTAAATACTGGCTTACCTAAATGTTCTTGACCACCTTTATTTGGTGTAACTCCACCTACTATATTTGTTCCATAAGCGATACATTGTTCAGCGTGAAAAGTTCCCTCTTTACCTG
>CAZLZQ010000096.1:0-5280 GCA_964564065.1 uncultured Arcobacteraceae bacterium | reverse complement strand
TTGGTGGAGTCGTGGAGAATCGAACTCCAGTCTTAAAACAATTCAATTTAGCGTCTACATGTTTAGATAAAGTTGATCAAACTTCATTTAGAAATAGCTCAAACTTCCAAGGCTATTTCTAAACTAAGATTTTAGATGTTTCTTTTTGTTCAAATCAATTACAAAAAGATAAGCTATCTAGGGGTGAGTCTCCAATAATCTACAATAGATAGCATCATGTAGTGGAAACCTCCAAAGTCTCTACCTAATTAAAGGGAGTCTTTTATCTATGCAGCTTTTGCTACAGCAGGAGAATAATTTGTATTATTTGCGTTTAAAAAATTGTGAATCTTATAAGGGGGATTCAAGCCCACATGCAACTAAATCTTACTGCTCCAATCGATACCTAGTCGACCCCGTAAGTTTAAAAGTTTGGTATTATATCTAAATTTTAGTATAATATCAAATGAATTATTTAGATATTGATAAACAACATGTTTGGCATCCTTACAATGCATTACCAACAAAAGATAATATTTTGGCAATTAAAGAGACTTATGCTCAAACTATAGTTTTAGAAGATGATACAAAATTAACTGATGCTATGAGCTCTTGGTGGAGTGCAATACATGGATATAACAATCCTATATTATTAAATGCTATAAAAAAACAAGCTGATATTATGCCTCATATTATGTTTGGAGGATTGACTCATGAACCGGCTTCACTATTGTGTCAAAAGTTAGCAAAACTTACAAAACTTCCAAGTATCTTTTTAGCTGATAGTGGAAGTGTATCTGTAGAGGTTGCACTTAAAACTGCTATCCTTTATCAAAAAGCAAAAGATAAAAAATATAATGCGAAAAGTGTAAGTAAATTTATAGCATTAGACAATGCTTATCATGGAGATACTTTAGGTTGCATGGGTGTATGTGATCCTAAAAATAGTATGCATAGTTTATATGGGGAATATTTACCTCAAAATATATTTACATCTATAGATAATTTAACCGAAACTATAGAAAAATATCATGACCAAGTTGCAGGTGTGATAGTGGAACCAATTGTTCAAGGTGCAGGGGGTATGAAGATATATAGTCCAGAGTATTTAAAAATTGCAAGAGAGTTATGTACAAAGTATGATTTAGTTTTTATTGTAGATGAGATAGCTACTGGATTTGGACATACTGGCCTTATGTGGGGATCTGATCATGCAGAAGTAACTCCTGATATTATGTGTATAGGAAAAAGTTTGACAGGTGGGATGATGACACTCTCTGCTATGTGTACATCTAAAAATATAAGTGATGTAATATCAAATAGTGAAGTAGGGGTATTGATGCATGGACCTACATTTATGGGAAATCCATTGGCTTGTAGTGTTGCTAATACTAGTATTGATTTACTTCTATCTTCCAATTGGAAAGACAAAGTTAAAAATATAAATAATATCTTTGATACTGAATTAGAATCATTAAAATCAATAAATATAGTAAAAGATATAAGATGTATAGGTGCAATAGCAGTAGTAGAACTTAACACTGATAAATATGCAAAAGAGATACAAAATGTATGTGTAGAAAATGGAGTATGGATACGACCATTTGGAAAATTAGTTTATAGTATAGTTGCATATACAATAATAAATGATGAACTTTATAAAATCACTACTACTATTAAAATGGCAATTATAAAATTGGATAATACTCTAAAATAAAAATTACCTTTTTCAAATAAGACTATTTTTATCTTAATTAAGTTAATATACAAATATATAAAAAGAAAGATAACAATAGGTGATAATTATGGAAGTATATTTAGACAATAATTCAACAACGCAAGTTGACCCAAAAGTAGAAGAGGTGTATATTGATACCATTAAAACTTTTGGAAATGTAAATGTAATTTACAATAAAGGGATAGAAACAAGAGCATTATTAAATGATTCATTAGATAAATTATATGATGGACTTAATGCAAGTGATGATGATGATATTATTATTACATCTTCTACAACAGAAGGTAACAATGCTATTATTAAAACTTTTTTAGATAAATATTTAAATGGAAGTGATAAAAACCATATTATCTCTACAGTAGCAGAGCATTCAAGTATAAAATCTCCACTTAAATATTGTAAAGATTTAGGTATGGATGTTACTTATGTTGGTACTGATTCAAATGGTTTAATAAAAGTAAGTGAAATAGAAGCTGCAATTACTCCTAAAACTTGTCTTATAACTGTACTTATGGCATCGAATGAAACAGGTGCAGTACAAGATATAAAAGAGATTGCTAATATAGCAAAAAAATATGATGTTAAAGTTCATACTGATGGTGCTCAAGCTATTGGTAAAATGAAAGTTGATCTTCAAGATTTAGGTGTAGATTATTTTACATGTTCTGCACATAAATTTCATGGGCCAAAAGGTGTAGGTCTTATGTTTATAAAAGGTGGTGCTCCATATACTACTCTTATTCATGGAAGTAAAAATGTTATGGGTGGAAAAAGAGCAGGAAGTTTATATAACAATGGAGTAGCTGCAATGGCAACTGCTTTGGAAATAGCAAATATAAACTTACCGCTTATGGAAAAAACAGTTCAAAATTTAAGAGATAGACTAGAAGATGAACTTCTAAAAATACCAGATACAAAGTCATATGTACCAAGAGTAAAAAGACTTAAAAATCTTGTTGCTATGTCTTTTCGAGGTGTTGAGGGTGAATCAATGTTATGGGATATGAATACACAAGGTATTTATATATCAACAGGATCTAGCTGTAGTAGTGAAGATCTAGAAGGTTCGGCAGTTGTTGAAGCACTAGGAGAGGTAACTGAGATAGCAAATACAACAGTTATGTTCGCACTTAGTAAATTTACAACAGATGAAGAGATTGATTATGTTATAGAAAAAGTAAAATTTGCAGTTGAGAGAATTAGAGGTATATCTATGACTTATGCAAAACAAGAAGCTTTTTCACAGTATGTGGAAGATCATTAGAATATACTAACTAAATGTTAGTATATTTTGGTACGAATGCACTAAAAAAATAAATAAAAGGAAAATATTATGGCAAGAAATGACTTAGTTCAAGGAAATGTTTGGGAACAATATTCTCAAAAAGTACAAGATCGTATGAATAATCCTGTAGCAATGGGAGAATTAAATGAAGAAGATGCAAAAAGATTAGGTGGAAAACTTATCGTTGCAGATTTTGGCGCAGAGTCTTGTGGTGATGCAGTTAGACTTTTTTGGGTTGTAGATGAAAAAACTGATACAATATTGGAGAGTAAATTTAAATCATTTGGGTGTGGAACAGCAATCGCTTCAAGTGATGCTATGGCTGAACTTTGTATTGGTAAAAAAGTAGATGATGCAATTCATATTACAAATACAGAAGTTGAAGCATTTTTAAGAGATGATGTAGATGTAGAAGCTGTACCACCTCAAAAAATGCATTGTTCTGTTATGGCATATGATGTTATTATTGAAGCTGCAGCACAATATAAAGGTGTAAGTCGTGATGATATTGTTGATGCTGATATCGTTTGTGAATGTGCTAGAAAAACTAGAAAAGATATAGTTGATGCAATTAGAGAACATAATATCACTGAAGTTGAAGAGATTATATCTATAACAAAAGCAGGGTCATACTGTAAATCATGTATTAGACCTGGTGGTCATGAGCCAAAAGATGTATATTTAGTAGATATTTTAGCTGATGTTAGAGAAACTATGGAAAAAGAGAGACTAGAAGCTGCAGCAGAGACAACAGCAACTGGTACTAATAGTTTTGATAAGATGACTATAGTTCAAAGAATAAAAGCAGTTGATACAGTAATAGATGAATATATTAGACCTATGTTAGTTATGGATGGTGGTGATATGGAGATCATTGATATTAAAGAAAATTTACCATACTATGATATTTATATTAGATACTTAGGTGCTTGTGGAAGTTGTGCTTCTGGATCGACAGGAACATTGTATGCAATAGAATCAACACTTAGACAAAAAGTCGATGAAAATATTAGAGTGTTACCTGTTTAATGGAAAACTTTAGTAATATTCTAGTTTCATACTCTACAAATATTGTTGTAGCTTTATTAATATTTATTATTGGTAAAAGAGTTGCAACATTATTATCTGAATTATCTATTAAAATATTAAGAAAATCAAAAGTAGATGAATCATTAACACTATTTTTGAGTAAAATTATTTATGGATCACTTATTGTAGTTATTATTTTAGCTGCATTAGGAAAACTAGGTGTAGAAACTACATCATTTATAGCTATATTAGGTGCTGTTGGTTTAGCAGTTGGATTAGCATTTCAAAGTACATTGTCAAATATAAGTGCTGGTGTGATGTTAATAATCTTTAGACCATTTAGTATTGGTGATTTTATAGAAGCTGGTGGAGTTGCTGGTACAGTGGAAGAGTTAAATCTTTTTAATACAGTATTTAAAACTGGTGATAATAAAGTTATTATAGTTGCAAACTCAAATATCATTGGTGGAAATATAACTAACTATTCTAAAAAAGATACTAGAAGAGTTGATTTTGCTTTTGGTATTGGATATGATGATGATTTAAAATTAGCTAAAAATACTTTATTGGAAATTGTAAATGCAGATGATAGAATATTAAAAGATCCAGCACCATTTGTAGCAGTTTCAGAATTAGCAGATAGTAGTGTAAACTTTATAGTTAGAGTTTGGGTAAAAAGTGGAGACTATTGGGCTGTAAACTTTGATACCATAGAAAAAGTAAAGTTGATATTTGATGAAAAAGGTATTAGTTTCCCTTATCCTCAAATAGATATACATAACCATAAAATTTAAAATAAGGAAAATATATGTCAGTAATAAAAGAATATATGTCAGCAGATCATAGAGCTTGTGATGAGTCATTTGCCAATATGGAAAATGCAGTTCATGATGAAAACTGGAAAGAATCAAAAAAACTTTTTGAGTCATTTGCTAGTGACTTACTTTACCACTTTGATATGGAAGAGAAAGTAATGTTTCCAGCATTCGAAGCTAGAAGTGCATCTGCTCATTGTAATCCTACTCCTGTTATGCTTATGGAACATGAACAAATGAAAAAATTAGTTCAAGATATGAGATCAGATATTGATAATAAAAATAAAGATCATTTTTTTGGACTTTCTGAGACATTAATGATGACTATGCAACAACATAATATGAAAGAGGAACAGATGATGTATCCTATGGTAGATGAAGCTATGGAATCAGAAAATGGTATGCTTCTAGAAGAGATGAAAAAGTTAGAGAGA
>CAZLZQ010000095.1:0-5287 GCA_964564065.1 uncultured Arcobacteraceae bacterium | reverse complement strand
TTTTTTGACCATTGCGTAGCCATTTTCTTGGATCGTAGTATTTTTTATTTGGTTTGTCTTCACCATCTGGATTACCTATTTGACCTTGAAGATAGTCTTTATTTTTCTCATAGTACTCTTTAACACCAATCCAAGTAGCCCATTGAGTATCTGTATCTATATTCATTTTGATAACACCATAACCTATGGCTTCTTCTATTTCAGAAGGTGCTGAACCACTTCCACCATGAAAAACAAAGTTTACAGGTTTCTCATCCGTATTAAATTTTTCTTGAATATATTTTTGAGAGTTATCTAAAATCTTAGGAGTTAGAGTTACATTACCTGGTTTGTAAACACCATGCACATTACCAAACGATGCTGCTATCGTGAAGTTTGGACTTACTTGCATCAACTCTTCATAAGCAAAAGCTACATCCTCTGGTTGAGTATATAAAAGTGAATTGTCTATGTTAGTATTATCAACACCATCCTCTTCTCCACCAGTACAACCAAGTTCTATCTCTATATTTATACCTATTTTATTCATCTCCTCAAAATATGCTTTACATGTAGAGATATTCTCTTCTAATGGCTCTTCAGAAAGATCAAGCATATGTGAAGAATATAGCGGACGACCATTGTTTTCAAAGTGAATCTGACTCGAAGCAATAAGTGCATCAATCCAAGGTAGAAGTTTTTTAGCCGCATGGTCAGTATGTAGTATAACTGGTACACCATAAGCTTCAGCCATCATATGTACATGTACCGCTCCACTCACTGCACCAGCTATTGCTGCTTGTTCATCTTTATTACTCAAACCTTTTCCAGCATAGTATGAAGCTCCACCATTACTAAACTGAATTATTACAGGTGAGTTTACTTTTGCAGCAGCTTCAAGAATCGCATTTACGCTATCTGTTCCAACAACATTTACAGCAGGAATAGCAAAACCCTCTTTTTTAGCATAATCATAAACTTTAGTAACATCATCACCAAATAGCACACCAGCTTTAACAATATCTAATACACCCATAAAAATTCCTAATATTAATATCAATTATTGAGCTTATTATATTATATGCTTCATTTAAAACAACTTTTTTAAAAGTTTTTTATGATAAAATACGAAAAAAAAGAATTGAGTATATTATGAGATTAACTTTAGATGAATATTGTAAACACTTTAAAATGTCAAAAGAGATGCTTAACTCAAAACTTCGTGCAAAAAAATTAAACTATATTATTGAAAATGGAATGACCTATATTATTGTTACAAGATCTTCACTTCCACAAGATAAACGAACAGCGATACACCAAGAACAAAAAGAGACAGCACATATTAAAAAAGAGATTGATAAACCAAAAACTACTGTTGCGACAGTTATAGGACTTTACCAAAAAGAGAATACTGCTCTAAAAGAAAAAATTATGCAATTAGAAATTAAGATTGATAAACTTATTGATGATAAAGAGCAGATGCTTAGAGATGAGCGTGATAAAATAGAACAAATTTACGAAACAAAAGATGAACAACTTAAAAATATTCTTGAACTTGTAAACTCAAAAATGAGATTAGAACAAGAAAAAGTACACGAAATTGAAACTTTTTCTCACTCTGAAGCTGAACTTGAAGAAGAAAGTGAAAAGATAGTAGAGTTAAAACAATACTTAAAATCACTTGGTTTAAAATCTTCAAAAAGACGCTCAATCAAAAAAAGATTTTTAGATGTATATGATAGTGATATTAGAATTATTAACCAAAATGGAAAATTATACTTAAATTTTTCAAAATATGATTATAGTGATCTCCTTGCCTAGTAAAAAGATAAAAACAAAAAACATTTCCAACAGTATTAGTAAATTTGCAGCTGAAAATCTACTTCAGCCCGGTGAATACAGTTTTAATCTTAATGCTATTGAAACATATATTAAAACTATTTCTAATGATGATTTTGTAATTTATAAAGATGATATTCACAACTATTATACCGATACTGAAAAACTTATTAATGAGCATGTTAGATTTAAACAACTATATATAATTTCTATAAAGAAGGACAGTAATCCTCTTATAAAACTAAACTACGAAATAAATTATTCAGATAATAATATAAACCCTTATATAATAATTTTTCCAGATTCTATAATTCCATATAAAAAATATAAAGCTAAAGAGATTTATTTACTATTGTTAAAAGAATTAAATAATATAAAAGCAGAAAAAAAGATACTTGTTAAAATATTTGATAAAAAAATGAAAGAAAAATTAAAAGCTTTTGTAAAACATTTATATCAAAATAAATTTGTTAAGAAAATAAGATTACCATTATTTGATGGAGTAGCTCCAGAGATAACAAAAACATCAAAATTAATACGACATTACCTTAAAAAAGAGAAAACAGGACAAGTTATAGAAGTTGAGATTGGTGAGACTTTAGTAGAATTTATAAAACCAATATTTGGTAAAAATGGTCTAAATGCATTTGGTGAAATAATTAGCAATAACCATGAGAATAATAAAGAAGATTTAGATGTAGAAATTGATTTAAATACTATTAAAATTATAGAAGATGATAAACATAAACTTTATAAAAGTAAAACTAAAGGCTTCATACATCTTGATAATAAAAAGTTCTATATTGATAATAAAATAAAAATGAAAACATTATCTAGAGTTCAAGAAAAAGTATCAAAAGATGAAGATAATAATATCGAAGTAATTATTGAACAAAATGATACAAATATTGATAGTCTTGGAGAGGGTGTTGAACTTACTTCTGAAACTATCCATATAAAAGGTCATGTTGGTGCTAAAACTAAACTAGAATCTACAAACCTCGTTATAGATGGTGCTACTCATGGAGAATCTATTCAAGAAGCAAAATTTGCTGAGATTAATAGACATAAAGGAAAACTTAGATGCCACAGTGCTAAAATAAAACTTTTAGAGGGTGGTGAAGTGCATGCAACAAATGTAGAAATTGATGCTGCCCTTGGTGGATCTATTTATGCTGAAAATGTAACAATAGGAAATGTAAAAAATAATCTTAAAGTTTATGCAGCAAATTCTATAACAATTAAAAAAGTTACTGGAGAAGATAATTTATTTAAAATAAACTATATTGATATACCTACCTTAAATGCAAAATATAACTTTCTATCTAAAGAGATAGATGATTTAAAATTTAAGCTTGAAGGTGCCCTAAAACATTCTAAACAATTAGTTCAATCCTTGAAAAATGAAATAAAAATCTTACAAAATAAGCAAATTGACATCAGGAATGGTGTTAAACATGCAAAAATTACATTTCTTGAACCTCTTAATGGTTTAAATACAGTAATATTTACAATAAATAAAGATGAAGAACTCATCTTTAAAACAGATGCTAGAAGATATGAACCTTTTTATCTTGTTGAAACAGACAACACTATAACTCTCCACCCTACAAACAAAAAAATCTCAATAAATTCTTAAAAAAAAGTAATTTTATTCTTAGTTTTTTTATATAAATTAAATACGGTTTTCCGTGTATTTTAATCTGTTTATATACTATTTCACTCTGAAAAATGCATTTTATAGTGTATTTATAGAATACGATGTATTTAAATCAGTATTTATACCTATATATAATGTATTATTAAGTATATATTACGTACAATGCATCTATGCAAATTAATGATCTATTCAATATTCTTCACAACTCATTAGAGTCTCAAAATAATGGTAAAAAAATATCACTTAAAGATATGGCACTTACACTTGGGATATCTATGCGTACATATCAGGACTGGAAGCTTGGTCGTGCAAAACCACAAGCCGCCTCTACTGTAATGAGAATGCTTGGACGTTTAGAAGATGATGAGATTATTAGAGCTGTTCGAAAAATCAATAAACTTGAGGATTAAGTTGATGAGTACCTTAACAAAAAGTGAGAGAGACGGTTTAGAAGATGTCTTTATGTCTATACATTCAAATAGAGAAAAATACAAAAAAATAAAAGAGTTATCCTCTTTTGTTATAAATAATGAAATTAGTTTAAGCCTATCAAAATTGCTTAAACATGCGAAATTAGGACTCAAAAAGAGCAAATCAAGCAATTTTTTTACGTTTTTTGATAAAAAGAAGAAATCTTTAAGCAAATAAACTATAAAGTGTCTTTAGCTGAACTATTTGATAATATTACATTATGTTTTATTGAGGAGATAGTTTCGGAAAATTTTATGTATTCAAGGGTGAATCTATGAACAAAGCTCAATTCGTTGAACTAGTACAAGCAAGTGGTGATTATAAAACTAAAGTTGAAGCTGAAGCAGCTATTAAAGCATTTACAGAAGCAGTAACGACTGCTTTAGTTAATAAAGATGATGTTTCTCTAGTTGGTTTTGGTTCTTTTTCTGCTAACCTTCAAAAAGGTAAAAGTGGTAAAGTTCCAGGTACTGATAAAACTTATACTACTCAAGATAAAATGGTTCCTAAATTTAAAGCTGGTAAAGGTCTTAAAGATCGCGTTGCTGCTGGTAAATAAAACCTTCCTTGTCGCATCTTTTGCGACAAGACTTCTTCTTCTATAAAATTCTTTTATCTTAACTCTCAAAACTCAACTAAACTTATATAAAAATTGCTATAATTTCATCAATAAAACTTTGGAGTTATCAATGAAAAAAATACTACTCGCACTACTGATGATATTATCAGTTTCACTTAACGCACAAAACACAAATCCTCATGTAATACTAGAAACAACTCAAGGAAATATTGATATTGAACTTTTCCCAGATGTAGCGCCTTTAGCAGTTGAAAACTTTATGACTCATGTTAAAGATGGCTATTATAACGGTGTAGCTTTTCATAGAATTATAAAAGGTTTTATGATTCAAGGTGGAGACCCAACTGAAACTGGTCGTGGTGGTGAAAGTATTTGGAATAAAAACTTCAAAGATGAGTTTAAAAATAAAACTTTTAACAAGGCTGGAATTCTAGCTATGGCTAATCGTGGTCCTGGGACAAATGGTTCTCAGTTTTTTATAACTACTGCTAAAACTCCTTGGTTAAATGGTCATCATACAATCTTTGGTGAAGTAGTTGGTTCTATGGATACAGTTAAAAAACTTGATAATGTAGCTACTCTTGGTAGGCGTGCTAGTGACAGACCTCTTGAACGTCAAGAGATTATAAAAGCCTACATAAAAGAATAAGGGAACTTTATGGAAATCCAAACAATGAATAAACTTGAAAAAGAAGCATTAAAAGAGAGTGGTACAGACTTCGCTCGTTTAGGTTTAGCGCTTTTCTTTATGATTGGTG
>CAZLZQ010000094.1:0-5297 GCA_964564065.1 uncultured Arcobacteraceae bacterium | reverse complement strand
TACTCGAAAATTTAGAGTATGTTAAGAGTGAGTTTGAAGAGATTTATGTTGAGTTGGGACAAAATTAATTAAAATGACAATGAATCCACTACAAATGAATACAGTAAATGCTATAGAAATGTTAAAATATTATTATCTACATGACTCTAGAACTATGTGTATCGCGTTTAGTGGTGGAAAAGACAGTACCTCGGTAATTTATCTTGTTTGTGAAATGCTTTTAAATTTACAGAAAAACAATCAAAAATTATCAAAAAATATATATATAATTAACTCAAATACTTTAGCAGAGTTACCACCTTTACTAGAGTATTTAAAAAATGCATTAAATAGTATTAAATTATTTGCTAAAAACAATAATTTACCTCTTATTGTTAAAGAGGTATTTCCAGAAGATAAAGACACTTTAAATGTTCAACTTATGGGTGTTGGTATGCCACCACCCTCAAATACTTTTAGATGGTGTACTGATAAATTAAAAGTGAATCCAATTGATAAAGAAATAAAGAAGTTATTTCCAGATGGAGAGTTCATCTCTGTTATAGGAACAAGAAAAGATGAAAGTTTTAGTAGATCGGCAAGGATAGAAAAATTATCTGTTAAAGGTACAAACCTCAAAATAAATGATAGGTACACTAAAGCAAGTAACTTAATGCCAATAGAGGACTGGAATACTAAAAATGTATGGGAATATCTTTTAAAACAAAAAAATGACTTGGTAAATATTGATTTTTTATGGCAACTTTACAGTGATGCAAGCGGAAAAAGTGCTGATGAATGCTCGTTTGCAGGAGCTGGTGGTAAAGATATTGATGAGGGCAAGCTTGGATGTGGGGTATCTCGTTTTGGATGTTGGCAGTGTTATATGGTACGAGATACAGATAAAAGTCTTGATGGATTAATGAAAAGTGGTTATACAAATATTGAACTATATAAAGAATATAGAGATTGGTTTTGGACTTTGACACAACAAGGTTGGGAAAAAACACGAGATGTTTATAATCATAGAACACAAATACAGGATTTTTATAATAAAGGTGGAAAAGAAAACCTTAAATATAATATGACTATGCCTAAAGGTTTAAAACTACAAATAAGAAAAAAAGCTTTTAAAAGAATGTTAGAGTTACAAGATACGTTAAATGAAACTATAGTGACAATAGATGAAATTGTATTAATACAAAAGAGATGGCTAGAGGAAGGAGATATTGAATTAACAGCTTTTAAATATGCAAGACAACATAAATTAAAAATAGTTATTACTAATGAGGTTAGAAGATTAAAAGAAATTTCTAGGGTTTCCAATACTTTTTATAGAATGAACCTTTATAAAAAAGAATTTTATTATAAATTTTCAGTTTTGACATTAAAGAGATTTGCTGTTCAATATTATGTTAATAATGGTAAAATCATAAAAAAGTTTTTTCCTTCAAAAGAAGAAGAGAAACATATTCGAAAAGAGTGGAAAAAAGCTAAAAGAATAGAGACTCAAAAGGTGTTTATTAATTTATGTGATTTAGTTATAATTTATAACGAAAATAAGGAAAGTTCATGATATTAAGCCCATCTAGAAGTGACAAATATGACAAAGCTAAAACATTAAAAGATAAAGCTAAAGTTGTATTTGGCAAAGAAATAGGTGAACCTATTGGTATTGCCTACCAAAAATATACAGATAAAGTAAATATACCAAAATATTTATTTAAAGAGCCTATGCTTTTTAAATTTAGTTACTGTAAAGAATTTTATGATAAATTTTTGTGTAATTGTGATGCTTACCTTGAAAAATGTGTTGAAGATAAGGCTAAAGTTTTTTTAGATTTTTTATTGCAAAATACTCCTAGTGAATGGGTACAAAATGAATGTAATTATAATAATTCTAAAAGTATTGAAGATGAAGAAGTAACAATAGATAATAAATCATATAATATAAATGATATAGATATTTTAGCACAAAATCCCACCATACAATCTATACATAAAAAATATACATATGAAGAAATAAATTTAAATCCTGATTTTCAAAGGAATAAGATATGGACGCTAAAACAAAAAAGTTTATTAATTGAATCGATTTTAATAAATATACCAATACCAGCTTTTTATATAGATGCTAGGCTTGCTGGTAAAATGAATGTAATAGATGGACTACAAAGATTAAGTACTATTATGGATTTTATTGATGATGAATTTTCCCTCGTAGATACAGAGTATCTAAAATTAAGAGGTAAGAGGTTTACAACACTAGATAGAAAATATCAAAGACGAATTGAAGACTATGAGCTAACTTTTAACATGGTAAGGTCAAGTACTCCTCCAGAGGTTGCTTTTAATATTTTTTCAAGAATTAATACGCTAGGAACACCATTAAGTGCTCAAGAAATAAGACATGCTATGAACATGGGTATAGCTACTGATTTTTTAAAAGAATTATCTAATACTGATGAATTTAAAATAGCTATTTCTGAACAAAACCATAGATCATTATCAAAAAGAATGAACGATAAAGCTTTAATATTAAGATACTTGTCATTTAAAATACTTGGATATGAAGATAGCAGTTATGAAAAAAATGATATGAATGCTTTTTTAATAGAAGCTATGGTTTTTTTAAATAATTTAAATCCAAAAGATAAATTAGAGGATTTTGAATACTTAAATAAACTAAAAAATGATTTTAGAGATAGTATGATTAAAGCTAATACAGTTTTTAAAGAAAAATGTTTTAGAAAATATTTTTCTTTAAATGATGAAAATAAAGCACCAATAAGTATTCCATTATTTGAAACGATCACAAATACTTTAACAAAGTATTCATTAGAGGAAGTAGAAAAATATAAAAAAGAAATAGTAACTAAGTTTTTAGAGTTATTTACAGAAAAAGAGACTGAAGATAATTATGAAGAAGGTAGATTTATTGATTGGATTACAAAAGCTACAAATAATCCAGATCATGTTAGAAAACGATTTAAAAAAGTTAATCAAGTATTTACAGAAATAATAGGATAATTAGTATGTTACAAAGTTTATATATAGAAAATTTCAAGTGTTTTGATTCAGAGAACATAAATTTTAAAAAGTTAACAGTTCTTGCTGGTGAAAATGGATCTGGAAAATCTACTGTAATACAATCACTATTATTATTAAAACAATCTCATGATATTCATAATAATTTAGTGGAAGATATAGATAGATTATATTTAAATGACTACTATTGTGAACTAGGTTCTTATAAAGATGTTTTGTATTGTGAGTCAAGTGAGAAAGATGATAAAATCATTTTTGGATTTACTGATAATGATAGTTCAAGAAGAGACTTAGAATGTATTCCTGATGAAGAGAATAAGCATATATTGAAAATAGAGTATTCTATTCCAAATGAAGTAGAAAAAGAAAATAAAAGTGCTGGACAATTTATTTATGATTTTGATTTCATAAGTGCTGATAGATTTGGACCAAAAACATTTTATCATGTTGATGGTAACTTTTCCACTTTAAAAGTAGGTAAATTAGGTGAATATACAGGTGTAATTGTTAGCAAGTATCAAGAAGATTTAATATTTTTAGATGAACTAAATGATGCATTAAAATCTATATTTGGTTTTGTACAGATTAAAGCTAACCATATAGACAGTGCCAATATATCAGTACTAGAAATAACTAATTCTGAAACTAAAAGTTTGGGCTATAAAAGTCCAGTTAACATGCCATATGGCGTAAGTTATGTACTACCAATTCTTGTTAGTTGCTTGATTAGGCATCCAAATAGGAAAGTTGAATTAAAACAGCCAACAATAATTATAGAAAATCCAGAGGCACATTTACATCCAGCAGCACAATCAAAACTTGGTGTATTTTTAGCAAAAATGGCAGATAGTGGTATACAAATTATCTTAGAAACACATAGTGATCATATAATTAATGGAATACGTAGAGCCGTTAAAACTAAGATTATTTCTAATGATGATATATTATTTAATTTTTTTGAACGAAGTAGTGAAGTTGGAATGAATATTATTAATGAGATTAACATAAAAGAAGATGCTAAATTAACATCTTGGCCAAAAGGTTTTTTTGATCAAATAGATAAAGATATAATTGAATTAAATAGATGAATTTTTATTTAAATACAGAAGTTTTTCATAACCTTAAAGATAATGTCACCTCAGATGATATTAAATCTATATTTGAAGATTTATTATCATTAATTAATATTCTTAATGAGAATGATTCAGATTTGATTTTTAATGTAAATTTTCTTAATGAAGAGATAAATGGAAAACCTTTATATACTTATTTAGTAGAAAATTTTGATGATGATGAAAAAAAAATCATTTTAAGAAGAATAGATATTCAGTGTGCAAATAATAGTTGTTCAGATATACTAGAAGATTATTTAAATGAAGATATTGAAATAGATTATGATAATAGTATTGACAAAGGTTCTGGAAATAGTATTTTGGGTACATATTTAGCCTGTGCTTTATATAATGAATCTCCAATTATTATTATTGATAAACTATGTCAAGAAGAGCATTATTTTACTAATGATGAAATGGAGATTCTTGATAATACTAATGCAGTTACATATAAAATAGAAAACTTGAAATTAAGCGAATATCCAAAAATTATTAAAAAATTTAAAGATGGAACATATGTGCAGTTATTACCATGGGATGAGTATATAACTTATTCTGAAGTAAATTTTGACCATTTGAAATTTACTAAAAATTGTAAAAAAGATTTTAAAAAAAATCAAAATCTATCTGTAAAACATACAAGGTTAATACGAGAACAAATTGAAAAATTAAATAAATTTGTTACAGATAATAATAAAGAAACTAAAAAATGTGCAAAAGTTGATCAGTGGGGTATAAATGCTACTCCAGAATCACCATCAAGATTTCAGCATTTTAAAGATAGCTTATTAAAAAAAAAGAATTGTCAAGATAAAAAAGAATCAATGGATTGGCATACTAAGATAGAGTATTATAGACTTTATTTTACATGTAATCATGATAATAAAATGTGTTTTACTTTTTTTACAAAAAAAATACCAAATCCATAATTATAAATTGACTAATAATTTTCTCTGTATTTCTCTAATGATTTTTAACAACTCTTCATAAGTTACTGGATTACCAATTATCATACTTTTAGCCATATCTTCATAATCTACTTTGAAACTATGGTTTAATTCACTTGTTGGAACAATCTTTATATTTTCTTGTGTAGCATTTGGATAGTCTGCTCTATTATCTTTATAAAAAGTTGATTTGTGCTTGACTACATCAGCT
>CAZLZQ010000093.1:0-5326 GCA_964564065.1 uncultured Arcobacteraceae bacterium | reverse complement strand
CTAGCTATATGCAATTATTATCTAAGTGTAGCTTTGTAACAAAACTATACACTTAGAAATATATATAGTGTAAAAATTACACACTAAAAATAAATCATTAAGTCTTTTTAGATAAAATAAACATTGAAATTAAAATTTATTAAAAGGACTTATTTATGAGTTTAGTTGCAAGTTATAAAGCACATACGCAAGATAGAGCAAAGCTTGGTGTTCCACCATTAGCTTTAACAGCAGATCAAGTTACACAATTAGTAGAATTACTAAAAGCAGATAAAATAGAAGATGAATCATATTTAATGGATCTATTACAAAATAGAATTCCAGCAGGTGTTGATGATGCTGCTTATGTAAAAGCTGCATTTTTAAATGCGATTATGCATGAAGATGCACATTCACATGCAATTGACAGAATTAAGGCAGTTAAAATACTAGGATCAATGTTAGGTGGATTTAATGTAGGTCCTCTAATAGATGGTCTTAGAAACAATAATGTAGCAATTGCACAAGAAGCTGCAGATCAATTAAAGAATACAATTTTAGTATATGGTGATTTTGATGTAGTGAAAGAATTAATGGATCATGGTAATCCTTTTGCAAAACAAGTTATAGAATCTTGGGCAAATGGTGAATGGTTTACAAATAAACCAGAGATGGAAAAAGAGATTACTGTAACAGTTTATAAAATTCCTGGTGAAACAAATACTGATGATTTATCTCCAGCAGGTGAAGCATTTACAAGAGCTGATATTCCACTTCATGCTAATTCATTTCTAGTTTCAAGAATGGATAATCCACTTGATACTATGAAAGAACTTAAAGCAAAAGGTCATCCTTTAGCATATGTTGGTGATGTTGTAGGAACTGGTAGTTCAAGAAAATCAGGTATTAACTCAGTACAATGGCATATGGGTAATGATATTCCAGGTATTCCAAATAAAAGAACTGGTGGTATTGTAATTGGTGATATTATTGCTCCTATTTTCTTTAATACTGCAGAAGATTCTGGTTGTATCCCTATTCAAGCTCCTACAAAAGAGTTAAATACAGGTGATGTAATTACAGTTAAACCTTTTGACGGAACTATTGAAAAAGATGGAAAAGTTGTAAGTACTTATGAAATTGCACCAAATACTCTTCCTGATGAGATGAGAGCAGGTGGAAGAATACCACTTATTATTGGTAAAGGTCTTACTGCAAAAGCTAGAGAAGCAATGGGTATGGATGCTGGTGATTTATTTATGGTTCCTGCTCAACCAAGTGATGATGGAAAAGGTTTCACATTAGCTCAAAAAATGGTAGGAAAAGCTTGTGGTACAACTGGTATAAAACCAGGTATGTATTGTGAGCCAATAGCTACAACTGTAGGAAGTCAAGATACAACAGGACCAATGACTAGAGATGAAGTAAAAGAGTTAGCTGCACTTTCTTTTGGTGCTGATATGACTATGCAATCATTTTGTCATACTGCTGCATATCCAAAACCAGCAGATATTAATCTACAACATACTTTACCAGAATTTTGGACATCAAGAAAAGGGTTTATTTTAAGACCAGGTGATGGTGTAATTCACTCATGGTTAAATAGACTTTGTTTACCAGATACAGTTGGTACTGGTGGAGATTCTCATACTAGATTCCCAATAGGTATCTCTTTCCCTGCTGGATCTGGACTTGTAGCATTTGCTGGTGTAACTGGTATGATGCCACTTACTATGCCAGAATCAGTACTTGTTAGATTTAAAGGAACAATGCAACCAGGTATAACTCTTAGAGATATGGTAAATGCTATTCCTCATCAAGCTATTAAAGATGGTTTATTAACTGTTGAAAAAGCTGGTAAGAAAAATATCTTTGGTGGACGTGTTCTTGAAATTGAAGGTTTAGAAGATCTTAAATGTGAGCAAGCATTTGAGTTGTCTGATGCTTCAGCAGAAAGATCAGCAGCTGCTTGTACAGTTAAACTAAATAAAGAACCAATTATTGAGTATCTTGAATCTAATATAGTTTTAATTGAAGAGCTTATCTCTCAAGGTTATGAAGATAAAGCAACTCTACAAAGAAGAGCTGATAAAATGAAAGATTGGATTAAAAATCCAACTTTAATGGAAGCAGATAAAGATGCACAATATGCAGCTATTATTGAAATAGATATGGATAAAATAACTGAACCTATTTTAGCTTGTCCAAATGATCCAGATGATGTAAAAACACTTACAGAGATTCATGAAGCAGGGCTTAGAACTGAAATTGATGAAGTATTTGTTGGATCTTGTATGACAAATATTGGATTATTTAGAGCTGCAGGTGAGATCTTAAGAGGTGAGGGTGCAGTTGCTAATAAATTATGGATTTGTCCTCCAACAAAGATGGATGAAAAAACTCTTCAAGAAGAGGGATACTATAGTATTTTTGGTATGGCAGGAGCTAGAACAGAGATACCAGGATGTTCTTTATGTATGGGTAACCAAGCATCTGTTGCACAAAATGCATTTGTATTTTCAACATCTACAAGAAACTTTGACAATAGACTAGGAAAAGGTTCTCAAGTATATCTTGGATCTGCAGAATTAGCTGCTGTTGTAGCACTTAAAGGTAAATTACCAACTTCAGCAGAATATTTAGAGATTGTTGCTAATAAAATCAAACCTGAAATGACAGATGAGATTTATAAATATCTTAACTTCAACAAAGTTACAAAAGATGAATTAGAGGCTATGGTTAAATAATTAATCTGGTTTTTAGATATTAAAAGGTCCCATTTTTAATGGGACTTTTTAAATTTATTAAATTTTATTTATTTTAAAGTTTAATAAATTTAAAAGGGTTAAATATGACACAACATATACAAACAATTCAGCGGTTTATAAAAGATGAATCATTTAGTGGGGTTTTACTTTTTGTAGCTACAATAGCAGCAGTAATTGTAGCTAATTCAGCTCTGAGCGAGTCATATTTTGCTTTATGGCATATGGCATTAGGTGTAACAATAGGGGATTTTATAATCTCTATGGATTTGATGCATTGGATAAATGATGGTCTTATGGCATTATTTTTTTTAATGGTTGGACTTGAGATTAAAAGGGAACTTTTAATTGGAGAGCTATCTTCTGTTCAAAAAGCAAGTTTTCCAATTGTTGCAGCAATAGGAGGTATGATAGTACCCGCTTTAGTTTATGTATTATTTAATATGGATAATCCAAAAGGTTTTGGAATACCAATGGCAACAGATATTGCATTTGCATTGGGTATATTAATGCTTCTAGGAAAGAAAGTTAATCCGGCATTAAAATTATTTTTAGTAGCATTGGCTGTTGTTGATGATCTGGGTGCAGTTATAGTTGTAGCTACTGTTTATACAAGTGAGATACATGCTGAATATTTTATCCATGCAGCGCTAGTATATGCTCTAATATGGGCTTTAAATATGAAAAAAGTTACTATGCTTACGCCATATTTACTTTTAGGTATTGCATTGTGGATTTTTATACATTCAGTAGGTATTCATGCAACTATAGCAGGTGTACTTTTAGCTTTTGCTATACCAATATCCTCTAAAGTTGAAGAGGATGATTTTATAAAGAATACAAAAAAATCAGTTGATATTTTTGAAAAAAATATAGATGATATCCCAATTTTAAATCATCATCAAATTGATGCACTTGAAGATATAGCATATAACTATGAAAAGGTACAAAATCCTCTAGTAAAATTGGAGCATCAACTACATAGTTTCTCTGCATTTTTTATTATGCCATTATTTGCATTTTCAAATGCAGGAGTGGTACTTGACTTTTCAGCTGTGTCATCAAACTTAATGATAGTTATTGGTGTAGTTTTAGGTCTTATTATTGGTAAACCAATAGGAATAGTTGGTCTTACATATATAGCTCAAAAATTAAAAATTGTAAAAAAACCTGATGATTTAGGTTGGGATGAGATTATTGCCGTTGGATTTTTAGGTGGAATAGGATTTACAATGTCAATATTTATAACACAACTTGCATTTTTAGATCAAAGTGTTATAGATGCAGTTAAACTTGGAATCTTTTTTGCTTCATTTATTGCTGGAACTATAGGTATTATATTAATTTTAAAAGCATACAAAAAAAGAGTATTGATAAATTAGATTTTATTTATAAACTATTTTAGGATACTATAACTGATATTTAACAATATTTTAAGTATAATCGCGAAAATTTAATAATAAATAATATAAAAAAGGAATATACATGGGACTAGGTGTAGGTATAGTAGGACTTCCAAATATAGGTAAGTCAACAACTTTCAATGCTTTAACAAAAGCGCAGAATGCAGAGGCTCAAAACTATCCGTTTTGTACAATAGAACCAAATAAAGCAATTGTACCAGTTCCTGATAAAAGACTTGATGAGTTATCTAAGATTGTAAATCCTGATAAAATTCAACATTCAACAATAGATTTTGTGGATATTGCAGGACTAGTAAAAGGTGCTTCAAAAGGTGAAGGTCTTGGAAATCAATTTTTATCAAATATTAGAGAAGTTGAAGTTATTCTTCATATGGTTAGATGTTTTGAAGATCCAAATGTTGTACATGTAGAGGGTGGAATTGACCCTATTAGAGATGTTGAGATTATTGAAACAGAACTTATATATGCAGATATTGCACAACTTGATAAAAAGCTTGATAGACTTAAAAAAGAAGCAAAATTTGATAAAAAAGCAGCATCAAAATTAGAAGTTGCTAAATCATTAGCAGAACATTTAGATGCTTTAAATCCTGTAAATACATTTGAAGATAGAGAAAATGAAGATTTTGAAGAGTTAGATAAAGAGTTGAGATTTTTATCAAATAAAGATATTATTTATGGTGCAAATGTTGACGAAGATAGCTTAGTTGATGGAAATGAATATGTAGAAAAACTAAAAGCTCATGCTGATTCTGTTGGTGCTGATCTAATTATGCTTTGTGCTAAGATTGAAGAAGAGTTAATTGGTATGGAAGATGATGAGGCTTTAGAGATGTTAAATGATTTAGGTGTAGAAGAATCTGGATTAGAAAAAATAATTCATAAAGCATTTGATAAACTTGGGCTTCAAAGCTATTTTACAGCTGGAAAAGTAGAGGTAAGAGCTTGGACAATACCTAAAGGTTGTACTGCACCAAAAGCTGCTGCTGTTATACATAATGACTTTGAAAAAGGTTTTATAAAAGCAGAAGTTATAGCATATAATGATTTTATAACATTAGGTGGAGAATCTAAATGTAAAGAAGCTGGAAAACTTAAACTTGAAGGTAAAGATTATATTGTACAAGATGGTGATGTTATGCACTTTAGATTTAACGT
>CAZLZQ010000092.1:0-5500 GCA_964564065.1 uncultured Arcobacteraceae bacterium | reverse complement strand
TTAATTGTCAAGAGTTTATGTTTAACTAGAGCTTAAATTTGGGAATTCTTTTTTATTATAATAAATCTAAATTCTACTTATATAATAGAAAATTATATAAGTAGTGGAAAGTCCTAGATACTATCTACTTTTGCAATAGTTTCACTTATTGCTTTATTTAATAATTTAGTATCAAAGGGCTTAACAATCCATGATGTTGCACCTACTTTTTTACCTTTTGCTTTCATCTCTTTACTCCACTCTGTTGATAAGACCATTATAGGAGTAATTAGATAATCAAGTTTATCTCTAAGTCTTTGAATAAGCTCAAGCCCATCCATATTTGGCATATTTATATCTGTTATTATAAAGTCATATTCTTCTTGAGCACATAGTTCTAATGCCTCTACACCATCTTCTGCACCATCAATATTAATATATCCTATTTCCAAAAGTGCACTTTCAACCATATCTCTAATAACTGAACTATCGTCTACATAAAGTATTTTTAATTTACTATTAATATTCATTTTTATCTCCCACAATTAAAATCCATTTGGATTAAATCCAAAATCTAAATTTGTATCAAATGTTGCTATATTCGGGTCATTGTACCCTAATTGCGCTGATTTATTACGAAGTTTCATAATATTATTTTTTATATCGATATGAGCAGGGCATACCATACTACAATTACCACATAACGTACAATCCCATATACCATCAGTTTGAATACTATCTATTTTACTTTTAATATCACTCTCTTTTCTATCATCAATATATCTATGCACTCTTGCTAAGGCAAATGGACCTATAAAATCTTTATTTACCTCATAAACAGGGCAAGAACTAAAACAACTATTACAAAGAATACAATTACTAGATATATCAATCTTTTTTTCATCTTCAATTGATATTTTAAAATCACTTTTTTTCTCTAAATATGCTTTTGATTTGTCTAGAAATGTAGTTTGATTTGATAAATCTACTATTAAATCTTTTATAACTCTAGCATTTTTTAGAGGTTCTATTTTATCATTTGGTTTTATAGTTGTTTTACATGCCAATTTCTCTACACCATTTACTAACACTGCACAACTACCACATACTCCACTTTTACATCCACTTCTAAAAGCTAAAGAACTTGATTGATTGTGTTTAATCGAAAATAAAAGTGTTAATAGATTATCAACTTTAGATTCTATATCATAAGCTTTATCACATATAGTTATATTATCCATTTTGAACCTCGATAATTATATTTTCGTTAATCTTTTGTATTATTGTTGATTTAGAATATAATTTATTCTCATCTTTATAATCAATCCTATAATGTGCCCCACGACTCTCTTTTCTATCTAAAGCTGATAATACAATTATTTTAGATAATTCAATAATATTTACAAGCTCTATATACTCTTTTAAATTAGTATTATAAATCTTACTCTTATCATCAATCCCTATCTCACATATTTTTTCATTTAATTTATCTATCTCATCTAAGACTATATTTAAACCATCTTCATCTCTAAATAAACCTACTTTTTTATAGAATAATTTTCCTAGACTTTCTTTTTCTATATATAGATTTAGTTTATTTTCTTTTTTAAATATACTTGATATAAAGTCTTTATCTTTTAATAAAATATCATACTCATTAGTCAAATCTTCCTCAATACCATTTATATCTATCAATACATTTGACGCAACAAGTTTACCAAATGTAATAATCTCTAAAAGTGAATTCCCCCCTAATCTATTTGCTCCATGTACTCCATTTGACGAACATTCACCAATAGCATAAAGATTTTTTATATTTGTTTTTCCATTGATATCTACTTTTATTCCACCCATTGTATAATGTGCAGCAGGTTTAATTGGTATCAAGTCTTCATCAAGCTTTAAATTTATAAAATTTACACAGAGATCATACTCTTGTGGCATAGTTTTTAATATCTTTTCTTTTCCAAGATGTCTTAAATCTAAAAATACATCTTTTCCTGATTCTATTTTATTATATATTGCACGAGCTACAATATCACGAGGTTTTAGTTCATCAACAAATCTTTCTCCATTGCTATCAACTAAATATCCACCCTCTCCTCTTGCACTTTCACTTATCAAAATACAACTATCTTTTAGTGATGTTGGATGAAATTGTACATATTCCATATTTTCTAGCTTACATCCAGCTCTTAATGCTGCAGATATCACTTCGCCCGTTGTTGCAGTTGAGTTTGTAGTATATTGATTATAAATACCACTATAACCACCAGATGCAATAATAACTTTTTTTGCTAATATTTGTATAACCTCACTAGTTTCAATATTTAAAGCAGTAATACCTTTTACAACCTCATCAATAACAATAAAGTTTAAAAGCATATGCTCATTTATAAAATTAATACCATTTTTCAAACAAGTATCATATAAAGTATGTAATATTTTTAGTCCAGTATAATCACTACTATAACAAGCTCTAGGATTAGATGCACCACCTAATGTTCTTTGGGCAATATTGTTTTTTTCATCTCTACTAAATGGCACACCTATATCATCTAACCATTTTATAGTTTTAGAACTATTTTGACACATATATTTTATAGTTTCTTCATCACCTAAGTTATGTGCTGATTTTAATGTATCTAAAATATGATTTTGTTCTGTATCTATAGAATCATTTAAAACAGCATTTATACCACCTTGGGCTTGACAGGTTTGTGAAGCTGTTGGGTATGTTTTAGATAATACTACAACATTATCACAACTGTTTTTTATCTCTAAAGCAGCAGTTAGTCCTGCCCCACCACTTCCTATAATAAGTACATCAATCATGTTAGTCCCAAAACTCTTTAAGCTCACGCTCTTTCTTCATATTTTCCTCTTTTATGTGAACTTGTATCTCTAACTCCTCTTTTAAATCTACTCTATTATCAATATCCTCTTGCTCTTTTTGTTTTGCTCGTATTCTTCTTGCTTCTAAAATTTTTGCTTTTATCTTTTGCTCTGCAACTTTTTTCATAGTATCATCAAAATTCATTGACTGTATACTTTCCATCGCTTTACTTATCTCTTCCTCTTCACTAATCTCTTCTTCAATATGCTCTTTAGATTTTTGCTCTACTTTTATGGTATCCTCAACAATAATATTATCTTCTTCTTTTGATTCAATTATTATCTCTTCTTTAGTTGGTCTAGGGGGAACTACTTGAGAAGGTTGTATTTTTACTTTCTCTTTTTTTGGAATATTTTCTACTAATATATCCTCTTTTTTTGGAGTTTTAACTTCTAATACCTTTTTATTATTTTTATCAGATAGTTGAGCTTTGAGTTCTTCAAATTCTCCCATAATCTCTTCATACTTTTTAAAGTCCATAAGTAAAAAGCCTGGTTTCCCATCTCTCATTATAATAGCTTTATCTATCTCATTATCAATAATCTTATTAAAAATTGTTTTACTTTTTCTTATTAATTCTGTTGAAGAGAACATCTCATTTGATTTATAAAGTAATAATCCCATTTACTAACTCCTATACATATTCTAAGTTGTATTATAACACAAAGTTTTGTATATTTTCTTCTATACCATTCAATAATCTTATACGAGCCTCTTTAGATGCCCATGCAATATGGGGAGTAAACAAAACTCTTTCTTTATTTTTTATAGTTAAAAGTGGTGAAAATTTTTCTATAGGCTCTTTTGTAACTACATCAGTTCCATAATATAAATCTACTCCATCATTTATAGCATCAGAGATATCTTCTTCATTTACTATACCTCCACGACCTAAATTCAATAATATTGAGCCATCTTTTAAACTTTTAATATTATTTTTATTGATAAGATTTAATGTATCATTATTTAAAGGAGCATGGATAGATATGATATCAGATGATTTAAGTAGTTCTTCTAAACTTTGCTTACTGTAAGTTGTATTATTATTTGAACCACTTGTTGAATAATATTGAACTTTACATCCAAAAGCATCTGCTATTTTAGCTACAGATTTACCTATATTACCAAGCCCTATGATACCCCAAACTTTATCTTCAAGTTCATAAAATGGTTTATCAAGATTTGTAAAAATATTACTATTTTCCCAACCTCCACTTTTCACATAATTATCATAAAAATTTATTTTTTGTACAAATTCTAATGCAAATGAAAAAGTAAGTTGAGCAACTGAAGCGGTAGAATATCCTGCTACATTCTTTACTACGATACCTTTCTCTTTAGCATATTCTAAATCAATATTATTCATTCCCGTTGCTGCTACGCATATAAGCTTTATATCACTATTATTCATTATATTTTTATCTATAACAACTTTATTTGTTATAACTATTGTGCAATCTTTAACTCTAGTAAGTGTTTCGTTTGCTTTTGTACTGTTATAAGTAGTTACATCACCTAACTTATTAAATTGATCTATACTTATATCGTCACCTAAAGTTTTTCTATCTAAAAATACTATATTCACTACTTTACCTTTTTTATTAATTTTACTGTTTGCATTGCAATACTTTTTTCTTCATCTGTTTTTATCACTTCTATATAAAAATCAATATTTTTAGTTACTTTATCTCTTATAAAAGCACTATTCTCACCAATTCCACCTGTAAAAATAATAGCATCAACTCTATTTAGTTTTAAAATATAAAATGCTAAATATTTTCTAATTTTATCTATAAACATATTTATAGCTAATTTAGCTTTAGTATTGCCACTATCTTTCAAACTAATTATCTCTCTTAGATCACTATGACCACATATACCTTTTAGTCCACTTTGCTTATTTAATATATTATTAACATCTTTTATTTTAAGAGTATCTTGGAGATACAATCCAATACTAGGATCAATATCTCCAGATCTTGTACCCATCATCAAACCCTCTAAAGGTGTAAATCCCATTGAGGTATCATATGATTTTCCATTTTTTATAGCTGTTATGCTTGAACCATTTCCAAGATGTAATACTACTAGATTTAATTTATTTATCTTTTTGTTATGATCTTTGGCATATTTTTTCATAACATACTCTACAGAAGTACCATGAAAACCATACTTTCTAATCTTATTTTCTTTATAATATTTATAATCAATCGGATATAAAAATGATTCTTTAGGAATTGTATGATGAAAAGCTGTATCAAACACTGCTACTTGCATTATATTTGGTGATATCTTTTTAATACTCTTTATACCATCTATATTTGAGGGATTATGCAATGGAGCAAGAGGTATCAACTCTTCTAACTTTTTTATAACTTTTGATGTAGCAATTACTGGCTTAGAAAACTTTTCACCACCATGAACTATTCTATGACCTACACAAGTTATATCATCAAGAGTTTTAATAGATGATTTTAAAAGTTTTTTAAATATATTTTTAAAACTTTTATGAAAATCAAAAACCTCCTCTTCAATCCCTTCATATAATACTTTAAACTTTTTTCCATCATATAGCTTATACTTTATAGATGAACTTCCACTATTTAATACTAATATTTTCATTTA
>CAZLZQ010000091.1:0-5543 GCA_964564065.1 uncultured Arcobacteraceae bacterium | reverse complement strand
AAATCAAGTGTAAAAAAAGATATTAAAACTGATAAAAAAATAAAATTATCAAATGAAGAGTTACATAAAGAAAGATTGAATAAAATATTTGGTATACAATAATATCAAGTTAAAAAGGTAAAAAATGAAACAAGTAGAGATAGATAAGCCAGATGATTTTTTAAAATTAGTAGAATCTAAAAAACATGATTATTTATATCATGATCATCCAAATGAGGGTATAGATTTATTTTGTGATGATGAGATTGAGCAGTTAGGTTATGAGTGTGTAGTATTTGACTTTATAACATATAGAGGTATTTCAGAGTTTATTGAAAATAATTGTGAAGGTACTTTGACCTTTGTAAATCACCCTATGGGATTTAATGGTTTTGTAGAGGTAGATGATATTGAAGATGTAAGAGTTAAGGTAAAGCAATATATTATTGATATGATAAAAAATAATCCTCTTGATGAATATGATGAGGATCAAAAAGTTGCATTAAAATTTCTGGATTTAAACTTATAGATGGAAGACTTAATTCGTGATTGGGGTTATATAGTATTATTTTTATACTCTTTTGGTGGAGGTTTTGTTGCTTTAGTTGTAGCAGGGATACTTGCATATAGTGGAGATTTAAATATCTTTTATGTTTTAATAGTAGCAGGTATTGCAAACTTTATAGGTGATCAGTTTCTATTTACCATGGCACGAAAAAATAAAGCACAAGCAAAAGAGATGATGAAAAAACATCAAAGGAAGATTGCAATGGCCCATCTTCTTATGCGGAAATATGGATCATCAGTAATATTTATACAAAAATATATTTATGGTATAAAAACTCTTATTCCTCTTGCTATGGGTCTTACAAAGTATGATATGAAAAAGTTTTTGTTTTATAATATCTTTGCAACTATTGCATGGACATTAATCATAGGTATATCATCGTATATGTTAGGTGAACTTGTATATAAATATCTTGATGAATTTAAGACATATGGAATAGTTTTTGTAGTTGTTATATTAGTTGCAGTTACATATACATTTCGAAAATTATCAAAATGAGTTTGTTATAGTTGATTTAAAAAATAAAACATCATTTGAGATTTTAAATTTCTTTGAAAATTCAGATTTTCAAGATAATGAAATATTAAAAATAGAGATATTCGAATCTGATTTAGAAATAGTGGATTATAAATCTTGGATAGATATAGCACAAATATATTTTTACAAGATGATTACACCTTTAAAATTGGATGAAAACTTAGTTATTTTAAAGTTTAAAAAACTAAACTTATCTAACTCTTTTCATACATCAAATAATAAAACTAATGAAAAATATGGAATAGATAGTGAGTTTTTTCATATTGATAAAAATTCACAATTTAGTTTTTTGTATCATTATAAAAAAGCTTTAGAATTTATAGATATAAATAGTAAAGAAAGAATTTTAAATATAGGTATAAATAAAGGTGATGAATTTTTAGTTATCAAAGAGATGTTAGAGTTATCATCTTTTATGAAAAAAGAGTTTATAGGTATTGATTATTCTAAAACAGCTATAAACTATGCATCTTCAAATTTACCAGATCAAAATATGAAATTTTTATGTGAAGATATAAATAAAATAGATGATTTGAACTTAGGTAAATTTGATTTAATAGTATCTATTGGTACTTTGCAAAGTGTTAATATAGACTTCAAAAAAACTTTTATGAATCTTTTTCAAAACTATTTAGAATCAAATGGGGCTATTATATTAGGTTTTCCAAATTGTAGATGGATAGATAAAGAGATGGTATATGGAGCTCGAGTACCTCACTATAACTTTTCTGAGATGAGTACCGTTATAAAAGATATATATTTTTGTAAAAAGTATCTACAACAAAAAAAGTATAGAGTTACTATTACTGGAAAAGATTATATTTTTTTAACTGCAAGAAAACTTACATAATTTGATTTTAGATAATCAACATTGCGTCACCATAAGAGAAAAATCTATATTTTTCTTTTATAGCTTCTTCATATAAACTCATAGTTTCATTTAAACCTATAAAAGAAGCTACTAGCATAATTAAAGTAGATTTAGGTAGGTGAAAGTTTGTAAGAAGATAATTTACTCTTTTAGGATGATTTAGAGGGTTTAAAAATAGATTTGCTTCACCATCTATTTTCTTAGTATCATTATAAAACTCTATTGTTCTAGTTACTGTTGTTCCAACAGCTAATATCTTTTTATCACTATTTAAAATTTCAACAGAAGATTTTGGTATCTCATAATATTCACTATGCATTGGATGATCTAAAATATCTTCAGATTCTACAGGTTTGAAAGTACCTGCACCTACATGAAGTGTAAGATAGTTTGTATGGAATTTATCTTTTAATTGCTCTAATTGTTCAGTAGTAAAATGTAGTGATGCCGTAGGGGCTGCTACTGCTCCATAATTTTTAGCAAAAAGAGTTTGATAGTTTATACTATCTGATTCATCATCTTCTCTTTTTAAATATGGAGGTAAAGGAAGATGTCCAATATCATTTAAAATATCTATTAATGATAAAAAATCTAACTCTTTATCATTTTTTAAAAATTTTACAACTCTACTTCCATCCTCTTGAAGAGTGATAACTTCTACTTTTAAGTTATTTTCAAATGTTATGATATTTCCAACTAAAACTTTACCTCTCATATATACTAAATATTTATTATGAGGAAGTGGTTTGTTAAATAAAAGTTCTATTTTCCCACCTGTTTGTTTATATCCAAATATTCTTGCTTTTATAACTTTTGTGTCATTAAAAAATATCTCTGTATCATTTGGAATATATTTTAGTAGATGTTTAAATGTTGTATGGATTATTTTTTTTGTACTTTTATTATAGACTAAAAGTTTTGCACTATCAGCAGGAACTACTGGATATGTAGCTATAAGGTCATCTGGTAGATTATAATTATAGCTTGATGTTTTAAGCGGATCTAAAGAGTTTAAAGAGTTAATTTTTCAACTCCTCTATCTCTTCCTCCTCTTCCTCTTTTGGTGCAGGATTAAAAATCTTTGCAATCCAAATTGATACACCATACAGTAGTATAAGTGGTCCTGCCATTAAAAACTGAGTAATTACATCAGGTGGAGTAAGTAATGCAGATACTACAAATATAAGAACAATTGCATATTTAAAAAAGTCTTTAAGATGTTGATCATTTACAATACCAATAACAGCAAAGAAAAAGGTAAATACTGGTAACTCAAAAGCCAATCCAAAACCAAATAACAGTTTAGTAAAAAAGCTTACATATTTTCCAATACTTGGCATAACTGTAACTACTTGACTACCAAAGTTAATTAAAAAATCAAATCCAAAAGGTACCACAACATAATATGCAAAAGATGCACCAATAGTAAACATAGTAGTTGCACCTAATACAAAAGGTATTACAAGTTTTTTTTCATTTTCATATAGTCCAGGTGCTAAAAATAACCACATTTGCCATAATATAATTGGTAGTGTTACTATAAATGCACTAAAAAATGCAACTTTTAAAGCAGTAAAAAATGTCTCTTGAACTTCGATAGCAACCATTTTAGAATCAGGTGGTAATACCGCTTCAACAGGTACCATCATCCAATTTAAAATTGGTTCATATACTGCAAAACATGCAAAAAATGCTATAAAAAGTGCAGCACTTGAGATAAAAAGTCTTTTTCTAAGATCTGCTATATGTGGTTTTATATCGTCAAACATTAAGCTTTCTCCACTTGATCAAATGATATATTTTCTTTTTTTGTTGCCACAGCTTCTACTTTTTTTGTAGGTTCAGACTTTACTTTTTCTTTAGGTTTGATATCTTCATCATCATCTTCTATTGAAGTTAAATCATCTATATCTAAACTAGCGATACCTTTTACTTCATTTATACTTGCTTTAAATTTATTTGCTTCATTTTTCATCTCTGAAATATTTAGCTCATTATCTAACGTTGATTTAGCTTCATCAATACCACTTTTAAATTTTTTAAAGAATTTCACCATATCTACCGCTGCACTTGGTAATTTTTCTGGACCTAGAGCCATCACTGCAACAATAAGTATTAAGAAAATCTCCATAAACCCCATACCAAACATTTATCACCCCATTATATTTTTAAATAAGATAAGGATTTTACCTAAAATTTGATAAAATTACACTCAATTAAAAATAAAGGTATAGTAATGAGCCAATTATTAGTAGTAATAGCAGTAGGATTTATATTTTATATGTTAAATAGAAATTATAAAAGTAGTGATTTTCAACATATAAAAGTTGATGGAAAACAAAAATTTGATGGAGATTTAGCTGAGCATGAAGCTGGACTTTTAGTTGCTATGATGGCTAAAGTTGCTAAAGCAGATGGTGAAGTAAGTGAACTAGAAGCAGAAATTTTAAGTCATACTTTTACAGATATATCTAATCATTTTGAAAATAATGAAGAGGTAAGAGAACAGTTAAAAGATATCTATAAAAAAGAGATGAAATCATTTGATAATACAATTGATGTTGCTAAACGATATCTAAATTTAACAAAAAATGAATATGTAAAAAGATTAAAAGTTATGGAATATCTTTTAAATTTAGCTTTTATTGACAATGATTTTTCAAAAGCAGAATTTATGATTACTGAAGATATAGCAAATAATATGGAGATAAAAAGGGAAGATTTTGAAGCAATTATTGCTCAGTTTGAACAATTTTATGCACAAAAACAAAACTCAAAAGAGTTGTCTTTAGAAAAAGCATATACTATATTAGGTGTTAGTAAAACTGATGATATGAGTACTATAAAGAAAAAATATAGACAGTTAGTAAAACAGAATCATCCTGATATTATTACAGGGCAGGGTGCTGATCAATCTATTATAGATGAAGCAACTTCAAAATTGCAAGAGATAAATGAAGCATATGAGTTGTTAAAAGAGGAAAAAAAATAATGGCAGATTTCCAATACTCCTATAAAGTTTGTCGTTGTAAAAATGTAACATTGGGTGAAATTATACATGCTATAAACGAAAAAGGTGCAAAAACAATTGAAGATATAGGAAAAATAACAGATGCAGGAACAGCTTGTGGGTGTTGTAAATCTAAAGAAGATGATTTTGGAGATCCTAAAATGGAACTCTATATAGAACAAATTGTAAATAAGTTTGTCAAATGATAAAACAATCTAAGGATGAGCTAATAGAAGAGATAAAACATCTTATAAGTGTGGATGGATCTGCTGTAGATATTAATCCAAACTATTTAGAATATTTCGAATATGATGAGTTATCAGATATTAAAGATCAATTATTAAATAGAAAATTAGATCAAAATGAGATTGCTAAAGAGTATCTTGATGAGATATATGAAAAATGTGGGGTTTTAAGTTAAATTACTTTATAAAATATAAAGTAATTTATTAGTATAATCCAAAATAATTTTAGTTAAACTAAGATTTAATGCCAGTGTGATGGAATGGTAGACTTAGGGGATTCAAAATCCCCCGCTTTCGGGCGTGCCGGTTCGAGTCCGGCCACTGGTACCACTA
>CAZLZQ010000090.1:0-5747 GCA_964564065.1 uncultured Arcobacteraceae bacterium | reverse complement strand
GGACACAGCAGACTAGAAATAACTAATCACTACACACAATTCAACAGCTAACGCCTTTCAGTTGTTGTTTAGTTATGTTTCCTACGGAACTTTCACAACTAAATTATATCACTCAAAAAATTTTGTTTATTTAAGAAAAGAGTAATTTTTTTAATATTACTACTTTTTATATGCTATAAACCCTTTTGTTGTCGTGTTTATAGCTATTTTTGTTAATTTTTAGTTTGTTCTAGTTTTTCATAACATAGTGTTATGATTTTTCATAACAGTTTGTTCTAGTCTTATTAGAACAAATTAAGATTAATTTAATATTTCTGTTATAATTATACTATCTTAAAAAAATATTAACTAATAAAATTAGTTGAAAGGAGGATAGAATTATGGCAGTTAAATATGTTGGTACAAGAACATTTAAAGACGAATATGGAAATGATATTGAAATGGATATGATAGAGAAGAAATATGACTTAATGGATAAAAAGGGGTGGCGAAGAGTTGTATTAAGTGATATGTTAGAAGTGTTAGAGCAAATAGGTAATAAAAAGATACAAGTATTAGAATATCTTATAGATAATATGAATAATAACAATGAAATTAACTTATCTCAAAGAGAAGTAGCAGAAGAAACTGGAATAAGCTTACAGACGATTAATATTACATTTAAAGCACTTGTAAAAGCTAATTTAATAAAGAAAATTAAAAGAAAATATGTATTAAATACAACTATAATAAGTGCATTCGGAAGTTCAAAAAAGAATGCTATGCTATGTATAAATTATGGTTTCTATGAGGGTACTACAGCAAGTAATATCAATATGGAAGAGCATTAACAGGACTAGCAGTTGATAAAGCTATCCAAGAAAATTTAGAAGAAATTGAAAAACTAGGGAAAAATGGAGTTATATAAATTAAGCACAAATTAGATATAATACACCCTTAATAAGTAGCACGATTTGTTTCACTTTTTGTTACACAAAGTTTTTTAGACAAGTTGTAAACCCTTTAGTTAAGGGATTTTGGTACGGGATTTTTCGTTTCTCTCTCCTGACACCATTCAATATAATTTTCATATACATTTTAAATTCAAATAAAGCACCTTTTAACTATATATACTGTACTCTTTCACTAATACAGAACTTTATTAAGTCTTTAAAATTAAGGAAATCATAATACTACTATGGCACTAATAGACCTACAAAAAATAAATAAACAATACGATATAAAAGTTATACTAAAAAATGTAAATTTTACGCTACAAGATAAACAAAGAGTTGCTATCATTGGTCAAAATGGTCAAGGAAAGTCTACATTTATGAAGATTATCACAGGTGCAGAAGAAGCAGATAGTGGTGAGATAGCTATTGATAAAAAACTTAAAATTGAGATGCTAGACCAACAACCAAAATTTAAAAGTGGACAAACAGTACGAGATGCAATTGAGGAGCAATTAGTTGAACTAAAAGCTGCCCAAAAAGAGTATGATGAAGTTTCAATATTATTAGCAGAAGATTGGGAAAATGAAGAGTTATTAGATAGGCAAGCTCATCTTACAACTTTTTTAGATCATCACAATGCTTGGGATTTAGATAATAAAATCCAAAGAGTTTTAATGGAATTTGATTTAAAACATTATGAATTTAAAGATGTAAATATTTTAAGTGGTGGAGAGCAGCGTAGAGTTGGACTAGCTGGATTGATTCTTAAAAAACCAGATATCTTACTACTTGATGAGCCTACAAATCACCTTGATGTCTATATGGTTGAATTTTTAGAAACTATACTTTTAAAAGATAATTTTACACTACTTTTTATATCACATGATAGATATTTTCTAGATAATGTTGCTACTAATATTATAGAGATAGAAGATGGGAATCTTACTAAATACAAAGGTGGATATAAAGACTATTTAGCACAAAAAGAACAAAACCTTATAAATCTACAAAAAGAACATGATAACTTAGTAAGAGAACTTAGAGCTGAAGCACATTGGATGCAACATGGTGTAACAGCAAGAAGAAAAAGAAATGTTTTAAGAAAAGATAACTATTTTGAACTAAAAGAGAAAGTAAAATCAAATCCAGCAAGAATAAATAAAATGAGACTTGATATACAAAGAGAACAAAAAGCTTTCAATGATGGAGATACTCAAAATAAGAAAAAAATGCTTTTTGAACTAGACAATGTAGACTTAACATTAGGTGATAAAGTTATTTTAAAAGACTTTACAACAAGAATACTTCAAAAAGACACTATAGCTATAGTTGGGCCAAATGGAAGTGGAAAATCTACTATTATAAAAGTATTTTTAGAAAGAATTAAAATAGATAATGGTAGTTTTAAAAAAGGTGAATTTAAAGTTGGATATTTTGATCAACATAGAGAGATGTTAGATGAAGATCAAACTATTATGCATAACTTTTGTCCAAATGGTGGAGATAGAGTTATTTTAAGTGATGGAAGAAATATGCATGTATTTGGATACCTTAAAGACTTCCTTTTCCCTAGAGAATACTTAGATAAAAAAGTTGGTGTATTAAGTGGTGGTGAAAAAAATAGAATTGCACTTGCACTTTTATTTACAAAACAATTTGATGTTTTAATTATGGATGAGCCTACAAATGATTTGGATATTCCTACTATTAACATACTTGAGCAATATCTTGCTAATTTTCAAGGTGCCCTTATATTTGTAAGTCATGATAGATATTTTGTAGATAAGATTGCCAAAAAGTTATATATTTTTAAAGGTGATGGTCTTTTAGAAGAGAGTTACCAAAAATATAGTGAGTATCTTGAAGATGAAAAAGATGAAAAATTTTTATCAGATATAGAAAAGCAAAATAATAAAAATATTATAAAAGAGTTACCATCTAAAATAGAACAAACAAAAGAAGATATTGTAAAAGTAAAAACTAAACTTACTTATAATGATAAAAGAGATTATGAAAATCTACCAAAAGAGATAGAAGAACTTGAACTAAATATTGAAGAGTTAACTAACTGCAGTATGGATCCATCTTGTTATGAGCAAAAAGGTTTACTTGTCGTTACAAAAGAGTTAGATGATTTAACAAAATCATATGAAGAAAAAGTTGAAAGATTTTTAGAACTTGAAGAGATAGTTGAGGGTTTTTAATACAACTTAGTTATAATATGTATAATAAATTTAAATATAAGAGAGAATAACAATATGACATTAAAAGAGCAATTAAAATCAGATTTAAAAGATGCAATGAGAGCAAAAGATATCAATAAAAGAGATTCTATTAGAAGTATCAATACAATGATCAAGCAGATTGAAGTTGATGAAAGAATAGAGTTAACAGATGATGCCATTATTAAACTTATTCAAAAAGGTATAAAACAAAGAGAGGAAGCAATCACTCAATATAAAGAAGCCAAAAGAGATGATTTGATTAAAAAAGAACAAGATCAAATTGATATTTTTTCTTTATATTTACCAAAACAACTTGATGATAGTGAACTTGAGATTATTATTCAAGCTATTATAGATGAAGTTGGTGCAACATCTATGAAAGATATGGGTAAAATCATGTCTCCAGCTAAAGATAAGATTGGTGGTTCTGCTGATGGAAAAAGAATTAATATGATGGTTAAAAAACTTTTAGGATAGATTGTGGAAAAAATTTTAAATATCACAAAACAAACTTTAGTAAACTTATCAAAACAAAATATTGATGCAACACCTAAAGAGTATACAAAAGAGTTCTGTAAAATTTCTAAAGATATGAATCTTGATCTTGATGAATGTAATTATTTTAATACCATTTTATCAAAATTAACTAATAATGAATTAGAAACTAATAAAAATAAAAAGATTGAAACTATATATGATGTTATAGATATTTTACTTCAAAGAGTAGAAGGTAAAAATTTAGATAAAATGTCAAAACTTTTACAACACTCCTTGCAGCCATCTATATCTTTAAGTTTTAGTGATGATCTACAAGCATTTTCTATAAAAATTGGAGATTCTCCATCTTTAATATTTGAAGAGTCAATACAACAAGAGATGGAAAAATTTATTGAAAAAAGATTTGCAGTAGATAAAAAAATTGTTGCTAAAAAAACTGCTGATATTGCAAGATTAATTACTCTTATGAGTAAATATCTAGGGGATGCAATAGATAGTAATAAAGATGGTTCTTCAAATGTATCAAATATAAAAGATGAGATCCAATCAATTAGCTTAGCCGGATCCACAAAAGAGGAACTAAATAAACTTCAAGCCAAACTTGTTCAAGCAGCAATAACTATAGAAAATGAGATGTCTGCAGTAAATGAAAACTTATCTACAGGTAAAAATGAAGTTAAAAAACTTGAAAGTAGAATAAAAGATCTTGAGAATGAATTATCAGAAACTAAAGAGAAAAGCTCGAAAGATTTTTTAACAGGTACCTTAGTAAGAAGTGCATATGAAAAAGAGATAGAAAGACTTGAAAGTTTATACCAAAGAAATGGTCATGATTTTGCAATAGTATTTTTTGATATTGATCATTTTAAAAAAGTAAATGATGTATATGGTCATGATGGTGGAGATATTGTACTAAAAACATTTGCATCACTTCTATTAAAGTTAACACGAGATACAGATGTAATTGGAAGATATGGTGGAGAAGAGTTTGTTGCAGCTTTACATTACAAAAATATTGATGAATTAGAAACATATGTAACGAGAATTAAAAATGTTGTTAGTAAAAATAAATTTTTATTTAATAACCACAAGATTCAGATAACTTTTAGTGCTGGAGTAGAGTTAAGATCTAATAATAGCTCAGCTAGTGAAACAATATCAAATGCAGATAAATCACTTTATAAAGCAAAAAGTACCGGAAGAAATAAAATAGTATTTTGGAATGGAAAAGAGTTATAGAGTAGTACTAAAACTACTCTATATCTAAATCATCTTTATTAAAGAATGTATTTGGATGAAAGTTTTTAAATGCAGCTTTCATTGATACAAATATTTGAGGATTTTGTTCCTCTAACTTAGCTAAAAGCTCTTTTGTATTTGCTCTTGCATGTGGCATTTTTATATCCATTCTCATTGCAGGGCAAGACTCATCACCAATTACATCAACACAGTTAGTTTCAGCAAATGCACGAAGCTGTCTCTCTCTACACATGATTAACGGTCTTATTACCATTAAACCATTTTCTGCTTTATATATAGGTGGCATACTTCTCATACTACCATTATAAAAAAAGTTCATAAAAAAACTCTCCATAGCATCATCTAAATGATGCCCCAGTGCTAATTTATTGTATCCATTATCTAAAGCATGAGTATACAGGTATCCTCTTCTCATACGACTTACAAATGAACAAAAAGAGCTATTTTTTCTAATCTTTTCTTTTGAAATTTCAAATATTTGTGTATCTACAATCTCATGTGGAATATCATGTTTTTTACAATGTTCTGCTAGAAATTCTACTTGTTCACCCATACCATATGTAATTGTTACAGCTTTAAATTCAAATTTAAATGGTGCTTTACTCTGCATTCTTTTTAATGTATGAATAAGAGTTAAAGAATCCTTACCACCACTAAAGCCTACAAGTATTTTATCATTTTCTTTTATCAATTCATATGTAGCATTTGTTCTACCTACTAATGATGATATTTTTTTACTTACTTCTAACACTTATACCTTACCTTTTGCACTTTGTATTTTATTTACATAGTCATAATTAATCTTTATATTTCTATCTTTTGGAAGAGA
>CAZLZQ010000089.1:0-5793 GCA_964564065.1 uncultured Arcobacteraceae bacterium | reverse complement strand
TGAAAAAGGTAGAAAAGTAGTATCTTTCTGGACTATGGGTATGAATCAACATACAAGAGGTACATGGGTAAATACATTATCTTATAATGTTCACTTTATGTTAAATAAACAAGCTAAGCCAGGTTCTGGTGCATTCTCATTAACTGGTCAACCATCAGCTTGTGGTACTGCTAGAGAAGTTGGAACATTTGCACATAGATTACCAGCGGATCTTATGGTAGCATCTACAAAACATAGAACAAAAGTTGAAAAAGGTTGGAATATTCCTGCAGGAACTTTAAATCCTAAAGGTCATCAACATATTATGAAAATTCATAGAGATTTAGAAGATGGAACTATGAAATTTGCATGGGTAAATGTTTGTAACCCTTACCAAGATTCTGCTTCAGCTAAACATTGGATTAAAGCAGCAAGAGAGATGGATAACTTTATCGTTACTTCTGATGGATACCCTGGTATCTCAGCTAAAGTATCAGATTTAATTTTACCATCTGCTATGATTTATGAAAAATGGGGAGCTTATGGAAATGCTGAAAGAAGAACACAACATTGGAGACAACAAGTACTTCCAGTAGGTGATGCTATGTCTGATACATGGCAATGGGTTGAGCTTTCAAAAAGATTTACAGTTGGTGACTTATGGGGAGAACAAATTCTTTTAAGTAACACAGGTAAAAAAGATAGTGGTAAACTTACACCAAAATCTCCAAAACTTCCAGATGTAATAGCAGAAGCTGAAAAAATGGGATATACAAAAGATACAACTATGTTTGAAGTACTTTTTGCAAATGAAAAAGCTAAGTCATATAAAATTGATATGAATGATCCTATCCAAGCAGGTTATGATAACTCTGAGTGTAACGGAGATAGCAGAAATGTTATTGGTTCTGATGGTAAAGTTTGGAAAGGTTATAAATTCTTTATCCATAAATATCTATTTGAAGAGTATGCTTCTTTTGGTAGAGGACATGGGCATGATCTTGCTCCATTTGATGTTTACCATAAAGTTAGAGGATTAAAATGGCCAGTTGTAGATGGTAAAGAAACTCAATGGAGATTTAATGCTAAATATGATCCATATGCTGCTAAAGCTGTGAAAAAAGCTGGAACTAATAATTCTCATGCATTCTATGGACCACTTGCTAAAAATCTTTTCCAAGGTGATTTACAAAATATGGATAAAGCTAGAGGTAAAAAAGCTCTTAAAAATAAAGCTAAAATTTTTGCTAGACCTTACATGGATCCACCAGAAATGCCAAATGAAGAATACCCAACATGGTTATGTACAGGTAGAGTTCTAGAACACTGGCATTCAGGTACTATGACTATGAGAGTTCCTGAACTTTATAGAGCTGTTCCTGAAGCATTATGTTATATGCATCCAGAAGATGCTAAAAAATATGGTGTAAAACAAGGTCAACTTGCATGGGTAGAATCTAGAAGAGGAAAAGTTAAAGCTAGAGTTGAAACTAGAGGAAGAAACCGACCTTCAAAAGGACTTGTATTTGTTCCATGGTTTGATGAAAAAGTATTTATCAATAAAGTATGTCTTGATGCTACTTGTCCACAATCTAAACAAACTGATTATAAAAAGTGTGCAGTTAAAATATACGCAGTATAAATAAGGGGGTATGGTGTCTTGAGCATCATTAATCCTCAAAATTTGATTAAAAAGAGAAAAGAATTATGGTAAGTGATCGAAGAAGATTTATTTTAGGAATGGCTAGAAGTGCTGGATTAGTAGCACTTGGTGGTTTGGTATGGAGTGCTTATGTTGATGAAGTAACAGCAAATAAGCTAATACTTCGACCACCTGGAGCTATCAAAGAGGAAGATTTTTTAAGTACATGTATCAAGTGTGGTATGTGTGCTGAAGCTTGTCCTTTTGATACATTGCTTTTAGCAAAGCCTGGTGATAATAAACCTTTGGGAACACCTTACTTTGTACCAAGAGAAGTACCATGTTATATGTGTCCTGATATTCCATGTGTTCCTGTATGTCCTACAGGAGCATTGGATGAGACTTTGGTTACAACTGATGGAAAGCTTGATATAAATAAAGCTGACATGGGTATAGCTGTAGTAGACACTAAAAACTGTATAGCTTATTGGGGTATACAATGTGATGCTTGTTATCGTGCTTGTCCCTTGATGGATAAAGCAATACATTTAAAATATGAAAAAAATGAAAGAACTGGAAAACATGCTTTTCTTAAACCGATTGTAGATAGTGATTTTTGTACAGGTTGTGGACTTTGTGAAAGAGCTTGTGTAACAAAAAAAGCAACAATTACTATAGTTCCTAGAGATGTGGTAATTGGAAAACTTGATGATCATTATATAAAAGGTTGGGATAAGTCTGATGAAAAAAGACTTGAAAATGCACATGCTGAGATAACTACAACTAAAAGAAGTGAAAGAGCTGCGGTTGATTTTCTAAATGATGATATAGGGGGACTATTAGATGACTAATATTTGGGCACATTATAGATTTCTTATATTAAGAAGATTTACACAAGTTAGTTTGATGTTACTTTATATAGGTGGTAATTATTGGGGTTGGAACTTTATACAAGGTAATTTAAGTTCTTCTGTATTATTTGGTTTTATACCATTGAGTGATCCTTTTGCAGCATTACAAATGTTTGCAGCAGGTGCAATTATAACAACAAACTTAGTAATAGGTTCGTTGATAATAACTGTAGCTTATGGACTTATTGGTGGTAGAGTATTTTGTAGTTATGTTTGTCCTATAAATATAGTTACAGATGCTGCAAACTATTTAAGAAGAAAACTTGGATTTAACCAAATTCAAAAAAAACAACCAGCAAGTAGAACTATAAGATACTGGGTATTAGCACTTAGTTTAGTTCTTTCATATATTTTAGGGGTGACTGCTTTTGAATTTATTTCACCTATATCAATAACTCATAGAGCTATTATATTTGGTGTAGGATTAGGATGGACAGCTGCCTTAGTAATATTTCTTTTTGATCTATTTATATTAAAGAATGGTTGGTGTGGTCATATTTGTCCTCTTGGTGGTTTTTATGGAACTATCGGTAAAGTTGGACTTGTAAGAGTAGATCATGATGAAGAAAAATGTACAGCATGTATGAAATGTAAAGAGGTGTGTCCTGAAAGCCAAGTATTATTTATGGTAAGTAAAGAGTCTTTACAAGTTTTAGATGGTGCATGTACAAACTGTGGTAGATGTGTTGAGGTATGTGATGATGATGCCCTTAACTTTTCTATTAGAAAACTCGCAAAGGAGAAAAGAAAAAATGAAAATGATAAATAAAATAACTTTAAGTTTAGCTGTTGCAACAAGTGTCCTTCTTACTGGATGTAATGATAGTGCAGAAGCTTCAAAACCTCAGGTTGCAAAAGGTACTATTACTGAGGCATCTTTAGGTTTAAGAAAAACAGATTTATATAGTGAAAATACAACTGTTGCAGAGCAAACAAATTATGGTAAAAGCCAAGCAATGAGTGGATATAAGATTAATAGAGCATTTCAAGATGCACCACCTATGATCCCTCATGATACAACAGGTATGTTACCAGTTAAAATTAATGATAATCAATGTTTAGGTTGTCATATGCCAGAGATTGCAGCAGGTGTTGGTGCTACACCAATTCCAGTATCTCATTTTACTAACTTTAGACCACATCATAAATTTGATGGTAAAAAGTTTGAGAAATCAATTGATAATATGAAAAATGATATTGAAATCAAAAAAACTAATAAATTACAAGGTGCTAGATTTAACTGTACTCAATGTCATGCTCCACAATCACAAGGAAACTTACTTGTAGAGAATACATTTGAACCAGAGTACACATCTAAAGATGGTGCTTCTAAATCAAGTTGGAAAGGTGAAATGATGACTTATGGTTTAGATACATTAGGAAAAGATTCACATGTTGAAGAAAAAGATTTAAATATGGAATCTGCTGCTGGACACTTAGAGGGTGGACACTAGTAGTATGAAACGAAGAGAGCTTTTTAGCTCTCTAGCTTCACCTTTTAAAAAAAAAGATGAAACCCTAGAGGCTATACGACCACCATATTTTAAAGAAGAATCAGATTTTTCAAAGATTTGTGTAACTTGTAAAGAGAAAAGTTGTACAACTGTTTGTGAAGAGAATATTATTTTTATAAACGATGATGGAACACCAACATTAAATTTTGCAAATAGTGGATGTACATATTGTGATGAGTGTGCAATTGCTTGTCAAGAAGATGTTTTAAAAGTTGATTATAAAAAAAATATTAATACTAAGTTTAGTATAGATGTATTAAAATGTATGAGTTGGAATCAAACGATGTGCTTTTCGTGTAAAGATCCATGTTTAGATGATGCTATTAAATTTTTAGGTATGTTTCGACCAGAAATAGATAATGATTTATGTACATCTTGTGGATTTTGTGTAAAAGTTTGTCCATCTGATGCAATAACTATTGAAATAATTAAAAATAATAAAGAAGAGGAAATAATATAATGGCAGTAAAATTTATATCTCATGTAGATCAAAATGGAGTAGGTGAGTGGTTTATAAAATTAACTGATACACTTGAAGAAACAAGTGTTGTTTGTAATAATATAGATGAATATGCTAATAAAATTGAAGAATTAGGTGGTATGTATGGTGGAGATATTGAAGTTGTTTGGACTAGATCAAATCTTTTAACACCTGCAAATTATCAAGACTTACAAGAAAAGATGGCTTTGATGCAAGAAAAATATCAAGAAGAGATCGATAAAATAAATGGTGTAAATCAAGAGGAAGAATCAAATATGAGTGGATTTAATCCTAATGATTAAAATTTTTATATCTTTCTTATTACTTTTAAATATTAGTTATGCAAAAGATTTAAAACCAAATCATATCTATATCGCTTCAGGTGCAGTTATAGATATTGTTTCTCAAAATAATAAAATTTATGTAGCAACTGATTCTAGTTGTGTAGATGTATTTGATATAAAAACAAAGCAAAAAATTAAGAGTATAGATGTACCTAAAATAAAAGATTTTATGGGTGATACCATAGATGCTAAAATTTATAATGTTGATGTATATAAAGATAAAGTATTATTAACATCACAAGCATCAAAAGGCTTTAGAGAGATTAGTATCTATGATAATGGTAAATTAAGTACTCTTATTTCGATTAATGAACAGTTATTAATTGGAAAATCAAAATTTATAAATGATGATTTAATAGTATTTGATACTCTAGGAAATGAGATGTATCTATATAACTACAAAACAAAGAAATATATTTGGAAAATTGATGTTAAACCAGTAGATGCAACTTTTAACTCTACATTTTCAGATTTTGCATTAAACGAAAAAAGAGATACAGCAGTTGTAGCAGATGAGAGTGGTGATTTAAAAATTGTAGATATTTTTAAAGGTAAAGTTACTAAAGTTTTAGCAGGTAAAAATCTTGATAAAGTATTTAAAGTTGATTTTAAAAATAATAAGATTATTACAGCAGGTCAAGATGGTAAATGTGTAGTTTATAATTTAAAAACTAATAGTGATTATTATTTAAGAAAAAAACATTGGTTTTTGATATATGGAGCTGGATTATCTCCTAGTGGAAAGTTAGGTGCGTTTTCAAGTGATGAAAATAATAATGTAACAGTATTTAACACAGTTACAAAAGCTAAGATTTTTAAACTTACTGAAAATCTTATGACACTATCTTCTATTTTATTTATTACAGAGAATGAAGTTTTTGTTACAACTGATTCTAATAAATTTAATTATTATAATTTAAAG
>CAZLZQ010000088.1:0-5972 GCA_964564065.1 uncultured Arcobacteraceae bacterium | reverse complement strand
TTGATGCCAGTTGTTTTTCATCACCTGTACTATTGTATATATTCTTATACAATGTACTAGCTCTTAATCCATGTTCGTCTTCTTGAACAATCTCCTCTAGCCAATTTTTTATATTGGTATTTAAATCTTCATAATCAATCATCTATTTTCCTTTTGAATTGTCATTGTGTATAATGTAATTACACACGCATTTTTCATTATTTCTATTATTGTTTTGTTTTTTTCTTCTCATTTTGTATCTCCTTTTTTAATCTCTGTAGTTTGAACTACATCCACCTATTGAATCAGCAAACTTATGATTTTGTCTGCATGATAAACCTCTTCTTTGAGTAGTATTCATTCTCTCATAGAATTTCACTCTTGGGTCATATCTCATCTCTCTTATTCTCCTCTTATCTTTTTTAATTGTTCAACACTTGGTAGTGATATATCTGTTTTAAATATATCTCTTAGTATTGTTTTTAGTTCTTCTAAATTTTTATAATCTTCATCTAGAATCTCTTCATCTTTTGTGTAGTTGTATATCCACACACCTATCGTATCACTTTCAAATATTCTAATATTTATTTCAATATCATCTATTTGTGCAAAGTAATAATCATCTTTATAATCCCATATTGGGTTTATTATTGTAAGTTTATTTTTGAAATACTGCTCTAGTATCTCCATAAACTTATCATTTATTTTGTAGTATTCTTTATCAAATTTTCTTAACATTTCGGTATTAACTACTTCCATATAATCTTGATTTTCATACTCATCATCTTCATCTATATCATCTGTTATATATTGTTCTGTATCTAGTTCAATATATAGCTCATCAAGTATTTTTAGTACTTGTAATGATATTTCATCTTTTAATTTTGTTTTGCTTAGTAAAATTACTAAGTTTTTATGTAGTGGTATATCTGAATTGTATTCATCCATATCTCCTGCATATCCATTATGGTAATATTGGAAGTGTCCGCCATTGCATACTTGTTGATTGTATTTACCAATCAGTACTGCAAATTGTGCTAACTCTCCATATTCATTTTTTATCCATTCTAATATCTGTGTATAGTCCATATTGACATCTTCTCGTTGCCAATATTCATACATGATATTCATAATTGTTTGATGATAGCCATCTTTAGCTATTTCATCTTTTCTTTTTAAAACTTCTTGTTTTAATTTTTTTGTTGCTATCATTATAGCTCTTCTATATCTTTAAACTTTCTAGGCTTAAAGCTTTTATCTTCTTCTATAGGTAATCCTAGTGGTCCTGTTGTTGCCTCTAGTTCATCTAAACCAAAATAACCCCACTCTTTTTCTAAGCCGACTACATATCCAAAGAATGTTCTATTTTCTTTATCGTATTCTGTAACATACCAGCTCCAATTTGAGTCTGGTGTAAAGTACTTTATACGTACCATTTTTTCTTCTGTTTTTACATCTTCTGTAGAGTATAATCCTGGGATCATCTCTAAACTTTTATTCATTAAACTCATTTCTTATCTCCTTTTTTATTAAATGTTTTAATCTTGATATATTTATTTCTATATTCATAAGTAATACTTATTAAAGTTAATATAGAAATAAGGGAGATTTTCCATAGTGATTTATTTTTATAGAACAAATCGAATAGAGTATATAGAAGAACAAAAAGATAAAAATTTAATATTTTTATCTTTTTGTTCTTCTATATTAATGAGATCTTACATATTATTTATGCACCAACCATGATTTTTTCTAGTCTTCTGATATCTAAAATAAAAGTATTTAAAATACTAAGTTGTGGGTTAGGTGTTTAAGGTGTTCTATGTGGGTAAGATATATATTTTAAATTATGAAACACCTAAGACACCTTAAACACATAACACACATCCAATACAAATGTAAAAAAGAAATATTAAGATTTTCAGATATATGATATATAAAGCCGAATATAATCTCTAATGATTCACATATATATAACATTAACAGTACTGGCATCAATCTTATATTTTTTCTTTAGGAGTAAACTCAACTTTATTTATTTACAAGATTTTATAATTGTTGCAATTTCTATTTCATCATTACTAATTTTACTGGCACCTCATAGAATACATCGCTTTGAGCATTGCTTTAATTTATTTTTTAATTAAGATTGATTGCACTTATGTAATAATAAATTAATCAGATACTATTTATCAAATTAGTTATACAATACAACAATAAAAAGGATCTTTATGCAAAATTATAAATTTATTATAAGTGGTAGAGTACAAGGTGTATATTATAGATAAATTTATAAATATTTTAAAATTAGGCTCAACGAACAGTGAAGTTACTGATATTAAACAAACTACAATAGATGAAGTATTTATAAATAAATTTGAAATAAGATATTAAATATGATTTATCTAGCAACAGAAGAAGAATTAAGAGCATTACCAATAGATAAAATTGGTAGAAGATTAAATAATAAATATAAAATTATACAAATACAATCAAGTGATTCTATTGATTGTATGTTATTAAACTTCTATATCTTAGATAATAAAAATAGGGAAATTGGTGCTATCCATGAGAACTTTGAAGATGGTGGTGATGATAGTGATGGTTTCTTTAAATCAAGAGGTAGTGAAAATTTCTATGAAGTACATTTAGAATGTAAAGACCCATGCGATGAAAATATAGAATATGAGCCATTTGATACATTACAATTAGCATTAGATTATATGATTAAGAAATTAAAGAAGAGATGATAAATATAAACTTTTCATTATCATATATTGAACTATATTTATTATGTATCAATATACTAGCATTTATAATATATGGATATGACAAACTACAAGCAACGAGAACAGTTAAAAACATATCAAGAGTATCAGAGAGAGCTTTATTGATTATTTCACTTCTGGGTGGTTCTATTGGAGCTATTATCAGTATGTTTATATTTAGACACAAGATAAAAAAGTTATCTTTTATGATTAAATTTACAATTGTTGTATTATTACAAGGATTGGCTTTTTATTTTGGAGGTGATTTATATGACTCAATCATCAATCTTTAGAACAAAACTTTTAGAATTACCTCTTGGCTCTTTTTGTATTTTGTATAAAAATAAAAGGTACATCACTACTATTCAAATATATTCAAATAATAAAATTATAAAGTTGTATGCCGAAGAATTGGGTGGAAATGATATAGTAAGTGGTAATTATTTTACAACCATAAAAGGTGGACTTTTAAAACCTTGTGAAATGAGTGATGCTAAAGTTATTGATTTTGTAGTAAATTTAGAGATTATTGAGATCAATAAATGATAAATAAAAATAAATATCTTTTTATTGATGGAAGTGTTAATCCTCAACTCAAAATAGGTTTTGGTGCTTATTTATTAACAGATGAAGATTGTATTTATAGTACCATTAGAAAAGATGAAATTATAACTCAAAAATTTGAAGATACTTCATCTACTAAACTTGAACTTCAAATATTACTTTTTGTTTTAAATAATATTGCATTACAAGAAGATAATCTAACTATATATACAGATTGTCAAAATATATTAACATTAAACCTAAGAAGAGATGCTTTTGAAAAAAACAACTATTTAACTAAAACCAATAAAGTGATTAAAAACTCTATTGAGTATAAAGAGTTTTTTAAATTAATTGATATTTATAGTGGTAACTTTGTAAAACTAAAAGGTCATAAGAAAAAAAGCACCAAAGACAATATAGATCAAATATTTTCATTGGTTGATAAAACTGCTAGAGTTACCTTAAGAGAGTATATTAAATTAAAGCATTACAAAATTAGTTAAATTTAAATTATCTAAAGCTCTTGATACTCTTTCAATTTCTCTACCATCTTTAAATATTATTGTTCCTATTTATTTTTTTATAATTATAACATAAATAGATTCTAGAGTGTTGTGGGTGCTGTGTACAAGGTGTTTGAGGTGTTTAGATATTTGGTTGCACTTAAAACACATTAAACACATCATTCACCTATATTGAATTTTGGTTAAAGAATTTTTAAATTAATCATCAATAATATCATCACAAGCTTTTAATACATAAATACATGTATCTACTTCAACTTCATCATACCTTTCAACTGTAACTTCTTCTCTTTGAAATTCTTCATTTTCAAACTTATCTAAATAATCCCAATGATTGATTAAATTATCTAACTAAATAAAAAGCCATGAACAATACCTGCATCTTCATCTAAGTGAATACCAGGATATCCCATACTAGCACTCCAGCCAGCATTTCTAAGAGTTCCTTTGACTGTTGCAGGTATAAATTTACCTACAATATTTTCTAGTACATCTCCATGTGGACAATTTGGCATAAGAGTTCCATATATAAATAGTGATTCAGTCATGTTGTTATTTTACCTTTTGAATTTTATAAGTAATTATATCAAATTTAAGAATTAAATCATATAATCTTACATGCATAAAAAATTAAAAAAATATATAGAATCATATGGTGAAATCCAAAATTGTAAAACATACGAACTTATACCAAGTGGTGGTATGATAGTTTTAGTAAATCATGAAACTAATTGCGAAGTAGCTATTGAGAATAAATTATATCAATTAGAAAGTTTCCAAGCTATACTTATTAATGCCTATGAAGAAGTTATACAAATTCAATCAAATGAAAATATAAACCTAATAGCAGTTAGATTCAAAGGTGCAGGTGCATCTTTCTTTTATGATGAATATATGGATGAACTGATGCATAATCCAAAGGAACCTATTTTTATTGAAAACAATATTCCTACAGATAAAATAGATACCTATTTTCAAAATAGATTTAAGCCAAGCAAATTACCTTTTAATATTATGAAAATAATTGATTTGCTAGATGAACAAGGAAGTGATTATAATATAGATGAAGTTTTAGCAATAGCAAATGTACCAAGGAAGATTCTAGATAAGATGTTTAGATTAAATGCAGGTTTGACATTTAAAACTTATGCAACTTTAAAAGAGCTTGATAAAGAATCTATCTAATTAAATTACTCATAATATCTTCATCTGTAGGAGTTATATATCTCATGGTTGTTTTAACATCACTATGACCTACAAATTTACTTATAATTTTAATATTAACACCTTTAGCACCAAATTCAGAAATTATGCCCTGTCTGAAACTGTGACTGGTAAATCCTGCATCTAAAGTAAATTTTAAAAAACTATTAACCTGTTGAATAAAAGTAATATTGTTTATAGCACTTCTTTTATTTTTATTAGCACCTTTACTGATAATTCTGTTTTCATCATCTTCAATTTCAAAATCAAATAACTTTATTATCTCTTTTTTAAATTTTTCAGTTAGATACAATTTTCTCTCACTTGATGTCTTTTTTAAAAATATTTTAACTGTACCAACCCCAATCAACTCTTTTATATCTTTAACTCTTAAATCTTGTAACTCATTTAATCTCATACCAGTAAAATATAAAATCACAAATGTTCTTAATAAATTTGATTTTGTATTTGCTCTAAGTGATTCTGAACCTCTTACACTTGCCATTAACTTTTTAAATTCAACTTCTGTAATGTTTTCTTTGATTCTTTTGATTTTTTTAGTTTTCATTGTTTACCCTCTATTGTATCCGTATATGGGATATTTTATAGGGTTTTATGTACAAACAAAGTGAAATGCTATGAGTATCTGGTGTAAACAGTCATAACACTATAAAATATGTAAGTTTATAGTGATTTGAGATATTAATATATTATATTGTCCAAGAGGTTTTGATACGCCTTAAAAAGATATGCAATTAGATTTTATTTTAGTATAGTTATAAATTCATAACAAAGTGTCTTTTTAAGTTGACTTATTGAGATCGTTTTTTATTAAAAATCCAAAGGACTTTTTATATCACTTTTATTTAACTCTTTTACAACATGAGTGTATATCATGAGACCACAGCACAACCAAAAAGACATCTCCAATCTTATTTTTTAAATTTTTAAA
>CAZLZQ010000087.1:0-6077 GCA_964564065.1 uncultured Arcobacteraceae bacterium | reverse complement strand
ATAAGTTCTTTTATATTCTCTTCTGAAGTGATATCATTATCATATTTAACGATAACGATATTTTCAGTATTATTTATATACCACTCATCACATCCATTTAAATTGTCAAGTTTATTAAGATGACCATTATTTGTTTCATCTAAATTTATATATGCAATTTTTTTCTTTAATGGATTTGGTAATGTTGCTATTAAAATTAACCAACCTATCGATACTGTAACAATCACAAGTGATATATCATATAAACTTTGCATAAAGCTACCATCTACCTCTTTTAAATATAATCCACCGATAAAACCACCAATAAAAGTACCTAAGTAACCAAAAGAGTTAAATACACCTAGTACTTTACCTTTTTCATGTACTTTGGTATATCTAGTTGTAAGAGATTGCATAATTGGTTCATGCATATTAAAACCAATAAAAAATACAATAATACCCGCTAAAAATATATTTTCACTAGTAGCATTTCCAATTAAATAGTATGATAAAGCAAAAAATAGAATACCTACAAGAAGTACTTGTTTAAACATTCCTCTTTTTTCTGCCAACATAGCAGCTGGACCCATTGCAAATATACCTGCAACCATAGCAGGAAGATAAATTTTCCATAAATCAGTTAGTTCCCAACCATATGTTTTAGTTAGAATAATTGGGATAATCATAAATGCAAATGTCATCATACCTTTTTGTAAAAAGTTTGTAATATTCATCTTAATAAGTTGAGGATTTAGTAAAAATGATACTTTACTATGATCGTGATATGTATGTGTAACAACTGGTGGATTTGGTACTTTTTTTACTATTAAAAATATAGAAGCAAGAGCTAAAGCAGCAGTTATCCAAAATAGAGATTGAATTCCAAAGTATGCACCAATAGTTGGACCAGCAATCATAGCAACTGCAAAAGAAGCAGCAATACTACCACCCATAATAGCCATAGCTTTTGGTCTCTCTTCCTCTCTTACTACATCACTAATCATTGCAGTAACAACAGCACCAATAGCTCCTGCACCTTGAAGAAATCTACCTAAAAGAAGAGTTATAATACCATCAGATAAAGCACATATAATTGAACCAATAGCAAAAAGTAAAAGACCGGTTATAATAGTACCTTTTCTACCTAAAATATCACTCATAGCACCAAATGGAACTTGAAATATCATTTGAGTTATTGCATAACCACCTATTACAATACCAACTAAAGTTGGTGTAGATCCAGGTAAACTTAAAGCATAAACTGAGATAACAGGTAATACTATAAATAGTCCTAGAAATCTAAAAGATATGATAAGACTTAATGGCATAATTGTTTTGAACATATAACTAACCTTTTTATAAATTAAAATTTTGCGATTATATCTAAATAAGTGTAAAGTATAGTAAATATAAAATTTTTATGTTAAAATATTTATATTAAATTAATAGTAAGTAAAATATCAAAAATAGGAGATTTAAAATGCAAATAATTTTAGCATCATCAAATAAAGGTAAGATAAAAGAGTTACAAAAACTTCTTCCAACTTATGATGTAATTCCATATAGTGATATTTTAGGATCATTTGAAATTGTAGAAGATGGAGATAGCTTTCAACAAAATGCTATTTTAAAAATAAAAGCTGTTACGCAAGCTTTAGATAAAATCAATTATCTACAAAAATATATAGTAATATCCGATGATAGTGGTATAACTGTACCTGCACTTAATAATGAACCAAATATATATAGTGCAAGATATGCGGGTGTTAATGCAACAGATGAAGAAAATAATGAAAAACTTATATCAAAATTAAAAGAGAAAAATATTTCAAAAACACAAGCATACTATACTGCTTGTCTAGCAATAGGTTATAAAGATAAAATATATACTACACATGGCTGGATGTATGGTGATGTTATAGATAAATCTATAGGAGATGGTGGATTTGGCTATGATCTTTTATTTATTCCAAATGGATATTACAATACATTAGGAATACTAGAAGATGATGTAAAAAAAGAGTTAAGTCATAGAACTAAGGCTCTCTCTCTTGCTATGAAAATTATAAAAGTTATTTGATTTTTCCAAATAAAATTAATAATACAGGCAATAGTAAAAGATCAGCTATTATAGCACTACCCATAGCAATCATTGTTAATAATCCAAAATATATTGTTGGTATAAAATTAGATAATACTAAGATAGAAAATCCAACCATAATAATTGTTGATGTATAGAACATTGCAGTTCCGATACTTTTATGAGCATTGTGTATAGAGTCTATAATATTGCCATGTGATTTATACTCTTGCGTATATCTATGTATATAATGAATAGTATCATCTACAGCGATACCTATGCTAATTGCAGCAATAGTTATAGTCATCATATCAAGTGGAATATTTAACCATCCCATAACTCCAAAGATAATTCCTACAGGTATAGTATTTGCAATAATTGCAATAATAGCCATTTTAAAACTTTTAAATAAAATTAAAAACATAATAAATAAAATAATGATAACAATACCTATTGTTTTTATTTGAGAGTTAAATAATGATTGAAGCATGTTATTATATATCACTAAAAGATTTGATACCCTTATCTCTTCATATTTAGGATTAATCATTTTTCCTAAATCTTTCTTTATCTTTTTAATAAGTTGATCTCTTTTTAAATTTGGTTGTGAGTCAATAACTCTTGTACTTATTCGTACCATATTATTTTTTACATCTAAAAATGGTGATATGATTATTCTTTTATATTTTTCAGGCAATTGATTGTTCATAAGTGCTAAAGTTAAACTATCTAGCTCTTTATTATTGTTTAATAATTTTCCAATTTCACCCATAGTAGCCAATGATAATACTTTTCCAATAGGCTTCAAAGAATCCAAGTAATCATGAATTTGTTTTATTTTTTCCATTTTTGAAGGAGTTAACCAGTATTGTTCTTTATCCTCTTGAGTCTCTTCAAACTCATCATCAAATTCATCAAACTCTTCACTTTCCTCTTGAATTTCAACTGATTTTATCTCATCACTATCTTCTTTAAATGTTAAAATAATGTCAAGTGGTGTAGTTCCACCTAGTTTTTGATCGATTAGTTTCATACCTTGATATATTTGTGTATTTTGTTTAAAATAATCTATAAAACTATTTTCTACTCTTAATTTTGAAGCTCCTGTTATAGAAAATATAACAACGATAAATGTAAAAAATAATATAGTTTTTTGATAGTTTATAGCAATATCTGCAATTTTTGATGTAAAAGATAAGTTTTTGTTATTATTACTTTTAGGTTTGGCTTTGTTTAAATTTAATAATACTAAAGGAAATAATAAAAAAGTGATAACCAAAGATACTATGATACCAACACTCATCATAAGTCCAAAATCTTCAATAGGAACAATACCACTAAAAACTAGTGAACTAAAACCAGCAATAGTAGTAACAACTACAAAAAAAGATGGTTTAGCCATACTAAGTGATGTTTGCGTTACTAACTCTTTTTGTGAGTATAAAGGTTTTAAATTATTTAATTCTTTATATTTAATAATAAGATGAATAACTAAAGAGATATTCATAATAAGTTGAAGTGATATAAAATTAGAAGATATAACAGTTATCTCCCAACCAAAAAATCCAAAAAATCCACTTGTAATGATAATAGAAATAGTAGATATAAACAATGGTATGATCACCCATTTAATCTCGCGAAATAATATATATAATATAATAATAAGTAAAGATACTATTAGTAGACCAAAAGTTTTTAAGTCATATTTTACAAACTCAACCATATCATCCGCAATCATCCTTACTCCACCTAGATGTAGTTTTACTTCTGGATGTTGAGATTCAAATTCAGATAATATTTTTCTAAATTTTAAAATTTGATTATGATTTTTTTCTCTTTGAATATCTCTTGATCTTTTCTTTTCTTTTTTTGTAAAATTTGATTTATCAATTATATCACTTGTTAGATTGACAAGTATAGCTGTTGTTTTAAAATCATCACTTACTAGATTTTCTTTATAAATAGCACTATTTAAAAACTCTTTTTTTGCAAGTTTTTTATCAATACCTTTTGATTCTAAAGTTGGTATCTTTACTAAAAGTTCTTTTAGTGGTCTAACAGGTGATTGTAAAAGTGGAACCGTTACTATGGAGTTTATTGAACTTACACTTTCTAATTTTTTTAGTTGATTACTTAAAATTTTAATATTATTAATATTCTTTTGACTTAATAAATTATCATTTATAGAATATGTTACTACTAAAAAATCTGGTGCATTAAATCGTTTTGCAACTTCACGGTTAAAAGATAAATCTTTATCATTTTTTAAAAGAAGAGTTTCTGCACTAGCATCAATCTCTAGTTTTAAAGCAAATATAGCCATCACTATCATAAAAGATATTATGATAGTAAAAAAAAGTTTTGGATATTTTAAAAGATAGTTGCTATATAAGTTTTTAAGCATCAATATTTAATTTATTTTTTAAAGAGTCAATGAGTTCTAAAATATTGTGTTCTTTTAGATAATCATAATGTTGCTTCTTATCACTCTTTACTTGGCTACGATTATTTATAATAACATCATAAATTAACCATCTATTTTTATTAGATATTTTCTTTTTTGTTTTATAGTATTTGTAAATAACTTCCATATTATCAGTTGAGCTTATTAGAGTAGTATTTAATATAATTCTATTTGGTTTTAATTGTTTTGCATAATTTATAACTATTCTTTCATTCGAATAGTTATTTAATTTTGATGAGTAAGATTGTTTTGTCTTTTTTGTATAAATATCTATAAATTTAGTTTGAGTAGACTTATCTAAAGTTTTCCATAGTTTACCAAGGCTTAATCTTGCCATTGATTTAAAATCAAATATAGGTGTAATTATATCAATAACTTCTTTCTCTCGAATATTTACCTTTCTTGTTTTATCTTTTACAATATTAAGTATATCTTTTGTAATGGTATTAAAGTTTATTTTTATCTCATCTGTAGGAGAAGCCAAAAGTGTATTAAAAAAAAACAGTGTTATTATTATATATCTCATATGTTATTCCTTTATCTCTTCTTCTCTATATTGTTCATAAATATCTCTTAAAAATGGATATAGCTCAACAGCATCTTTTTTTAGATTATCATATTTTTCTCCATTTATTGATGTATAGTTTATAATTTTGTATGCTTTAAGAATAATAGAATCAGTAGTATTATCTACTAAGTTTACAGATCTATCATCTACATAAGTAGTTGCATTAAGTAGTGTATCTGGATACATACTTATAGTATCTCTTAGGTTTGATGGACCAAAAATAGGTAATACAATATGAAAACCACTTCCTACACCATAGTATCCTAAAGTTTGACCAAAGTCTTCATTATGTTTCTTTATATTGTAATACTCTTTTGCAGGGTCTAAAAAACCAAGTAATCCAAAAGTAGTATTTAGTGTAAATCTTTGTGTCTCTTCCCAAGAGTTACTAAACTTACCTTGAAGAAGATTATTTACAAGTCTTAGTGGAAATAATAGATTGTGAAAAAAGTTACTTACACTAGAACGAATATCTTTATGTACTACACTCTTGTATCCATTTGAAACTGGTCTTAATAAATATATATATAATTTATCATTAACATTTGTCATAAACTTATTATAATCATATAATGGATCATATACCTCTTCTACTTGCATCTCTGATTCAAATTCATCAAAAGTTTCTTCATCATTTGCATATATATTTGACACTAATATAAATGTTAATGTAAAAATGTATAGTAATTTTTTATTTAAAATATTTCCTGAATGTTCCATCTTTATCCTATTCTAAAAGTTTCTTTTGTTTTACACACATCTTGTAAAAAACATTTTTCACAATCTGGTTTAACAGCTTTACATATATATCTACCAAATAAAACCATAGCTTGATGAAATATGTGTAGATCATCTTTTAATTTTTTGACTAATTGTGCTTCAGTTTGTTCTACTGTCTTTCCATCACTTAAACCTAACCTATGAGATACTCTAAAAACATGAGTATCAACAGCCATTAAGTTTGCTCCATCTGCTTCTATCATAAA
>CAZLZQ010000086.1:0-6261 GCA_964564065.1 uncultured Arcobacteraceae bacterium | reverse complement strand
CATGTAGAGATAGTAGATAGTAATATGCCAATGGATATGAGTGCTATTAGTGAGAGTATTAATAGTATGATTGGTAAAATGGGTAAAGAGAAAGTAGAGAAAGAAGTTACAATAAAAGAAGCGAAAAAACTTTTAAGAGGATTAGCAAGTGATAATTTACTTGATAAAGAATCTTTAAAAGAGGAAGCTATAAAAAGATGTGAAAATGGTGGTATTATTTTCTTAGATGAGATAGATAAAATAGCAACAAGTAGTACAAATAAAAGTGATGCACCAAGTAAAGAAGGTGTACAAAGAGATCTACTCCCTATCGTTGAAGGTAGTAGTGTACATACAAAATATGGACAGATTAAAACTGATCATATTTTATTTATTGCAGCAGGTGCTTTTCATGTTAGTAAACCAAGTGATCTTCTTCCTGAACTACAGGGAAGATTTCCTTTGAGAGTTGAGCTACATCCTTTAGATGAAGATGCTTTGTACAAAATATTAACAAATACTAAAAACTCATTATTACGACAGTATAAAGCACTTCTAAACGTAGAGGGTGTAACTTTAGAATTTGATGATGATGCAGTAAGAGCATTTGCAACACTAAGTGTAAGTGCAAATGAGAAAGCTGAGGATATTGGTGCAAGAAGATTACATACTGTTATAGAAAAAGTATTAGAAGATATTAGTTTTGATGCCAATGAACATAAAGGTGAAACTATAACTATAACAAAAGAGTTAGTTAATGAAAAGCTTGAAGATATAGCACAAAATGAAGATACTGCTAGATACATTTTATAAGTACATAAGAATGGTTTAGTTAGAATTTAGTATAAATATTTATGGGAGTTTTATTATGAAAATTACTAGTTTTGAAGATGTAGAAGCAGCAGGATTTGATATCTGTTTTATCCATAGTGGATGTGACAATGATGCTGATGTTATTATTTTAGATATTAATTCAATATTTGATTATGAAGAAAAAAAACATGAAGCGTGTAAAGATAAGTATACATCTTTAGCAATTATAGATGATCCAAGCGATTATGATGCTTTTAAAAACTTTGGTATAACTGCTTGGATTAAAAGAGATGAGTTATCAAAACTTCCAGAACTTTTAACTGAAATTAAAAAGAGAATGTCTTTATAAACATATGTCAATAATAGATACCCATTGTCATCTTGATAATATAAAGTATCAAGATGACTTAGATAAAGTGATAAATGATGCATTAGATTCAGGAGTTAGACAATTTCTAATTCCAGGTGCAGATCCAAAAGATTTATCTAGAGCAGTGTCAATAAGTGAAAAATATGAAGAGGTATTTTTTGCAGTTGGTGTTCACCCTTATGATTGTACAAATTTTGATATTGAAGAATTAAAAAAATATGTTGATCATCCTAAATGTATAGCTATTGGTGAATGTGGATTAGATTATTTTAGATTACCAGAAGATGAAGAAGCCAGAAAACAAAATATACAATTACAAAAAGATGTATTTATTGCCCAAATAAACTTTGCCAAAAATGTAAAAAAACCTTTAATTATACATGTTCGAGATGCTTCAAATGATAGTAAAACTATTCTTATCGATCATAATGCAAAAGATGTTGGTGGTGTTCTTCATTGTTATAATGCAAGTGAGCATCTTCTTGAATTAAGTGATCATAATTTTTATTTTGGAATTGGTGGGGTGATAACGTTTAAAAATGCAAAAAAATTAGTAGATATACTCCCTAAAATACCTCAAGAAAAATTAATAATAGAAACAGATGGTCCTTACCTTACTCCTCACCCTTTTAGAGGTACCCGAAATGAACCTAAATATACCAATAATATATCTCAAAAAATTTCTGAAATATTAGAAAAAGAAAAAGATGAGATAGATAAACTAACTACACGAAACGCTCAAATATTATTTAAAGAGTTTAATACAATAATTTAGATATAATAAATGCTATTTATATATAGAAGGTATTTATTTGAATTTTATTAGTATTTTTTTTAGAATTATATTTGTATTTAGTTCTATTAGTTATTTAAATGCAACATTAGTAAGTACAGCTTTTGTACAAAATGATATAGGAATACTTGAAGAGTTAGATATTAAATCAAGTTATATTACAGATTATCAACTTCAAAAAGAGTTTAAACAAAGATTAAAATCATCAAAAAAAAGATACACTCAAAAACTTAATAATGCATATCTTTTTGTTCCTCAAATTAAAAAAATATTACGAGAAAATGAGATCCCTTCAGCCTTTTTATATTTAGTTATGGCAGAGTCAAATTTTATATTAAATGCTTCTTCAAATAAAAAAGCAAAAGGACTTTGGCAATTTATGCCAAGAACTGGAAAACATTATGGTTTAGAGATCAATAAATATATTGATGAACGTATGGATATTTTAAAGTCTACACAAGCAGCAGTTAAATATTTAAAAAAACTTCATAGTATGTTTGGAAAATGGTATATTGTAGCATTTGCATATAATTGTGGAGAGGGCAGGGTTATAGAAGGAATTACTCGAGCAACAATTGATATGTACTGTGATGATGTTGGCTATAAAGTTTGTCGTAAAAATAAAAAAATAAATAGATTTAGACAAACTATAAAAGACTATCAAGCTAAAAGAGTTAGATTTTCAAAAATAAATAAAATCTATAAAGAGATTAAAACTTGGAAACAAAAACCAGATATTGAACAACTTTTAATAGTTCAATCAGTTATAAATAGACAATATATACCAACAGAAAGTAGAGGATATATTAGAAAAATTATTACATTGGCTTTGATGAATAACAGTGACTTTCTAATTAAAGATGAAAATACACATCTTCTAAATAGAGGAATAAGTGATCCTATTGCGTCAATTGAAGTAAAAGGTGGAATACTTTTAAGAAATGTAGCAAAATTAATAGGTGTCAATAAAAATAAATTAAAAGAATTAAATCAACATATCAAAAAAGATATACTACCTTTAGATAGAGAGAGCTATACTTTATATATACCATATTCAAAATTATCAAGATATAATTTAAATAAAGATAATTTAATTATGACAAAATTTAATAGATATATTGTCAAATCAGGTGATACCTTAGGTAAAATTGCTCATATGTATGAAGTAGATTATAAACTGATAAAAAAACAAAATAATTTAAAATCTAATATTATTAATATAAATCAAGAGTTATTTATACCTATGGGATTTGGGGTATTTCCTATGGATGAAGAATATATTGTTAAAGTAGGTGATACTTTAGGTAAAATTGCAACACAATATAAAATAAAAGTTAAAAAACTTATGAATGATAATCATTTGAAAACAAGTATGATAAGAATAGGAGATAAAATTGTTATTAAATATTAAAAAAAATCTATTATTGATTTTAATAATCTTTTTTTCATCAGGATGTGGTGGATATAATTATATGAATCAAAGCTATAGATCTCAAAATTATATAGCACCTAGTTATAAATATATTAAAAATTATAATCTAAATAATGGTGAAAAAGTATATGATGATAAGCAGACATATACAAGCAATTCAAAAATTAAAAATAGTAAAGCGATGCACAGAGCAACAATGCGTCCATATGTAGTATTTAATAAAAAATATTACCCTACAGTAGCACATATAAATGATGAATTTGATGGTATAGCATCTTGGTATGGTCCAAATTTTCATGCAAAAAAAACAAGTAATGGTGAAATTTATAATATGTATGCTTTTACGGCAGCACATAAAACATTACCAATGAATACAGTAGTTAGAGTATATAATAAATCAAATGGAAAATCTGTAGTTGTTAGAATTAATGATAGAGGACCATTTGTTGCAGGTAGAATTATAGATCTATCAAATGTTGCGGCACATAAAATAGATATGGTAAAAAAAGGTACTGCAAAAGTTAGGTTAACTGTTCTTGGATTTAATGGTAAAATTGCTAAAACAGCTGAAGAAAAAAATGAAGTTCAAAGTGTAGGAAAATATTATATTCAAGTAGGTGTTTTTTCCAAAATAGCAGGGGCAAAAGCTACAAAAAGAAAATTTGAGATGATTTTAGATAGAAATAAATATAGAGTTATTTTAAAAACAGGTTATTTAAAAACTAAAAAAATCAATAGAGTATGGATTAGTGGATTTAGAAGTGAAGGTGAAGCAAGAGATTTTAAAGAATCTAATAATCTTCAAGGTGCAATGGTTATAGCACAATAAATATAAAATTTTGGAGTAGACAATGACTGAAATAAAAAGAGAAACAAAAGAAACAAATATAGTTTGTAGTATAGATTTAAAAGGTAGTGGTATATCTAAAATTGATACAGGTATAGGATTTTTTAATCATATGTTAGAAGCTTTTAGTAAGCATAGTTCTATTGACATTAATTTAACTTGTAAAGGTGATTTAGATGTTGATGATCACCATAGTGTAGAGGATTGTGCTATTGTTTTGGGACAGTTATTAAAAAAAGAAATTTTTCCAATTCAAAATGTTGAAAGATATGGAAATGCAACTGTAGTTATGGATGAAGCATCGGTTTCATGTGCTCTTGATTTGAGTAATAGACCTTTTCTTGTATATGATTTACCTTTGAGTGAAAAGGTTGGAACATTTGATGTTGAATTGGTTGAAGAATTTTTTCATGCATTAGTTACTAATGCTGGTCTTACTACTCATATAATATTTGAAAGAGGTAAAAATAAACATCATATTATTGAAGCTTCATTTAAGGCATTTGCTGTTGCTCTTAGACGAGCATTAGTAGAGAATAAAAAGTTGGGTATACCAAGCACAAAAGGTGTGCTATAAACTATGATTGAACTTATTGTTTTAGATGTAGATGGAACTTTAACTGATGGAAATATTATATATAGTACAAGCGGTGAAGAGTTGAAAAATTTTAATGTAAAAGATGGTTTAGCTATTGCATCATGGACAAAAAAATATAATAAGAAAGCTGCAATTATTACAGGAAGAGATTCTATTTTAGTAGAAAAAAGAGCTAAAGAATTGGGAATAACTCATATATATCAAGGTGTTGATAATAAAGATGAAATATTAGAGAATATTTTAAAAGAGGAAGGTCTTACTTGGGATGAAGTGGCTGGAATTGGTGATGATTTAAATGACTACAGAATGTTAAAAAAAGTTGGTTTATCTTTTACATTAAATGATGGTGTTCAAGATTTAAAGGATATTGTCGATGTAATTACTAGTTTGGATGGTGGTAATGGAGCAGTACGAGAGATGATTGAATATATAATTAAATTTGATAACCATAAAGAGCTAAAAGAGTTATGGGTATAACTAATTTTATTTATTTATTATTATTAATATCTATCGGATTCTTATTTTATAGAGAAGAAACAAATATTAAAGTTTTAAGTACGGAAGAAAAGCCTTTGTTAGTTTTTGAAAATTCAATTGCATATAATATGTCAGAAAATGGTGTGACAAAGGTAGTAGACTTTAAAAAAACAATGATTTTTAAGAATTATGAAAAATCATTTTATTCAACAATTGTGTCAAGGGATAATAAAACTTCAGTTACTAATATTTTAAGTGCAGATAAAATTTTAAAAGAAAATAATAAATTATTTTTAAATGGAAATGTACATCTTTTACATAATAAAGATTTTAACTTGGAAACAGAAGAGTTACAGTACAATTTAAAAACTCAAATAGCAAAAAATAGTACTCTTTTTATATTAAAGAAAAATGACATCTTTATAAATGGATCAAATCTTTACCTTGATATAAAAGAAAATAGTGTCAAAGCAAAGAATATACATTTTAAAATAAAATTAAAGGACTAGAATGAAAATAAATAAAATATTTACAGTATTGTTGTTTATACTAATCACTATCTCAGCATATGCAGAAGAAAACTATTTAAATATAGATGCAGCACATTTTGAGGCAAATGAATCAAAAAATATAATGTATTTTGAGGGTGATGTAAAAATGACTAAGAATAAAGATATTTTATTATGTAATAAACTTTATATCAATACAACAATATCATTAACTGATCCAACAAAACAAGTACCTAAAGATTATAAAGCTGTAGGAAATGTTTCTTTTGTTCTTCATACCTCAGATAATATATTAAGAGGAAAAGGTGATGTTGTTTTTTATTATCCAAGTAAAAAGAAATATATTGTGATAGGTAATGGTTACTTAGAGGATAAAAAAGATGGGAAAAAAATAACGGCAAATAAAATTTACATAGATGAAAAAACTGGACATACTAAAATTG
>CAZLZQ010000085.1:0-6303 GCA_964564065.1 uncultured Arcobacteraceae bacterium | reverse complement strand
TTGATCATGCAATGATTAGAAATTCATTACAAACTAATCTAAATGAATCATTAGACTTATTTAGTATTACTCTAATTTTATATGTTGTATTTTTAGGTTTAATACCATCATATTTAATTTATAAAGTTAAAGTAAAATATAATCCACTTAGAAAAGAATCAATTGAAAAAATAAAAACAATAGTACTATCAATAGTTTTAATAGTAATTTTAATTTTAAGTTTAAGTAAATATTATACTTCATTTTTTAGAGAACATAAACAATTACGATACTATGCAAACCCTACATATTGGATTTATAGTATTAGAACATATATTAAGAGAACATATTTTAGTGGTCCAATAGTAGTAAAAGCACTTGGTACAGATGCAAGTATTCCTGATTCTAAACACAATAAAATTGTAATAATGGTAGTTGGGGAAGCTGCTAGAGCTGATCATTTCTCTTTAAATGGATATGAAAAAGAAACCAATCCATTATTGATAAATGATGATATTATTAATTTTTCAAATATGTCATCTTGTGGAACAGCAACTGCAAAATCAGTACCATGTATGTTTTCTATATATGGAAGATCAGATTATAGTTATAAAAAAGGTATTAGAAGTGAAAATGTACTAGATGTACTAAAGCATACAAATCAAATTGATATTTTATGGAGAGATAACAACTCTGATAGTAAAGGTGTAGCATTAAGAGTTCCTTATGAGGATTATAAAAGTTCTAAAAACAACACTATATGTACGGAAGGTGAATGTCGTGATGAAGGTATGTTAGTTGGTCTTGATAAACATATTGAAAAAAATAAAAACAAAGATATACTAATAGTACTTCATCAAATGGGAACTCATGGTCCTGCTTATTATAAAAGATATACAAAAGAGTTTGAAAAATTTAAGCCAGTTTGTAAAACAAATCAACTAGAAGAGTGTACTAAAGAAACAATTGCAAATGGATATGACAATGCAATTTTATATACAGATTATTTTTTAGATAAAACTATAAACTTTTTAAAACAGTATGATAAAACATATGAAACTGCACTTATTTATATGAGTGATCATGGTGAAAGTTTAGGGGAAAATGGTATTTATCTTCATGGTCTTCCATATTTTATGGCACCTGATGCACAAACACATGTAGGATCTTTTGTTTGGTTTGGAGATAAGATGAAAAAAAATATAGATATAGAAAAGCTTACTAAAAATAAAGATAACGATTATTCACAAGATAATCTTTTTCATACTTTATTGGGTATTTTTAATGTAGAAACAAAGGTTTACAATAAAAAAATGGATATGTTAAAATAAAAAAAGATAGTTTTAAAACTATCTTTTTTTATCAATTTCTTATTAAGTTTAGATTATTTTACTTCGTTATTCGTACCAATAAAGTAAGATTTACTTACTTTACTTCGTATTGTTCTCGACCCATTTGATATAAGTCTGCACCATGAGTATCATTTATAACAGTTACTGGAAAATCTTTCACAGTTATTTTTCTTACAGCTTCTGGTCCTAATTCAGGATAAGCTATAACTTCAGCTGATGTAATCTTTTTACCTAATAATGCTCCAGCTCCACCTGTAGCACCAAAGTATATACCACCATACTCTTTACAAGCATCTTTTACCTCTTGACTTCTTTTACCTTTTCCTATCATACCACGACTACCATTTTTTAACATAGTTGGAGAAAAACTATCCATTCTATAAGATGTTGTAGGTCCTGCACTTCCTATTGGATCACCTGGTTTTGGAGGAGTTGGGCCTACAAAGTATATGATACTACCTTCAAGATCAAAAGGTAATTCCTCTCCAGCTTCTATTAGATCTACAAGTTTTTTATGTGCAGCATCTCGTGCTGTAAAAATTGTACCATTTAAAAAAACTATATCTCCAGCCTTTAATTGTCTTGTATCTTCTTCCGTTAATGGTGTTGTAAAAGTATATTCTGCCATATTTTTTCCTTTAAATTTATATAGTTATATGTGCATGTCTTGAACTATGACATTGAACATTTACACTTACTGGTAAACTAGCGATATGACATGGATTTGCTTCAATATGAACAGCAAGAACTGTTTCAGTTCCACCCATACCCATAGCTCCAATTCCTAGCTTATTTAACTCATCTTTTATCTCTGCTTCCATTTCAGCCATTTCAGGATCTTCATTTACACTTCCTATTGTTCTAAAAAGTGCATGTTTAGAAGAAATTCCTGCTTTTTCAAAAGTACCACCAATACCAACACCAACAGTAAGTGGAGGACATGGATTTCCACCTGCATCACTTATAACAGATTTTACATACTCAATAATACCTGCTTTTCCAGCAGCTGGAGGGAAAACAGTAGCTCTTGAAACATTTTCACTACCACCACCTTTTGCAGCATATTCTACATCGATTTTATCACCAGCAACTATATCAAAATGAATAATTGCAGGTAAGTTATATCCAATTTTATCTTTTAAGTTTGCTCTACTAAATGGCTCACAAGTTGAAGCTCTAAGGTAAGCATCTTGATACCCTTGTTCTGTTCCTTCATTTATTGCATCTTTTAAAAGTCCACCTATAATTCTACAGTCAGCTCCTACTTTTACAAAAAATACAGCTAAACCTGTATCTTGACATAAAGGTCTTTTTTCATCTTTTGCAATATCAGCATTTTCAAGTAATTGAGCCAATACCTCTTTTGCAACTGGTGATTTCTCTGCATCATGTGCATCTTTTATAGCTTTGTATGCATCATCTGGTAAAACTGTACCACAATGAATAATTACATTTTTTATTGCAGTTACTACATCTGCATATTGTATCTCTCTCATATAAACTCCATATACTTTGATTTATAATAAGTCTATCATAAAATATTTAATTCATAATAAAATTTATTCATAAAAAAAGGGTTAGCACATATGCTAACCCTAAATGTGAATTATAGTAATAAATTATATTTTAATTAAAAAAGTTATTATCTTTTAATATATTTATTCCACTATTGATAGTTTCAACTGATTTATGAAATTTTGTTCTTAAATCATCAGATAAATCTAATTCAACTATTTTTTCAACACCATTTTTACCTAAAACTACAGGTACTCCCACTGTTACATCTCTATATCCATACTCACCATCTAACATAACTGATGATGGCATAACTATTTTTGTATCATTTAAAATTGCATCAACCATTAAAGCAACAGCACGTCCCGGTGCATAATATGCAGATGTACCAAGATGCTTAACTATTTGGGCACCACCATTTTTTGTTCTATTTATAATCTTATCCATATCATCTTCAGATATAAGTTGATTTAGAGGAACTCCCCCAATTGTTGATAAGGATACATCGGGTATCATATTCTCACCATGATCACCTATTACCATTGCTTTTATATCAGATCCACCAAAACCTGAAAGTTTTTTAATTTGATATGCCATACGAGAACTATCTAAAGCCCCAGCCATCCCAACAATTCTATTTCTATCCCAACCTGTCATTTTACAAGCAACATATGTCATAACATCAAGTGGATTTGATACACAAATAATAATAGCATCAGGAGAATATTTTTTTACATTTTCAATAACATCTTTCATTATTTTTGCATTTATTAATAAAAGATCTTCTCTTGTCATATCACTTTTTCTTGGGATCCCCGCAGTAATTACAACAATATCGCAATCACTTAATTCACTTGCATCTTTAGCACCAGTTACTATGGTTCCATTTGCAGCGTAAGATGTTGATTGTTCTATGTCAATAGCTTTTCCAATTGCGATATCAGCATTTATATCATATAATACTATTTCAGTACAGGTACTCATCATTGTTAAACTATAAGCAGCAGTAGCTCCTACAAATCCAGCTCCTACTATTCCTACTTTTCTTTTTATCATTTATCAACCCTATTTATTTCAAATATTCTATATAAACTCTTCTTAAAACTTATTTAAGTAAAATAGTTTTATGAATAAAAGAATTATATGTCAAAGATGTAAATACTATTATGTTACATGGGAAAAAAACAAGCCTCATGGATGTAAAGCATATGGCTTTAAATCTCAAACACTACCTTCAATTGTAGTAAAAAGAAGTAGTGGTATCGATTGTAATTTATTTCAACCTAAAGGATAATTATTGTTTGAAAATTTAAAAAAAAATATATCTATATTAAAATCATCAAAAATCAATATTATGCAATCATGGATCTCAAATGATGATGTACTCAGAGTTTTAAAAAAATATGATATTACAAAAGAAATTTTTATAAAAGATTATGCATTTGGGATTTTTGAATATTATGTAGGAATTTTAGAAGAAGAGACAGAGATTGGGGATTGTCCTGTTATAAATAATCTACTAATATTTTTAAAAGAAAAAAATATAGGTGTAGATGAACTTTTTGTAATCTGTGCAGGTTTTAAAAATTCATTAATTGAATTTATGTATAAGAATAATATTAATAGTTTAGATATTCAAAAAGAAATTATTTATATCTATGAGAGAAATTTTGAAGGTGTATTGAAAAAATATAGTCAAACTATTTTAGAAATAAATAAAAATTTAGTTATAAGCAATGATTTAGTAGATGAAAATATAATTATGTCTACAACAGATACAAAAGGTATTATTACTGCAGTTTCAACAGCATTTTGTGAAATTTCAGGGTACTCAAAAGATGAACTTATTGGTAAATCTCATAATTTGGTTCGACATTCTGATATGTCTAAAAAAATATTTGAGGATATGTGGAAGACTATATTAGATGGTAACATATGGCGTGGTGAAGTTAAAAACTTACGAAAAGATGGAAATACATATTGGGTTGATGCAACAATTGCACCAGAGTATGATGGAGATCATAATCTTTTAGGTTATAGTGCGATTCGTCACGATATTACATATAAAAAAGAAGCTGCTACTCAACAAGATATTATAGTAGAACAAGCAAAATCAACAGCATTGGGTGAGATGATAAGTATGTTAGCACATCAATGGAGACAACCACTTCAAGCTATTGCTATATTGATACAAAAACTACCTTTAGAAAAATTAATTGATGGAGATATAAGTGATGATACACTTGATGATGTTGTTGCATCTATTGATAAACAATTGTCTTATATGTCAAAAACAATAGAAGATTTTAGAAGTTTTTTTAATCCTACTAAAGATAAAGAAAAAATATTTGCAAGTGCTTTAGTTGATCAAGCAAGAGATTTTCTTGCATATAGTTTTAAAGTTGATGAGATAAATTTTGAAATAATATCAAATGAAGATATAGAGATAAATATCCATACAAATGAAATTTTACAAGTTTTTATAAATATATTAAATAATGCAAGAGAAGTTTTAATTGAAAAGAACAAAACAAATAGAAATATTACTATAGAATATTATAAATCAAAAGATAATATTATCTTTGAAATAAATGATAATGCGGGTGGTATTCCTAGTATCATTATGAATAAAATATTTGAACCATATTTTAGTACAAAACAAAATAAAAATGGTACTGGTCTTGGACTATATATGAGTAAAACTATTGTAGAAAAAAATGGGCATGGTATATTAGGTGTACAAAATACTGATATTGGTGCTTCATTTAAAATTGTATTACCAATAGATTAAAAGTATTTTATTTAATCATGTTGCATCATATTATAAAAGAAAATATGATACAATCATATAATTAAAATAATATTATTATATAAATAAAAATTAGGAGATATACTTGTTATATGAAGAATTAAAAACGACTGTTAAAAATTTAGGATTTATTACAATTGAAAGTTTTGCAAACTATATTGGAGTAACACCAAGTGATATATTAACATGGGAAGAACAAGATAAAGTACCTTATACAGTAACATTAATAGTTCATTTAATACAGGGGAAACAAGATATTCCAAATGAGGTAAATTCACTTGATTTATTAGTTGAAGAGTGTTTACCTTTAGCTGCATTATTAGAAGAATCATCTAGTTTTCCTCATAAACTTGAAGAGATGTTTTTACTTCAAAAAAAGTTAAATGATGATACAAATGGTACAAACTGGGAATTGGGTATTAATAAATTTGATAAAGAGATAAATTGGCTTAGATGTATACATATGGAAGTAGCTGAACTTATTGACTCTACACCTTGGAAACATTGGAAAAATATATCTAATGAACCTGACTTAGACAATATTCATATTGAACTTGTAGATGTATGGCATTTTCTTATGAGTTATATTTTACAAGAAACAAATATCCCAAAAGCTGTTTCACTAGTAAATACACATTGTATTTATGA
>CAZLZQ010000084.1:0-6311 GCA_964564065.1 uncultured Arcobacteraceae bacterium | reverse complement strand
AATTTCAAAGATTCTTGTCTCATAAGTTCTCCAAATCCAGGCATCATTCTATCACATACATTTTCAGTAGCTTCTGGAGTCACATCCCTTTTTGAAGGTCCTGTTCCACCCGTAGTTACTACTAAACAGCAATCATCATTATCTACCATATCTTTCATAGTTTGTTCAATAATATCTTGTTCATCTGGTATAACTTTATATACCTCTTCCCAAGGCGATACTAAATAATCATTTAATGTATCTATAATCGCTTTACCACTAATATCTTCATAAATACCTTGAGATGCTCTATCACTTACTGTTATAATTCCAATTTTTGCTTTATTCATAATCATCCTTTTATCATATTTTATAGAATATGATCTTTATTTTTTATATAATACACTTCACTAAAATTTACAAAAAATTCTAATGCTTTTTGAGAATCAATTATCTTATCATTTTCTCCAAGATATACTTCTATTTTTGTTCCGTTATTTATCAACATTTGGAGTTTTGACTGATCCCAACTATAATTTAAAAGTTCATTTAATTCTTCATATGAACCTTTTGTAAAATACTTTCTTGATTGTTCCTTATCTAATCCACTATTTTTCAAAAAATTATCACAATAAGTTTCACTATTTTTATTGAAATATATCAATTGCATTCTTTTGTACTTTTCATCTTTATCATTAAAAAAAGATGGAGAAAATAACTGTAGTAGATCAACTCTTATATCCATAGCAGAACTTGCAAGTGCAAATTCAAAAGCTTTTATAGCACCATAACTAAAACCACTAATTGTATAATCATTTTCAATTAAATATTCTTGAAATAACTCTTTTTCTTCCGATAAACAAAACCCGCTAAAATACAACTACTTCATCCTTTAACAATATATTTTTCAATCTCTTTATCTCTTGAGTATTTACCAAAATATCACTTTTTAAATCATCTTTTATTTTTAAAATTAAAGTATCTGAATTTGTTCCCATCTTATAACTATCCACCATTTTTGTAGATAATTCATAAGCTTTTGTTAGCTCCTCTTCAAATACAATATTTGGTTCACCATTTAAAATCTCTAATGTTACAGTACCACTTAGATATTTTTTAATCTGATTTTCAAGCTGTGTTTTTGATGGATAGATTAAATCTTCCTCTATAATTCCACTATCTAAGAGATTTACTTTTGATTTTGTAATAAATGCTTTTCCTGCTTGATATGTAGCTAAAATATCTTTTTGTTCCTCTGTCAATATTTTTATCTGCTTTTTACCAAACTGTATTTTTTGTTTAGCTATTTCTATATCGACATCAAGTAAACTTGTACCATCTCTTTTTATCATATTTAATAATGATTCATTTACTAAAGTTGCTAATGCAGAACTACTAAACCCACTAGTATCTAAAGCTAACTTATCAATATCAATATTTGATCTTTTATCTTTTAAATATAATTTTAAGATATCAACTCTATCAGACACACTTGGTAAATTTAAAAATACTCTTCTATCAAATCTTCCAGCTCTTAATAGTGCTTCATCTAAAACTTCAATTTTATTTGTAGCAGCAACTACCATCACTCCACTTTTTGAATCAAATCCATCCATCTGAGTAAGAAGCTCATTTAAAGTAGCTTCTCTCTCATCATTTCCACCTACTCCTCTTGCTTTTCCAACTGCATCTATCTCATCAATAAATATTATTGATGGTGCTTTTGATTTTGCAATAGTAAAAAGATCACGAACTCTTTTTGCACCCATACCAACATAAATATGTACAAAACTAGCACCACTTTGATAAAAAAATGGAACATCAGCTTCCCCTGCAACAGCTTTAGCTATCAATGTTTTTCCAACTCCTGGAGGACCTATGAGAAGAACACCTTTGGGTAAAGAGACTCCATGTTTTTGGTATTTCTTTGGATTATTTAAAAAGTCAACTACCTCTTCTAACTCTGCTTTTACATCTTTTATACCAGCAACATCTTTAAATGTAATATTTGAAGTTATAGATTCTATAGTTGATGACACTTCAGTTTGTTGTGATTCTTTTATATTTGAAGTATCATTTTGTGAACTATTTTCAAGCTCTTCTTGAAACTTATTTTTAGGGACTAATGCTCTTATCTTATCTTTATATTTTTGCAAAGCAAAAGTAAGCATTAAAAGTATAAATAAAAATCCAATCCCTACATAATAACTATCTCCATGAATTACATTATCACTTTTAATAATTGTATAGATAAATAAAGCAATAAGAACTATACCTGATAAGCTCATCATTCTAAGGTTTTTATCTAGATTTGTTCTATCAATATTTTTTTTATTTTTTGGCTTAGAAGATTGAAACATTTATGTTATCCTTTGCATCATAGTTTTCAATTCTAACCCAATCACCAATTAAATCAGTATCACTTTTGATCTCTATAGAGTTAAAAAACTGATCATATCCTGTATATATATCATCTTTTTTTGATTCTATTAATATATCTAATGGTTGTTTTTGCTCTCTAAATATTTTATTTTTATCTTTAATTCTATTTTCTAACTCTCGTAATCTTTCTTTTGCAATATTTCCATTAACTTGATTTGGCATAGTAGAAGAAGGTGTACCATCTCTTTTTGAATAAGTAAAACTATGAATATGAGTAAGAGGAAATTTATCAAGATTTACCATAGCCTCTTCCCAATACTTATTTGTTTCACCAGGATGTCCAACTATAAAATCAGTTCCAAGAGCATACCCTTTTGAAGATAATAATTCAAAAAGTTCTAAATCACTTTTCACTTTATTTCTTCTATTCATAATATTTAACATCTCTTTTGAAGTATGTTGTAGTGCTATATGAAGATGTTTTCCCATCCAAGGTTCTGTTAAAATCTCTTTAAACTCATCTGTAATTTGAATTGGCTCAACACTACCTAATCTTATTCGCCTAACACCTCGTATCATAGATATTTTTTTTAATAACTGTACAAGTTTGTCTTTTTTGTTTTTAATACCTAACTCTTTACCAAATGAACCTACATTTGTACCTGTTAGTATAAATTCACCAAATCCATTACTTGCTAATACTGAGATTTGATTTAATATCTTTTCTTCATCATAACTTCTAGAATCACCTCTAACAAAAGGGATTATACAATAACTACATCTATAGTCACACCCCTCTTGAATCTTTACAAAAGCCCTACTTTTTCCTATCATTTTTTCAATAATAGTATCATCAATATGTTTTAAATCACCAGCCTCAAAAAACCGACTTTCATCTTTTAGTAAACTATTTATTTTCTCTTTTTCACTATGTCCAAAAAGTGCATCAATCTTCTTATCTTTAAATAAACTTTCACCTTTTGTCCATACTCCACAACCTGTAAATATAACTCTTGGATTTAAAGGAAGTTTTTTTAAACTATTTATATAACTTCTAGCTGTACTATCAGCACTATTTGTAACTGTACATGAATTTATTACTACAATAGAAGCTTCTTTTTCATTCATAGTTATATCAAAATCTTTTAACTTATTCATCATAACTTGAGTATCAAAAACATTAGTTCTACACCCAAATGTTTTGAAAAATACTTTCTCTTTTTTTATCATCTGTTATACCTTATGTAGTAACTGGTGGATCAAATAACCCATTTGCACTACTTCCAGGAAGTAATGATTCTGCTTGATGTTGTGCTGGACCAGTTACTCTTAATGTTTGAGTAGGATAAGCTATAAAAATATCATCAGCTGCTTTAAAAGCATCTAAGATCTCCATACTTATGGTACTTCTTATTGATAATGTTGCGTATGAATTTGTATAATACCAACTAGAGATAACTACACCATATGGCTCAATAAATGAAAATATTCTTGGCTCTGGATTTGCACTTCTTAGTACATATTTTTTTCTTAATTTTTGTAACCTTTTTTTTGTTAGATCGGTATAGCCTTTTGCATGTTGAGTTACTATAGCTTTTGCTATTTCAACTGCTCTTTTATGATTTGAATCAAATGTAATATACATATCAATTCCATCCCATACTGTTCTTAAACCATCAAAAGTATAGTTGGCTATTGTATCTGTAAATATATAATTATTTGGTATAAAAAACACTCTACCAGTTCTTCTATTTTTCATATATGAAGTAAGTGTAATATCTTCACGAACAGAAATTTTAAATAATGATATATCCAAAACATCACCAACAATTTCAATACCATTTCTCATAACCTTAATTCTATCACCAACAGTAATTGCACCACTAGTCATAATAGCCATCCAACCAAATATTGACATAAACCAATCTTTTAAAGCAATAGCAATACCAGCAGATGCAAACCCTAAAATAGTAACAAGATAAGATACATTTTCAATGTAAGAGAATAACAATATAAACACAATGATTACAATAAGTAAAAAGTTAATTAACTTATTTGTAGTATAGTGCCTATCATCATCTTCAATATATTTTTTTAATGCAACTTTCAATCCAAATGCAATCGTAACAAGTATAATTATAATTATAGTAAGTTTAATTGTTCTCCAAATTTCACTTGCAATATTGTCATTTACTTCTTGCCGAATCTGCACTATTTTTTTAGAATATACCTCATGAGTAGTTGATACAATATCTACCACCATAATAAAATCTTTTAATTCTCTCTCTAATTTTTCAAGTTCTTGTTTATATGTTTTATTTTTTTGATATTGATTTAGTTTTTTCAATATTTCAATTTTTGTTTTTATAAAGCTTAATACAGTAGATAGTTCAATATTCACTTGCTGATAATTATCAATATTTTCTTTTAATTGTTGCTTATATGTCATAGCTTCAATAATTGAGAAAGGATTTGTTACATTTGGTGCTTTTTTAATCTCAGCAGGTTTTATTTTCTTCCCAATAGGAGAATCTTTATACTCACTTATTAACTCTAACTCATTCTCTTTAATTTTAATTTTGTTATATAATTGATAAGAAAGCTCTTTATACTTTGCACCTTTCCATCTTCCATATTTTTTAGCATCTCGCTTAATTTTTGCTAACTCTTTTTCTATTTTCCTATAAGTTAAATAGTTATTATATCTAGTGATCCAGATATTATTATTTAACTCTTCATTTATATCATCAAGTTGAGTATATAACTCTGTTACTATCTCTTTTTGATCTTTTTTTTCTCCATCCTCTGCAGCATTAAGTAATGAAGTTAAAAAAAGGAATAATACTAATAAACTATTTATAAATCTCATTAAAATCCTTTTAAAACTTCTATTATATCACTTTTAGATACTTCATCTGTAATTTTACAATCACCAATACCTACACCTAAAATAAATTTAATTTTATTATCTAAACTTTTTTTATCTAAAAAGAAATGCTCATAAAACTCTTCAATATTTTCAATATTATAAGTTGTAGGGATATCATATGATTTTAATAAATTCTCAATTCTATTTGAATCCTCTTGAGTCATAATTCCTAGTTTAACAGAAACTGCATTTGCCATACATATACCAATACCTACAGCTTCACCATGTAGATACTTTTTATACTTTGTTTCATTTTCTATAACATGACCAAAAGTATGTCCATAGTTAAGCGCAGCTCTTAAACCCTTCTCTTTTTCATCTTGACTTACAACCCAAGCTTTTGTTTCTACTGATTTTTGTATAGCAATATCAATATTTTCACCATCTCTTAGGTCATTATTTTCTAACCATTCAAAAAAATCTTTATTAAAACAAACTGCCATTTTAACTACCTCTGCAACACCAGCTCCAAATTCTCTTTTTGGTAAAGTTGTTAAAAAATAAGAATCTATATATACAGCTGATGGCTGATGAAATGCTCCAATTAAATTCTTTCCAAATTTATTATTTACCCCTGTTTTTCCACCAACTGATGCATCTACTTGGGATAATAAAGTTGTAGGAATCTGAATAAACTCTATACCTCTTTGATATAAAGATGCAGTAAATCCAGTCATATCACCTATTACTCCACCACCAAAGGCAATAAGAACTGAACTTCTATTTAGCTTATGTTCAAAACAATGTTCAAGTATATCTTCTATTGTGGAAAGAGTTTTATACTGTTCACCATCAGGAATCTCAAATATAGTTAAATCTTTTATATCTAATTTTGAAGTTAAATATTCAATGTGAAGTTTTGAAATAGTTGGATTTGTTACAACAACAACTTTTTTATTTAAAGATATTGTTTGAAGTTTATCTATAGTGATATCGTACGAAGTATTTGGTAAAGTTATGTTAACAATCATTAAGCATCCATTTTATAAAATATAGATTATTTTAACAAAAATGGGCTTAA
>CAZLZQ010000083.1:0-6524 GCA_964564065.1 uncultured Arcobacteraceae bacterium | reverse complement strand
TTGATAAGCTTTTGTATTAATTCTTCTACCTTCTCTTTTATGTGAGATATATCCAACTTCCACTAATACAGATGGCATCTGTGCACCTATAAGTACCCAAAATGGACCTTCTCTTACTCCACCATCTCTAATATCTTTTTTTCCATATTTTCCTCTTAATGAATAAAGCATATTTCGTTGTATATCAATAGCCATTTTATTTGAAGCTGTTATTTTACTTCTATTTAAAATAGTTAAAAGCGAGTTTTTACTACTCCATCCCATTGAATTCATATCACCCTTATTTTCTTTTGCTGCAATTTTTTTAGCTCTTGCACTTCTCGCGGGAGATAAAAAGTATGTTTCTATACCATGTGCCTTACTTGCTCGTGATTTCCTTGCTGCATTCGCATGTATAGATATAAACATATGAGCTTTTTTTCTATTTGCTAATTGTGTTCTGTAAGATAATTTAATATATTTATCTCTCGATCTTGTTAAATATACTTTGTAACCTTTTTTAGATAATTCAGCTTTCAGGTATCTACTAATACTTAGAACAACATTCTTCTCATATAGTTTATTTATCCCAACAGCTCCAGCATCTTTACCTCCATGACCAGGATCAATCATAATTATCTTATTTGATGTTTGAAATAAATTAGCTGGTAACAACTTAACTTTTTCTTTTATAGTTTTTTGCTTATGTTTTTTATACTTTTTATGTTTAATATTAGTAGTTAAAATTTTAATTATAATTTGTTTTTTATTTATGATATATATTGTTTTTGGATTATTTTTTGATTTTAAAGAGATACGTATATTTCTTTTTGATGTTTCTTTTACAATAGTTTTTAAAATATTTTTAAAATTAAGTTTTGTAGGTTTTGTATATTTGTATGAGCCTTTTATATCAAAGTGATCATAGTAATAATATTTAGTTTTTGTTTCTGAAAATTTTATATAATTTGTATTAATATTTTTATAAAAATCTATAATAATACTATCTTTTGTTTGTTTAATTGATTTTATAGAATAATTGATTTTTATAAATGATTTTGTTTTTATTGGTTTATGTACAGAAGATGTTTTATCTAATCTGTTTAATTCTCTTTTATATTTGAGTGTATTTATATTTATTTTATCACCGTAACGTATGATTTTTTTAAGATAAGTAATCTCTTTTAGTTTATCATTTGACATAATCGCCCCAAGATAAAGTTTTTTTGTTACTTTAAACTTTTCTTTATAATAATTAGATGATGCTGCAAATGAAGATTGAAATAATAGAGATAAAAGAAAAAATATTTTTAATATATCTCTAAAATTTTTTTGTTTCAAATTATTCGCCTAAAGTTAATTTTTCAATTAATTCTTTTACACTAATAAGTTTATTTAATCTATATCCATTAGAACCTGTAAAAAATAATCCAGTATCTAGATTTCCCCTATATGCATCACTTAAACTATCAGCAATACAGTATCCAACTTCTTTGGCTTCTACTCCTCTTTTACAAGGTGCAACACAATTACTAGCACAAGCAATTTTAGGAGCCGTCCCAGCTTCTATTGCTCTTTGTAGGTTAGTAATCACACCTCTTGCTGGTAGACCAACAGGTGATTTAATAAGTTGTATATCTTCCTCTTTTGCATTGATCAAAACATTTTTTAAATTTTCATGAGCATCACATTCATGAGTTCCAATAAATCTAGTTGCCATTTGCACCCCATCACAACCCATATCTATGAACTTTTCAATATCATTTTTATCCCATATTCCACCAGCAGCTATAATAGGAAAATCTCCCCATTTTTTAGCTTCTTCAATAATTGAAGGTAAAATATTTTCTAATTGATACTCTTCTTGAGTACATTGTTCGTATGTAAAACCTTGATGTCCACCACTTTTAGGACCTTCAACAATAATTGCATCTGGAATTTTATTATATCTCTTCCATCTTTTACAAATTATTTTTAAAGCTTTGGCAGATGAAACAATAGGAATAAGTGCTACATCTGGATAGTCTGCTGCAAATTCAGGCATATTTGTAGGTAATCCTGCCCCAGTAATTATAATATCAATTCCAGCTTCACACACATCTTTTACTATATTTCCATAGTCACAACTTGCATATAAAATATTAACAGCTAGTGGATTCTCTCCAGATATCTTTCTTGCATTTTTTATGATAGCTTTTGTTGCATCACTATTGTAAAAGTTTGATGCTTCAACTGGTCTACCTGTTCTTGACATTTTAGTTGAATATTTACCATCTTCATAATACCCTGTTCCAACAGCACTTACAACACCAAGTCCACCCTCTTTAGAAACATTACCTGCAAGTTTATCCCAACTAATTCCAACACCCATACCACCTTGAACTATTGGTTTTTCAATTTTATATTTTCCGATTATTAATGGTTTCATTAGTTTCCCCTTATTTTACAATTATTTTAACAAAATTCTTTTTACCTTTTTGTAAAACGAACTCTCCATTTTCTAAAATTAATTTATCATTTTCTACTTTTGCTTTATCAATTTTTACTGCTCCACCTTTTATATCTCTTCTTGCTTGAGATGTTGATGGTACTAGATCACAATCAACAAGTGCTTGAAGTATACCAATACCAGTATTAAGTGTATATACTTTCATATCTGTAGGAATGTCTTTTTTTGCAAAAATTTTTGTAAACTCATCTCTTGCAATTCCACCAGAACCATCCCCATGAAATCTATCTACAATCTCCATTGCTAACATATCTTTTATTTTTTTAGGGTGTAAAGATTTATCTTCTACGCCAGCTTTTAACTCTTTAATACTTTGTAAACTTTTAGTAGATAATAGTTCAAAATATCTCCACATTAAATCATCTGAAATACTTAAAACCTTACCAAACATATTATTTGGTTCATCTGTTACACCAATATAATTGCCAAGAGATTTTGACATTTTTTGTATACCGTCAAGGCCTTCTAAAATAGGCATCATAAGTACAACTTGTTGTTTTTTTAGACCATACGCTTTTTGTAGTTGTCTTCCCATTAATAGATTAAATTTTTGATCAGTTCCACCTATCTCAATATCAGATTCTAAATGTACAGAATCGTAACCTTGAAGAAGTGGATATATAAATTCACTTACAGCTATAGGAGTATTTGAATTATATCTTTTAGAAAAGTCATCTCTTTCAAGCATTCTAGCAACAGTTAGGTTTGATGTAAGTTGTAGCATACCTTTTGCTCCAAGAGCTTCTAACCAATCGTTGTTATAAACAATATTTGTTTTAGATTGGTCTAATATTTTAAAAGCTTGAGTAGTGTAAGATTTTATATTTTCTAGAATATCTTTATCATTTAATACTTTTCTTGTAGCACTTTTTCCTGTAGGATCACCAATAGTAGCTGTAAAATTACCTATTAAGAATTGTACTATACCACCGTACTTTTGAAAAGTAGCTAGTTTTTGAAGTAAAACAGTATGTCCTAAGTGTAGATCTGGTGCAGTTGGATCAAAACCTGCTTTAACAAAATAAGTATTACCATTCTCATAATAATTTCTAAGAAGTTTTTCTAATCTAACTTCATCAATAATTTCAGCTGTTCCTCTATTTATCTCTAGAATTGCTTCTTTTATTTTAATATCTATTTCTATATTGTTATCCATATTTATTTAACCTTTAAATTTTTATTTATAAGCGTCAGATGCTAAATAAAATTCTATTATTTTTGTTTTTTGTTCACAAAATGATTTTACTTTTTCTTTATTATCATTTTTAATTTCAAAATCAATTGTACAATATTGATTTGTAGCATATTTATCTTTACCATAATCTACTAATAAAATAGTTGCTTCATGATCTACAGATAAATATGTTAAAAATCTTGCCAATTCTCCTCTTCTATTTGGTAAACTAACTACCATTTTATATGTATAAAATTTATCTTTAACCCAATTACAAAATAACATTTGTTGATTTTGTTTAATTCTTTTATAGGCAGTTTCACACATTTTATGATGTATCACAACATCTTTTCCATCTTTAAGGGCAATTATGTCATCACCAAACTTTGGATGACAGCAATGATCAAATGATACTGAATTTATACTAAAATTTGAATATATTAAAACATTATCAAATTTTATCTGTTTTAGATTTAAATTCTGGATTTTAAATCTAGCAATTAATCCATTTTTTTCCCTTACAGCTTTTTGTACAATTTTCTTTACATGTTTTAAATGATCAAGGTTGTATACAATTTTTTTTATATTTGATATTTTTACATCTTTTACATTATCAAGAATATTTGTTTTATATCTTGAAAATATAGTATTAATAATATTTTTACTAGATAACTCATCAATATGATTTAATCTATTATGACAAAGAACTTTTATAGATTTTTTAGCCTTGGTTGTTTTTACCATATCAGCCCATGTGCATCTTGGTATAATATGATTTCTTGTAACAATTGAAACAATATCTCCACTTTTTAATTGTGATAAAAGTGGTTTTTTAACTTTATTTATAATAGCTTCTATAGAATGATTTCCAACATCAGTATGAATTTCATAAGCAAAATCAAAAGCTGTAGCACCTCTAGGAAGTGTGAAAATATCACCTTTAGGTGAGTATACAATTATATCTTCACTATATAAATCTTGTTTTGCATCATCATAAAACTCTTCAATATTTACATCATTTGCAGCTAATGATTCAAGCCAGTCAAGGTTTGGAGTTTTTGAACTATTGTCACCATTTTTATATTTCCAATGAGCAGCAACACCAAATTCTGCAATTTTATGCATAGCAAATGTTCTAATTTGTACTTCAAATATTTTTGAATTTGAAAATACAGTAGAGTGAATAGTTTGATATCCATTCTCTTTTGGAACAGATATATAATCTTTTAATCTAGCAATTAATGGTTTATAATTTGTATGAATAATACCTAGTATATTATAACAATCTAAAGGAGTATCTACTAAAATACGAATAGCATATAAGTCAAGAACTTCATCGATACTTACACCTTTTCTTTGCATTTTAAGGTATATAGAATAATGATGTTTAATTCTACTAAAAATTTGAACATGAGTATCTAAATATCCATTTTGTTCTAAAACTTTCTTAATATTTGTTAAAAAATCATTTAATGTTAGTTGTATTTTTTGTTGAAACTCTTTAAGATGAGTATCTATTTTTTTATATTCATTTTCATATAGATATGAAAATGATAAGTCTTCTAAAATATTTTTAATAGTAGAGATACCAAGCCTATGAGAAATAGGTGCATAGACTACTAAAGTTTCTTCTGAAATTCTTTTTTGTTTTTCTGGGCTTAGTGCATCTAGAGTAAGCATATTGTGTACTCTATCACACAATTTTACTACCATGACTCTAACATCATCAATTGACGCAATTAACATTTTTCTAAATGTTAAAGCAGAAGATAATAATTTTTTATTATCCATAGAAGATGGAAATTCATGTTCACGAATTTCAATAATTTTTGTTAATCCATCTACGATATGGGCTACATCTTTTCCAAATAGATCTTCTATCTCTTCAATTGAAATATCTGTATCTTCTACAACATCATGTAATAGTGCCGATATAACCATAGCTTCGTCAGAACAAAAATATGCGGTAATTGCAGATACTAGAATAGGGTGGACAATATAAGGTTCTCCACTTTTTCGAAATTGATCTTTGTGAGATTCGATTGAAAAATATAAAGCTTTTTCAACCTTTGAATTAAATGTAAATTGTGATTTTAGAAAAACAATTGCATCATCAATTGTATTGATAGATTGAATTGTTTTTAAAATCGAGTTCAAGTTATTTCTATACTATATTAGTTTTCTTCAAAACCATCAATAATTAATAGTCCAGATGCAATCTCTTTAATTGCAATATCAGTATATTTCATATTTTTTGTTTCACTATTTTCCAGTAAAGGTTTAGCCCCTTTGCTTAGTTCATCCGCTCTTTGACCAACTGCAACTGATAAAACATATCTGTCATTTTCAACTCTTTTTAATGCTTGTGCTAATATCTCTTCTAATCTCATATTTAATTTCCTTTTTTTATTTTACTATTGAACATTGAGAATAATCACCATTTACAATATTTAGTAAATTACCCTTTTTATTCATATTTGCTACGATTATAGGTAGTCCATTGTCTTTTGCTAGTGCAATTGCTGTATCATCCATAACTTTAATATGATCTTTTAATGCATCATCATAACTTACTTCATCAAGTTTTATAGCATCTGAAAATTTTGCTGGATCTTTATCATAAACACCATCAACTTTAGTAGCTTTTATTACTAAGCTTGATTCTATTTCAGTTGCTCTTAAAATAGCAGCAGTATCTGTTGTAAAAAATGGATTACCAGTACCAGCACTAAAAATTACAACTCTACCTTTTTCTAAATGTCTTTTAGCTTTTCTTACTATAAAAGATTCAGCAATTTGTTCCATTTTTATAGCTGTTTGAAGTCTAGCTTCAACTCCAATATGTTCTAATGCTTCTTGCAT
>CAZLZQ010000082.1:0-6557 GCA_964564065.1 uncultured Arcobacteraceae bacterium | reverse complement strand
CTTATCCATTTATTGAACTTTAGATATACTTTCTCAAATAAAAAGTTTAATATTTATATCTTTATTTTTCTACCATATTTATACCTAGAAAAGGTAAAACTTGATAGAATATGATTTAACTTGAATTTTACATAAACTTATATAAAGCCTTTATTAAAGGTACTTGATTTAACTTTTAGGAGATTTAAATATGACAGATAAACTATGTGGTATTGATGAAGCAGGTAGAGGACCATTTGCTGGTCCATTAGTTGTAGCAGGTGTTATACTAAATACTCCTATAGATGGATTAAATGATTCAAAAAAATTAACTGAAAAAAAGAGAGAAAAGCTTTTCGATACTATTAAACTAAATAGTTCTTATCATATAGTATTTACAGACAATCGAACTATAGATAGCCTTGGACTATCACTTTGTCTTAAAAATTCTATACAAGAGATTATGGAACATATAGATACTACTAATTTTCTAATGGATGGAAATACAACTTTTGGCATTATGAATATCAAATCTCTTATAAAAGCAGATGCAACTATACCTGAAGTGAGTGCTGCATCAATACTTGCTAAAGTAAGTCGTGATAGATATATGATTAAGATATCTAAAGAATACCCTCAATACAACTTTGAAAAACACAAAGGATATGGAACCAAAGCCCATATTGATGCTATTATTGAACATGGATATAGTGATCTACATCGTAAAAGTTTTAAAATTAAAAGAGTAGAAGCTTTAAAAAAATAATTATTTAAAATTAGGATTTAATTTAATCAAAATTAAATCAGCCAAAATATTTCCAAGTAAAGTAAGAAAAGCACCAATAATTAGTATACCCATAATCACAGGGTAATCACGACTAAGAGCAGATTGGAAAAAAAGTAGTCCCATCCCATCTATACTAAAAATTGTTTCAAGTATCACACTACCACCTATTATTCCAGGTAAACTTAAACCTAAAAGAGTGATCACTGGTGGATAAAGATTTGGTAATATATAAAATCTTAGAATTTGTTTAGAATTCAATCCCCTAGCTTTTGCAAAAAATATATAATCACTTTTTAAAATCTCTAATGTCAATGATCTTATGTATAGTGTTAAACTACCAATTTCCCCAAATATAATAATACCTATTGGTAAAATCAGATGCCATGCCGTATCAAGGTAATAACCATAACTACCAACCTCTATATCACTATCATGCAATCCTGCAATTGGCAAAATTGACCAATTTACAGCAAAAATCAAAACACCTAAAAGTGCTAGATAAAAAGATGGTAAGGAGAAACTAAGTAGTGAAAGTTGTCCTACAAATCTATCTATAAACTTATCTTTATTTAAAGCTGCTTTTATACCTAAATATAATGATAGTAAAAATATAAAAAACATACTGATTAGATTTATTGTTAATGTTATTGGTAACCTAGATATAATCTCATCTTTAACCATAGCACCACTACTAAAAGATATTCCAAAATCAAGTACAACAATATTTCTAATCCATGAAAAAAACTGTATATATAGTGGTTTGTCAAGACCATATATCTCCTTGAGTTGAGCCAAAGATTCCTCAGTGATATTTGGATTTAATTCGCCAGATGCAAAAAAACTATTTGGAGCAAGATTTATTGCAATAAAAGATATTAAAGATATGATAAATAACATTACTACTAGATAAATTATTTTTTTTATAATAATCTTAGTCATTATAGATCTTTACTTTCTAATTTTTTATTTTCAATAATTTTAAAATAACTATGTCCCAAATAAATTATATAAAAAACACTTAGAAAAAAAGCAAAAAATGGAATAAGTGAGATAGAGTATAAAAAGATACTTTTTGCTCTTAATTCTGATCTATTATGATAGTACAACTCTTCATATTTACTTTTTGACAATATTGTTGAACCTATATCATACTGAAGCATTTTATGAAAAAGATATAAAAATGGAATATTAATAGCAAAAATATTAACTAAAGGTATAAAATATAATGGGATTAAAACTATAAATAAAATTATCATTATAAAAAATGTTTTTATTAATTTATAAAGAGAACCAAATACAGTCCCATATCCCTCTTCAATTTCCAAAGTAGCATAATGTTTATGATGAATTATTGCCAATATTTTTGGTGTTAAAAAACCTACTATAATAATCGAAATAAAAATAGATAGATATCCTATAGCAAATATTCCAATAGTATAAACAAAAAATCCAACTAACCAAGAGGTAATAGTATAGTTAAGAAGAAACTCTACTATAGAACTGCCAACATAATTCTCTTTTGTGCTACTAGTTACTAATATACCATTTTCAATATGAGATTCATGTTGTTCTATTTGCATATTAATATTACTATGGGAATCTAATCCACTACTAGCAATTGTAAAAAACGAGATATACAATACAAATGCACTACCTAAAAGTGGTATCAAAAGTATTTTTAACATATCACTACTAAAGTAATCTTTTATACTCTTAGCAAATATTGTCATCTCTTTCATCTACTTATTAACAACCACTGCAACAGCAAAACCACCATCATGGGTGATACTTAAAGATGTGTTTTTTATCTTAAACTTTTTTCTTATATATTTTTTATATTTTAGAACTGGAGCATTTTTTATAGTTTTTTTTATCTTGATATCATGAAAACTACAGTTTGCACCTATACCTGTACCTATAGCTTTACTTGCTGCCTCTTTTGCTGCCCAAAATCCAGCAGCTGTAGATGGTGATTTTACAAGTAAAATCTCTTTTGAACTCAAAAATTTTTTTAAAGCTTTATCTCCAAATCTTTCTATCATCCTTTCAATTCGAGAAATAACAACTATATCTATGCCAATCATATTTTATTTTACCAGTGGTAACTCTATATAGAACTTTGCACCATTTTTAGTATTTTGAACATATAGTTTACCTTTTAAATTTTCACAAATTATTTTTTGACTCATATGCAACCCTAGCCCAGTACCTGGACTTTGATGTTTAGTTGTAAAATAAGGCTCAAAAATCTTTTGCTTGATATCTTCAGGGATACCTCCACCATTATCTTCTATAGTGATAATAACAGCAGTTGAAGTAACACTTAGATTTATTTTTATCCATTTCTCTGGAATATCTTGTTTTTCTAAAATATCACTTGCGTTATTTAGTAGATAAATTAAAACTTTACTAAGATCTCCAGAAGGTAACTTCTGTAAAATCTTATTTTCTAAATTTATATCTGTTATTAACTCTATATTATTTTGTTTTAAACTAAGTTTTTGAATATTCACAACTTTTTGTATCTCATCTTCAATATTTTGTTCTTTTTCATCACTATTTTCACTTATTATATCTCTAAAAGTTTCAATAGTTTTTGATAAAAATTGTGTACTTTCTATAATATTATTCATCTTATCTGGAATATCTTTAGTATCTAACATATCAAATTCATAATCTATTTTTAAACTATCAGCATTTGTTGATATTGCATTTAAAGGTTGTCTCCAATGATGTGAGATATTTTTTATAAGTTCTGCCATAGATGACATCTTATTTTGTTCTTGAATAATCTTATCTTTTTCTCTATTTTCATCATTTTGTTTCTCAATATCTTCAAATAACCCTAAAATCTCTAAAGTTGAATTTAATCTTGCATAAAACTCCTCTTTACTATAGTTTTTATTTAAGAAATCATTTGCACCATATTTAAGTAGAGTTGATGATGTTTTACTATCTGATTGACTTGAAACAACGATAATCGACATCTCTTTTTTTGAATACTTTTTTCTTAGCTCTCTTGTTAATTCTAGTCCATTCATAAGTGGCATATTATAATCTGTATAAACAAGTTTTATATCTGGATTTTCTTTTATAACTTTTAATGCTTCCATACCATTGTATGCTTTAACAACTTTTAAATTATATTTTTCAAGATAGTATGAAGTTTTTTCAACTGCAACCTTTGAATCATCTACAACTAATACCTTAATATTCTTATTTTTAATAACCTGTTTTACAACACTTGCAGCATAATAAAAAGAGTAAATACCATCTTTTATAACATAGTCAACAACATTTTTAGCATCTAAACTATTTTCTAAATCAGTCTTTCCTGTTAATACTACAATTGGAATATTTAGCTTATCAACAAAATTTACAATCTCCCCATTTGGAGCATCTGGAAGATGTAAATCTAACAATGCACAATCTATATCTTGATATTTTGTTAAAACAGTTTGTGCATCTTTCATACTAAAAGCTATTATACACTTAACATTTGGCATCAATTTTTCAATATAAACTTTAAGCCCTTTAGCTATAGTTTTACTATCGTCTACTACTAAAACATGTTCCATATTAATCTCTTCCTTCTAAAAATCTTTCCAATATTATTTTTGCTGCAATTGAATCTAATCTTCCATCTCTTTTATGCTTAACTACACCCATAGTGATCTCTTTTGCTTCTTGAGTACTTAAGTTCTCATTTTGAAAAACCACTTCCCCTTCAAACTTTAAAAGCTTTGAGAAGTGATCTACTCTTTTCATCATATCTTCACTAGCTTTAGGATAGCCAATCACTAATGTATCAATCTCCCACTCTTTTAAAAACTTATCAACATCACTACTAGCCTGATTTCTATTTTTTCTTAAAATTGCCTCTTGAGGATTTACTATCCCTAATCCTAATGACAATGCACATCCTATTCTCTTAAGTCCAATATCTATTGCTGCATATTTTTTTGACATATTAAGCTAATAACTCATCTGCAATATCAAACTTATTTGCAGTCATTAGATGAACTTTTGGATGAAAACTTTGTATTGATTTTAACAAATCAGAGCTTAATTTCATTCCAACTTTTCTCTCTTCATCTTCTCCAATTTTACTTGCTATTGTAAGTTTATCAATCCAATTTTGAGGAACATAAATTCCAGGAACATGGGAAGATAAAAACTGTGCAGTTCTAAGTTTTGTAATTGGGAAGATACCTAAAATAAGTTCTGATTTATTTCTATCATCATTAAAATTTTCTTTTGCATTTACAAAATATTTTAATAATTCTTTTGCATTTTCTAAATCATAAACTGGTTGAGTGATGATACCTCTAGTACCATTTTGAATCTTTTTAAACATCTTCTTTTCTAAACTTTTCATATTTTTTGCATATGAATTGATAACCGAAAATGGATAAATAGTTTTTGGTTTAGTTTTAAAAGGTTTTCCAGAATAATCCATACCATTATTAAAAGAATTTATTATCTCTAAAAGCATATTTGAATTTGATTCAAACACCCCTTTTGTATGTGGTTGATCACTCATATGTGCAGGATCACCAGTAAGAGCCAATATTGCTCGTACATCAAAATCATTTGCACCTAATAGATCAGATTGTAAAGCAATTTTATTTCTATCTCTCATACTCATTGTTGCTATTACTGGTTTATTAAATTTTTGTTGTAATTTTATAGAAGCAAAAAGTGCATTATATTTTAACTTTGCCAATGGATTATCTGTCGTACTAAAACCATCAATTTTTTTATCTAAATCATATTGTTCTATTTTTTCAATAATATTATCAAAAACTGGTTCATGAGTTGGTGTAGTCTCTAATGTAATATATTTATCTTCTTGTAATTTTTGTATAAGAGTATGAAACATTTATTTTAAAACCTTTATGTTATAATTGTCTTTATTATAACATAAAGGTTTTAAAATATGAAATTAGCAGTATTTGATTTTGATTCAACATTAATGGATGGTGAAACTATCGATTTTTTTGCAGCAGAACTTGGACTTGAGGAAAAAGTTGCTTCTATAACAGAACTTGCAATGAATGGTAAGTTAGATTTTTTTGAAAGTTTAATTACTAGAGTTGAATTACTTAAAGGCTTAGACTATAACAAAGTTGTAAGTATTGGAGAAAATTTACCACTTATGCCAGGGGCAAAAGAGATAGTTCCAGCACTTCAAAAAAAAGGTTATAAAGTTATATGTTTTAGTGGTGGATTTAGAGTAGGAACTACACCTGCACTTAAAAAACTTGGTCTTGATGCTGATTTTTCAAATGTATTACATCAAAAAGATGGGAAACTTACTGGTCTTGTAGGTGGAGATATGATGTTTGATTATAGTAAAGGTGATATGATACAAAGAATTCAAAATATTCTAGGAGTATCACGAGAAGACACTTTAGTTGTAGGTGATGGTGCAAATGATAGAAGTATGTTTGCACACGCAGATACAAGAGTAGCATTTTGTGCAAAAGATATTTTAAAAAAAGAAGCCAATATAATTATTGATGAGAAAGATTTAACTAAAATTTTAGATCACATATAAAATAATATTGATATTAAAGGATTTAAAACTTGTCAATAAAAGAAGATAAAAAATTAAAAAGAAAAGAACAAATTATGCAAGGGGCTTTAGAGCTTTTTGCATCACAAGGTTTTTATAATACAACTATTCCTGATATTGCTAAAGCTCTTAAGATGAGTGTTGGAAATATGTATAACTATTTTAAATCAAAAGATATACTAGCAAAAGAGATAATAAGTTTTATATCAAAAT
>CAZLZQ010000081.1:0-6563 GCA_964564065.1 uncultured Arcobacteraceae bacterium | reverse complement strand
TATTTTAAATCAAAAGATATACTAGCAAAAGAGATAATAAGTTTTATATCAAAATTTGATTTAATGAAAAATTTGGGTGCGTAAATCAGCATTTCTAAGAAATTATTTTTTATAATTCACCAAAAAATCATCCACTATTTTTAGCTTCAAATTTTTAGTAAAACCATTATGTATTTTAAGTAATTTCTTCATTGGAGAAAATACTCCACCATCTAGTGCATTTGTGGTATTGTGAAACTTGTCATTGGAATTATTCATTAACACCCCTTAATCAGTGTATAAATTTAATAAATTATACACTCAAGTTTCTTATTATACACTTTTATATACACTCTAAAATGTAAAAAAGTGGTTTAAAATGGTTCAAAATAATTTTTAAGAGATTTTGTGTATTAAGTTAAAAAGAGTTGTAAACCCTTATTTTAAAGGGTTTTTAGTGATTTTATCCATATAATTATTTAACATAAAATCCTCAAACTGATTATTTGAAGAATATTCATATCCAAATATCTCTTTCCATAATGTATGGTCTTCCATACAAAGGTAAAAGTAAACTTTACTATGCCATGATTTAAAACTATCATAACAGTGTTTAAACATCTCTTTTTTTACTTCTAAACTGTATGATTGCTTACCATTTATATTTTCGAAAGGCATTTGAAGAATTTTTGTTTTCATCTCTCGTTCTCTTAACTGTTTTATAACAGGTTTTATAAAAGTTAAAGTTCCCATCGATATAAGTACAACTTCAGAGGGCTTAAATGTAGATTGCAAAGTATCATAAATCATTTTATAGTCTTCTAAATAATTTTTATACTGAACAATAGGATGAAAATGAAATCCTACAAGAATACCTTTGTCAGATAAACTTCTAGCTGCAGATATTCTTTCATCTAAAGTAGCTGTCAGATGCTCTTCATTTTTTATAATAGTTGGAGTATTTAAACTCCATGTTACTATAATATTTTTAGGAACACTATTTTCAATAAAATATTTTATATTATTAGATTTTGTTTTAAATTCAAGTATAACTTTTGGATACTTAATAGCAAATTTAAATAGTGCATCAAGTATACCATCTTTATTTCCCCACATAAGTGAGTCACTACTTTGACCAGTTCCTATATGATAAACTTTATTTGGATCTAATTCTAAATTTTTAAGTTTTTCTTTGAAATCTTTATCGATACCTATTTTATTTTGATTGTAAAAAGATTGAATAGAGCAATAACTACAATCAAATCCACAAGATTCTACTGCATCTAGTGTTAAAAGATTACAACATCTTGTTCCCTCTGATGCTACAGGACAAGTACCTAGTCCTATACTATCTTTTGATATATCCTGAAAACTGTATTTTCGAACATTATATTTAATATCATCAAAATTTTTATAGTCATTTGGTTGTTTTTTTAGTTTTTCATGAATACTTACATAATATTCAAAAATCTTTTTTGAAAGTTGTTTATTTTTGTATTTTTCTAAATAAGCACTAGGAAATATCTCCTCAAAAGATTTTTCATTCCACATTAAAAAATCTTTTTTGATATTTTTTAATATAGTCTTTTGAGAAAATGTAAAATTGTATTTATCTATAATCATTATTCTTCAAGTTGTTTAATAGCTTTTTTCATAAGTTCAATATGATAATTTTCTTGATACATTACAAAAGTTAAAAAGCTTGAAATCTCTTCATCATCTATAGCTTCAGCTAGTGCAGCACACTCTTCTTTCGCTTTTATCTCTTCATCTATTCCATCTATTAAAAATTGTTTTATATCTTTGTTTTGATATAAAGTTGGCATAACAGTTCTTGGAATTGCAAGAACACCCATCTTTGCCATCATCTCACCAAAGCTTTTTAGATGAAACTGTGATTCATCTATCATATCTTGATAAATATTGTATTGAAGTATATCTGTAGTATAATTTTGAAAGTATCCATATAGTGATATTAGTTCATACTCTTTGTAACTCTCTTCAAATAAAAATAGTGTTAATGCATCACGACTTAAATCATCAAGATTCTTATTTTCATATTCTCTTTTTCTATTATATGCAGTTATATCTGCATCATTTTCTTTATTTTCTAAAAGTAATTCAATTGCAGTGATAAAATAAAATTCATCAGATAATATTCTTGCAAATAGTGGATCTTCTGGATTGTACTCTTTCATACAAAGTTTGATTTCACTTATTATATATTCAAAAACTTCAAAGTTATTATTTTTTGGCATATCAATGGCATATTTTTCATAGTTGTAAGATATATTTTGTTCTTTTAAATTATTTGATAGCCACTTCATATGTCTAAATTCAATATTTGCGAAATTGTAAAGTTGAGTTTTAATCTTCTCATTTTTTATAGAAAATGATGCAAAAAGTACTTTTAACCATAACTCATGTTTTGTTTGATATATTTTATTTAATTTCATCTTCGCTTACCCCTTCAAAATTTACACCTTCACATGACTCTTTTAAATCAATAGTAAACATCTCTTCATCTAGACCATTTATACGATTTTCTTTATTTATGATAGATGCTCTAAATGCTTGTAATACCATACCTGAACAAGCTCTTTGTTTTTTTGATGCTTCTAGTAGTTTTTCATCCATAAGTATTAAAGCTTTTACAGCATTGTCAAGAGTATCTCCTTTGACCATCTCTGTAAAAAGTGAACCAGCTACAACAGTATCTTGACAAGCATTACAACCAAATGTAATATCTTCAAGTATATCACCATTTAGTTTTATATAAACCATAGCAAATTCACCAGTTTTTTTATCTGCTCCCATACCTAGACCATCATTATTTTCCATCACTCCATAATTTTTTGGATTCATCATATGTTCTAAAACTTCTGCTGATATTTGAGCTACAGTACCCTCTTGTTCTAACTTTTCTTGATTTTCTTTTGTTTTATTATTCATAATATGAGTTTATCTAATTTTTATTAAAAATAGGTAATCTTTAATATTTAATTGTCACACTACTGTATGGATTATATAGTACATTTGCTCTATTTTGAATCTTTACATTTCTTCTTTGTGTAAAATCAACAGTGTAAACTCCAGGACTTGATGTAGAAAATTTAGCACATATTTTAGCTGCTTCATCTATAATATGTTCAGGAATAGTTTTTTTCGTATTGGAAACTATTACATGAGAAGAAACTTGACCTTGAAGATGAAACCAAAAATCACTTGCTCTACTATTTTCTAGAAGATAAATATTTTCTCTCTCATCTCGACCTAACATTATCTTATATCCATCTATAAAAAAACTTTGATACGGTTGAGCTTTTTTGGTTTTTTTTTGGTTTTTATCTTTTTTTGGTATATAAAATTCTACTTCATCACTAGTTTTACAGTTTTTTATAGTGTTTATTAATCTATTAAAAAATTCTAATTTTTGGGTAAGATTTAGTTGCTCAATATATTGGTTTTTAATCTTTTGCTTAGTTTTTTTTGAATTTTTAAATAACTCATTTGATTTTTTTATATTAATCTCTTTTTCATAGCCATTATATTTATATAACTCACTTAGTATTAAAGTAGCTTGAGTATTAAAATCTACTGCTTTTTTTTCTAGTGTATCTATATCATCAAGAGAATTTAATATTGATTGAATCTTTTTTATATTTTTACTAATTTGTGTGATCTTTTGTTTTTTTAAATTTTCTAACTCTTTTGATTGTTTATTATTGTAAATATCTAATAAAAACTTATCTATATCTTCTATTATTTTTTCTTCATATATATATGATGGTTTTTCTAATGCTTGTAACTTTATACCAACTTTTACAATTCGAACAGATGACCATTCATCTATATGTCTTAAAGCTTCTAAAATTATATTATTTTCATCAAGAATTATAATATTTGTATTTTTACCAGTAAATTCTAATTGAAGTGTAGTAGTTTGTGTTTTATATGATGACTTACTTTGAACAATTATTTGTATAATTTTATCGTTATTAAGAAGCTTTATATTTGATATCTTACTATTCGTAAATCTTTTTTTTAATATTACATCAAAAGGTGCATTAAAATCTTTTTTTATATTATCATTTGTCTCTTTTTTAAAAATACTATCACTTCCTCTAGAAAGATCAAAGTAGTATATATTTTTATCATTAAATTCAATTTTAATAGTATTATTGTTTATTCTTTTAATATATTTTATATTATTGTACTTATTTAAGTATTGTGATAGTTGTTTTAAAATGTAATGTTTCATAAAATATTATAACATAATTTGATTTTTTTATTAATCTTTTATTATAATATGATATACTTTCTTTGAAATATTTAATACTAGAGGGGAAATTAATGAGTAAATTATTAAAATTAGCATTAACTGCAGCAGTAGCATGTAGTTTAACAGCAACGGTTGCATCTGCAGATGTTACAAAAGGTCAAAAACTTTTTTCTAAAAAATTAAAAAGTGCATGTGGATTTACAGGTGCAAAAATGGCTGGAAAACATTCACAAGATGAGTGGGAATCTATTAAAGATGATGGTAAATTAGTTGATGAAATTAAAACTATATGTCCAAAAGCTTCTGAAAAAGCTTTAAAAGAAAAGTTTATACCACATTACTATGACTTTTTCTATGAGTATGCAAATGATTCAGGAAATGTTCCTTCTTGTTAATTTGAAAGTTTAGAATAAAAAAAGGGCTAGGAAAACTCCTAGCCTTTTTTTATAAATTGACTATATATTAATATTATGTATAAGTAAATTTAATGTAATTTTAACAAAGTTATAAGTGTAATAGAAATAAAATGAATCAAAGAAAAAAGGAGATAAAATGAAAAAGGGAATTATTGCTCTTTCTGTAGCAGCAGCATTAGCAACAACAAGTTTTGCAGATGCAGATATGCAGTTACAATTAGATCTATTAAAGAAACAAATAGCAGCACTTGAAGCGGCTATGAATGCAAATACAAAATCTATAAAAAAAGTTACTAAAAAGACGAAAAAACTTGGTAAAAAAGTTAATAAAGTAAAAGCACATGATGCAGGTGATAATATCAAATGGGATATAGATTTTAGAACATCAGTTGATAAAATCAATTATACGCATGCAAGTGGTGCAAAAAGTTCAAATAGTGGACTATTAACAAATAGACTTCTCCTTGGTATGAAATACAAAGCTGATGAGAGAGTGAGCTTTTATGGAACTTTAGGTTATAACAAAGCTTATGGTGATACTGCAAATCATTCACAGTCAAATACAAATCCAGGTTATGCAAATTTTGATTGGGTAACAAATGAAAATGCAACAGATAATACTTTAAAAGTTAAAGAAGCATATTGGTTATACATGAATGATACATTCTTAGGTACAGATGTAGCATGGACAGCATCGATTGGAAGAAGACCATCTACAGGTGGACTTGGTATTAACTATAGAGAAGGTGATAAAAGAAAATCAGCTTTAGCTCATACTGTAAATGTAGAGTTTGATGGTGCTAGTTTTAAATGGAATCTTGATAAAGTTACTCCACTAGAAGGAAGTTGGTTTAAACTTTGTATGGGAAGAGGTTTAACAAATGCAAAACAAAGATTTCAAAATGATGGTGCTGATTATTCTGAAGATGAAACATTACATGCAAATTCGGATATGTTAGGTTTTATTTTTGTTCCGTATGATGATGGTCAATATTCATTTCATACAAACTATGCAATGGCAAATCATATGATTGGATTTGATAATACAGAATTAGCAAAAAGTAATCCTGCTAGTCCAACTTATGTAGCTAATTATCAGCCAACTTTTCAAGATGTTGGGGATTTAGAACTTATGACAGCAATGGTTAAAGTTGATGGTATAGGAAATGAAATAAATGATTTTCTTGATGATACAACATTTTTTGCAAGTTATGCATTATCAAAAACAACACCAAATGCAGAGAATGCAAATGATGGTGGTATGCTTGGTAGTTCCCAAAGTCAAACTGGAAGTTCAGTATGGTTAGGACTTCAAATGCCGTGTTTACTAACGGATGATGGAAGAATGGGTATAGAATGGAATAAAGGTAGTAAATACTGGAGAAGTATGACATATGGTGAAGATACAATGGCAGGAAGTAAAATCGCAACACGTGGAACAGCACTAGAAATTTATTGGTTAAAACCACTTACAAAAGCACTTTCTATGAGTCTTAGATATACTGATATAAACTATGATTATACAGGAAGTAATGCTTTCTTTGGTGCAGATGGAACACCTATGACAATGGCACAAGCAATTGCAAATGGGCAAGATCCAGTTGAAAGTGCTACAGATCTAAGAGTAGCAATGAGATATAAATTTTAATACTATTTAAAACTAATTTAAAAAACCTTACAGAGATGTAAGGTTTTTTGTTTTTAGGTATAAAAAAGGGAATAAAGATGAAAAAAAGTATTTTTATAATTTTAATAAGTATTACATATCTATTTTCAAATAGTTTTAATGTAGTTGATAAAGTTTATAAATTCTCACTTCCTAATCAATTTGATAGAATTATAGATATTGATAAATCTATTGAAATATTTATTGTATCATTTGAAAA
>CAZLZQ010000080.1:0-6700 GCA_964564065.1 uncultured Arcobacteraceae bacterium | reverse complement strand
ATTTAGAATATATTTTTTAATATCTTAATTTTTTATTAAAATTAAAATTAGTTTTTTATACTTAGTATATTATAAATAAAACTAATATAACATACTTTCATAACATAAGAAAAAGTTATATAAGGAGATATTATGAGAAAGTTAAGTTTATTGAGTTTGGTTACAGTTACAAGTTTATTTGCAACAAATGGAGATCATCTACTTGGTTTAGGTGTTGAAAGTAGAGCATTAGGAGGAACTGGAATTGCAAGTTATAATGGAGCAGAGAATGCACTTACTAATCCTGCATTATTAGGTAAAACTACTGTTGATAAAGAATTTAGCATAGGTGGAACTTTTTTTAGTAGTGATGTTAAAGTATCAACAACGACTGGAGTAGAAAGAAAAAGTGATCAAGATATGAGTGTGATACCAGTAGTGGCATTAAGTACAAGAATAGATAAAAATTTAGTATTTGGTCTTGGGATGTATGGAACAGCAGGAATGGGAACAGATTGGAGAGCAGATGATTGGGGTACTACAGGTAGTCCAGGTTTATATAATATGCGAAGTTCATTAATGTTGATGCAATTTGCGCCATCAATTGCATATTCAAAAGATAATTGGGGAGTAGGTGTTACTGCAATTATGCAATATGGGCAGTTAACAATTGATTTTGATAATAGCCCTACTACACATGTAGGAAGTGGTGCTTCACAAGATTTTGGTTATGGTTATCAATTAGGTGGATTTTATGATTTTACAAAAGAGTTTACTGTTGGTTTAGTTTATAAAAGTGCAATAGATATGGAGTACAAGGATCAAATTACAGATGCAACAAAAGCATTTGGATTAGTAGGGTTTACAGATCATTTAGAACAACCTGCAGAAATTGGTGTTGGTATAGCATATAATATGAATAAAATGACATATACAATTGATATAAAATCAATTAAATGGGGAGATGCACAAGGTTATAAAGAATTTGGATGGGATAATCAAACAGTATTTGCACTTGGAGCAAAATATACAGGTGAAGATTTTTGGTATGGAGTAGGGTATAATCATGCTTCAAATCCAATTCCAAATAATGTAGATCCAATAGTTGGAGATACTTTAAATCTTGCAAATTATGCAATGTTTCCAGCAACTGTAGAGGATCATTATACTCTAGGTGGTGGTTATGATATATCTAAAAGTATATCTATTTCAGGTGCATTTTCTTATGCTCCAAAAGTAAGTGATACTGTTGATGCTACAAACGTAGGAGTAGGTAGTATTACAACTACACATTCACAAACAGCAACAACAGTTGCCTTAAAATATAAATTCTAAAACTCATTAAAATATAGTAAATCTTTTAAATAAAGATTTACTTATTTATCTTTATTCAAAGCAACTTACGATAATATACCAAAAAATTACAATAAATAATATTTATAAAAGGGTTATTAATGTCAGCTAAAACACTTGTTATTACAGGGGCAACAAAAGGTATAGGAAAAGCTTGTGCTTATAGATTTGCTAAAGAGGGTATCAATATTGCATTTACATACAATTCAAATGAGGAAGCTGCAAAAGAGATAGCTTTAGATTTAGAGTCAAAATTTGGTGTAAAAGCTAGATATTATTCTTATAATATTTTAGAACCAGAAACTGCAAAAGATCTATTTTTAGAGATTGATAAAGATTTTGACAGAGTTGATTATTTTATCTCTAATGCTATGATTTATGGAAGAGCAGTAGTAGGTGGATATAATAAATTTATGAAACTTAAACCAAGAGGATTAAATAATATCTATACAGCTACTGTGGATGCTTTTGTTTGTGCTTCGCAACAAGCTGCAAAAAGAATGAAACTTGTAGGTGGTGGAGCAATAGTAAGCTTAAGTTCAACAGGTAATTTGGTTTATATAGAAAATTATGCAGGACATGGTACAAATAAAGCAGCTGTAGAAGCTATGGTAAGATATGCTGCAACTGAATTGGGAGCTGATGGTATTAGAGTAAATGCTGTTTCAGGTGGACCTATTGATACGGATGCACTTAAAGCATTTACAAATTATGAAGAGGTAGCTGCAAAAACTGCAGAGCTTTCACCTTTAGGAAGAATGGGACAACCAGAAGATTTAGCTGGAGCATGTTACTTTTTATGTAGCGAAGAGTCTTCTTGGATTACTGGAAGTACATTGATGGTTGATGGTGGAACAACTTTTAAAAAATAATGAATAATAAAAAAAAAGATGAAAATTTAAATCTTCCAAATATATTAGCAGGTTTTAGAATCTTACTTGCACCATTAATGTTATGGTTTATGGTGGATCAATCAAATCCAATTTTTAATGGATGGGATCCTAGCTGGTTTGATTATTTTGCTGGATTAATTTTTGTAATAGCTTCAGTAACTGATTTTTTTGATGGATTTATCGCAAGAAAATGGGATCAAATGACAAAATTGGGAAGTATTTTAGATCCTCTTGCTGACAAGATGCTAGTATTAGCTGGATTTATTGGTCTTTTGGTTATGGGAAGAGCTGGGGCATTTGCAGTTTTTATTATACTTTCAAGAGAATTTTTTATTACAGGTCTTAGAGTTGTAGCTGTTTCAGAAGGTAAAGCTGTAGCTTCAACAATGGCAGGTAAAGTAAAAACAGTAGTACAAATGATAGCTATAGGTTTTTTAATAATGAATTGGCCATTTGCTACAACAATTTTATGGATTGCTGTTGGATTAACTTTATACTCTGGATATGAATATATTAGAGATTATTTAAAATAGATTAGGAGATATTTCTATGGGATTTTTAACTTTTCTAATTGTTTTATCAATTTTAGTTTTTATACATGAACTTGGGCATTTTACAGTAGCTAGATTGCTTGGAGTAAAGGTTTATGTATTTTCTATAGGGTTTGGTAAAAAATTAGTATCTAAACAATGGAAAGGTACTCAATGGACTTTTTCTCTTATACCACTTGGTGGTTATGTAAAAATGAAGGGGCAAGAGGATCTAAATCCTGCATTAGCAAATAATGACTCAGATAGTTACAATACAAAAACACCGTTTCAAAGAATTTTAATACTCTTAGCTGGACCTGCAGCAAATTTTATATTAGCATTTTTTATCTATATAACAATAGGACTTTTAGGAAATAATCATTTAGCTCCATTTATTGGTAAAGTTGTAGAAAATTCACCTGCTCAAAAAGCTGGATTAAAAGCAGATGATAAAATTATAAAAATAAATAATATAGAGATTAAAACATGGGATGACTTAAGTATTATTATTAAATCTTCAGAAGGCTTATTGAAGTTTTATATTCAAAGAGATGGGAAAATAAAATCTATAATCATTAGACCAAAATTAACTGATTCTCAAAATATGTTTAAAGAAAAGATACGGAAAAAGATGGTAGGAATTGCACCTGCCCCTAAAATTGTAACTATATATTATACTCCATTAGAATCTATCAAGTTTGGGTATGATAAGACAATTGAATCTAGTAAAATGATATTTTTAGGAATGCAAAAACTTATTCAAGGGATCGTTCCAAGTAGTGAAATAGGTGGTGTAATAAGTATAGGTTCAGTTATATCAGAAGCTAGTCAATCAAGTTTTGTTGCTCTTTTAACAATAATGGCACTTGTATCTGTAAACTTAGGTGTTTTAAATTTACTTCCAATACCTGCTCTTGATGGTGGTCATATTATGTTTAATCTCTATGAAATGATTACACGAAAGAAACCTAAAGATAGTGTACTTATTTATCTAACCGTAATTGGATGGGTATTGTTATTTGGATTGATGGGGCTTGGTTTATATAATGATATTAATAGAATATTTGGATAATGAGATCAATAAAAAGTAAAGCATTCTCTTTGCTTGAAATTATATTTGCTATAGCAATTATATCAATAATTACTATGGTAGCTATTCCTAAACTAGGTAAATCTATAGATAAAACTAATTTTGTTAAAATTAAAAGTGATATTTTATTGATTAGGGATGGTATAAATAGATACAAAAATAACTTAATACTTAAAGCAAATAACGAAACGCTTGATACTTTAGATAATGATAATAATTTATTATTTAGTAAGGTATTAAAATATCCTATATTATCTAGTATGACACAAAAAAGTGGAACTTGGAATAAGTTGTCAGATAATACATATATTGTTTGGATAGATGATAAAGAGAATTTAAAGTTTATGTACAATAATTTAAATAATACTTTTGATTGTGATAAAAGTGATGAAAATTGTAAAGCGTTTACTCAATGATAACAAAAGAATCCATAGAAAACTTAAAGTCTCATCTAGATGTTGTAGATATAATATCACAATTTATAGAGCTTAAAAAAACAGGTGCTAATTTTAAGGCTTGTTGCCCTTTTCATGGTGAAGATACACCATCCTTTGTAGTAAGTCCTGCTAAGCAAATATATCATTGCTTTGGCTGTGGAGTAGGTGGTGATAGTATAAAATTTGTAATGGAATATGAAAAATTATCATATCCCGAAAGTTTAGAAAAACTAGCATCTATGGTAAATGTATCACTTGAACATGATACAAGTTTTAAAAAAATAGATTCGTCAATTATCTCAAGAGTAAATGAGTATTACCAAAAACAATTAATACATAACGAAAAATCATTAGAGTACTTAAAAAGTAGAGGGATATCAGAATTTTCAATTGAAAAATTTGAAATAGGGTATGCTAGTAGTTCAAGTGATACTATAAATTATTTGAAGAGCAATTTTTTAAATCTTGCTGATGCCAAAGAATTAGGGATAATAGATAGTGGTCAAAATGGATTATATTCAAGATTTATAGATAGAATAACTTTCCCAATTTATACAATAACTGGAAATATTGTTGGTTTTGGTGGGAGAACAATTACTGGACATAATGCTAAATACATTAATTCACCACAAACAAAATTATTTAATAAATCAAGATTATTGTATGGTTATCATTTAGCAAAAGATTTGATATATAAACAAAAAACAATAATTATTACAGAGGGGTATCTAGATGTAATAATGTTGCATCAAGCTGGTTTTTCTAATACAGTAGCAACTTTGGGAACAGCATTAACGGCGGAACATTTGCCTTTACTAAAACGTGGTGAACCTAAAGTTATTGTTGCATATGATGGTGATAAAGCTGGACTAAATGCTGCATATAAGGCTAGTTTATTATTAAGTCATAGTGACTTTAATGGTGGAGTTGTAATATTTCAAGATGATATGGATCCAGCTGATATGGTAGCTCTTAATAAGATGGATGAATTAAATAAAATGTTTTTATCTCCCACTCCATTTATTCCATATGTTATTGATTTTATTATAAATAAATTTAATATAGAAAATCCTCAAGATAAGCAATTAGCATTACAAGAGACAAATAATTTTTTAAAAACATTAAGTCCAATACTTCAAGAGGAGTATCAAAGTTTAGTTGCAAGAAAATTAAATGTAAATTCTCAACTAATACAGGTACAACATTTTAATAATCAGCAAATAAGTAATGCAAATCTATCATCAATAGATATAGCGGAATTAAGTATTATCAGAAGTGTTTTAGAAAATAAAGAATTTCTAAATATTTTAAAACAAAATATAACACCAAATATGATACAGGTACATATTGATGAATTTAATACGCTTTTAAATAATCCATTAGATCAGTCATTGGTTCCTATTACTTTACAAGAACATTTAATTACATACTCAAAAGAGGAGTTTGAAAAACAGCTTGTATTATTATCATTACCATACTATATTAAACAGTTGCAACAACTAAATTATAATACTGATATTGATTTTAGAACTAAATCAAAAAAAATAAGAGAATTAAAAGAAAAAATAATGTTACTAAAAAATGGTAAATTGGTTGATATTTAGATTTTATATAGTATAATTGCAAAAAAATTTGGATAGGAGATTTATGGAGTTTTTAAATACAAATAATGCACCTCAAGCAATAGGGCCTTATTCTCAGGCTGTAAAAGTTAATGGGATGTTATATACATCTGGTCAAATAGCATTAACTGTAAAAGGTGAGATGATTGAAAATGATATTAAAAAGCAAACACGACAGATATTTACAAATATTAAAGCAATATTAGAAGATAACTTAAGTGCAATGGATAATGTGATCAAAATTAATATATTTTTAACAGATATGAATGATTTTGGAGTTGTAAATGTAATAATGGCAGAAGTCTTTGGAGATCATAAGCCTGTTAGAAGTACAGTTGCTGTTAAAACTTTACCAAAAAATGCAATGATAGAGATGGATGTTATTGCTACTGTGGCTGATTATCACTAATTAGTAATTAGTTTAGCTAGTACTTAAAGTCTATTTAAAGTATAGTTAGCTATAATTCGCATCATAAATTTTAAGAGGATATGCAATGTACGCAATTATCAAAACTGGTGGAAAACAATATAAAGTATCTGAAGGTGATATTTTAAATATTGACAAGCTAAGTAAAGAACCAAAAGAGACTATTGAATTTACAGAAGTAATTGCTGTAAATAATGGTGAAACATTATTAACAGCAGATGCAGCAGCAAAAGCAGTAGTAACAGCAGAGGTTATTGTTGAAGGTAGAGATAAGAAAGTTATTATCTACAAGAAACTAAGAAGAAAAGATAGTAAGCTAAAAAGAGGTTTCAGAAGAAGCTTCACTAAAGTTAGAATTACTAAAATAGC
>CAZLZQ010000079.1:0-7048 GCA_964564065.1 uncultured Arcobacteraceae bacterium | reverse complement strand
TTGCATATTGCAATTAAATTTCATTAATTATAAAAAATAAGATATACTTACACATATAAAAAGAAATTTAATAGGAAATAATATGAATGATGAACAAAAAAATGCATTAGATTTAGCAATAAAACAGATGGACAAAGCTTTTGGTAAGGGTACACTAGTAAGACTTGGGGATAAAAATGTGGAACCTATTGAGGCAATTAGTACGGGCTCTATGGGACTAGATTTAGCTCTTGGAATAGGTGGATTACCAAAAGGTAGAGTTATTGAAATCTACGGTCCAGAAAGTTCAGGTAAAACAACTTTGACATTACATGCTATTGCAGAATGTCAAAGAGCAGGGGGAGTTTGTGCCTTTATTGATGCAGAACATGCTTTAGATGTAACGTATGCAAAAGCACTTGGTGTTGATACAGATAATTTACTAGTATCTCAACCAGATTTTGGAGAACAAGCACTGGAAATACTTGAAACAGTTATTAGAAGTGGTGCTGTAGATCTAATAGTTGTAGATTCCGTGGCAGCACTTACACCAAAAGTTGAAATTGATGGTGATATGGATGATCAACAAGTTGGTGTACAAGCAAGACTTATGTCAAAAGCTCTAAGAAAAATTACTGGTATTATGCATAAAATGAAATCTACAGTTATTTTTATAAATCAAATTCGTATGAAAATTGGTATGATGGGATATGGTAGTCCTGAAACAACTACAGGTGGAAATGCTCTTAAATTCTATAGTTCAGTAAGACTTGATATAAGAAGAATAGCATCTTTAAAACAAGGTGAAGAGGTAATAGGAAATAGAACTAAAGTAAAAGTTGTTAAAAATAAAGTAGCACCACCTTTTAAAATAGCTGAGTTTGATATTATGTTTGGTGAAGGTATTTCAAGAATGGGTGAAATAATTGACTATGGTGTGAAATTAGATGTTATAGATAAAGCAGGTTCTTGGTTTAGTTATAATGACTCTAAAATTGGTCAAGGTAAAGAAAATAGTAAAAGATTTTTAATAGAAAATCCTGAACTTTCTAAAGAGATAGAAGAAAAGATTCTTTTGGCAATGGGAATTACAATAGATGAAACGGTTGAAAAAGAGTAATAAAATTCATTTATGATATAATAAGGAAATTTAAAAGATAAGGAATAAAAATGTTTAATAAAAAAATTATTTTATCTATTGCTTCAATTGCAATTATATATTCAGGATGTGGTGATGAAAAATCAACTCAAGTTGAAAAACATGTTACAGAAAAAAAATCTGAGGTAGTGATTGATAAAAAAGTAGATACTTCTACTAAAAATATTGAAAAAGTTAAAAATGAGATTCAAAAGCCTCAAATTGAAAAGATAGTAAATAAAGTAGAAAAAATAGTATCTGTATCTAGTGATACATTGTTATTTAAAAAATGTGCAGGGTGTCATGGTGCAACTGCAGAAAAATCTGCTTTAGGTAAATCTAAAATAATTAAAGGATGGAAGCCTTCTAAAATTATTCATGCAATAAATGGATACAAAGATGGATCATATGGTGGAGCAATGAAAGGCCTTATGAAATCTCAAGTTAGTTCTTTAAGTGATAAAGATATAAAATCTATTGCTACACTTATATCAAAGTTTTAAAATAATATGATATCAATAATGAAGTTTTTTATTCTCTTATTTTTATTAATAAGTTTTAATGGTTGTATATCAAATAATAATATAGATCAAAGTGAATATAAACAACAAACAGTATACTTATATGTTAATAAAAATAAGAATCCAAATAAGGATTTATTAATAAATTTTGAAAATAATATACTTTTTGCATTTAAAACTAAAAATTTAAGTATTGAATCTATTAATGATCCAAAACTTTTTAATAAGAGTGGTTTACTGCTATATATAGATAGTTTACAGCAAAGAGATGGAATACGAAATGAGATCTCTGTTGTTTATAGAATAATTAGTAATAGCCCAAAAATAACTTTAGACCAGAATACTATTATTGAAAAGTCTTTTTTTACAGGATTTATTAATTTAACAATTCCTCTAAGTGAAGCATTGGTTGATAAAGTAACTGTTGCTTCAAAAAAACTGACTGTAGAAAAATTGAAACAAATTTATCAACCAGTTTCTATAAAAAATAATCAAAAAAAGAGTGTTCGAATTTTTTTGAATTAAGATAAGTAGGAGAAATATATGTTTGCAATGTATGATGATGATGGATTAAACTTTAGGAGTACAATTGATCATCTCTATAACTTACATGAAATAACATCAACAGCACCAATAAAGAATAATAAAGATGGAAATAATAAACATTCTTTTGAGGACAAACTGTATCAAGGTAAAATAACTCAAGAAGCTAAAGATAAGTATAAACAAATAGCAAACCTTGATACAAAAGTTGAAATATTTCATGTTGAAGAGATAATGTCAAAGAGAGTTATTACTGTTAATGATTCTAAAACTATTAAAGAGTGTTATGAATTAATGCAAGAATATAATATACAGCAATTACCTATTATAGCAGATAGTGCGCTTCATCTAAAGGGTATGATTTCAAAGCAAGATATTACTAAATTTTTATTTGATGATATTGATTATGCAGGTCAAAATATATTTAAACATATTTATGATATTTCTACTAAAAATATTATTACAACAGATCCTATCTCTGATATCAGAAGAGTAGCTAAAGTTATGTTAGATTTTAACTTAAATGCAATTCCTGTTGTAAATAGTGAAGATATATTAGTAGGTATTGTATCTAGAAATGATATAGTAAAATCTGTATCAAATATACCTCATATGCAATTGTGGGCGTAGATATTAACTACACTCATCAAGTTTTGTTTGGATATATAATTTTACTTTATCATAAAGGATTGTTTCTTTCCAATCTTTAAAGGCAAGTCCACTTGCATTTGGATGGCCTCCACCTTTTGCTAGTTTATCTGCCAATACTGATACATCAAGTTTATTATCAGCTCTTAGACTAGCTTTCCCTCTTCTACTAACATCAATGAAAAAATCATAATCATCATTTACTTTTAAAAATGTATTAGCAGGGATAGAAATTCCTCCCAATGTAAAAGTAAGTAGTCCTTTATGACCTTTATAATATACAGTAAGTTCCTCTTTTCGTTTTTCTAAGGATTCAACTAAATATAGTGAGCTTAAATTATCTATTGTATCATTTTTATTAGTTAAATTTAAATATTCTTTTTTAATTTTATAAATATTTTCATCTAATAAAATATGACCATTTTCTAAAGATACGTATTTCATACTTTTTTCAAGTAAATAAAATTTATAGTCTCTATTTTGATCTCTAAATAAAATATTATTTATCTCATATGCTTTCGCAATCATAGTCATACAAACTTTTCCAAATTCAAATAAATCTTCATTTTCAAGCCATATATCTACAGCATTAATTGAATTTATTAAATTTTCAAAGTCTAAATGGCAACATTCTTTAAATTTAGAATAATTTTCATATAAATAATCGTAAGTTATTTTTGTAGCTGATCTACTAGTATCTAAAAAATACCAATCATATTTTTCAGAACATTTTAATCCTGTTCCATGATGGTCTAAAAGTTGCAATTTAATATTATAACCAGATTCATTAAGTTTTTTTATTTTATGGTTTAAGTTTTTAGATTCATCAAGAGTCAGATTTAGATCAGTAATTATAAATAGTATATCTTCATTTTTACTAGTATGTTCTATTTTATCTAAAATATCTTTTATAAATAACATCACCTCTAAACCATAATTTGCATTATAAAATATAGCATTTGGAAAAATTCTTTTTGTTAAAAATTGACAACCATAGCCATCTAAATCTGTATGTGAAAGATGAAAAAATTTCATATTATAAAATATCCTTTAGTGTAAGCTCATCTAAAAAGCCATTTATTTTATTTTGTAAATTATTTAACAATGGAAATACTGAGCATCCTCCAAGTATATTTGCCGAACATATACTATTTGTAGTCGTACATTCAAAAACAAGTGGAAGCTTTTCTTCTGCAATTGTAGTAATCTCTAATATTGTTAACTCTTCACAAACTTTTTTTAGGGTAAATCCACCATTGTTACCTTTAAATGAATTTAAAACTCCATTTTTTGCTAAATTTTGTAATATTTTTGCTAAAAAAGATTTAGAGATATTTAACTCTTTTGATAATATATCAACATTTTTTGGTTGATCGCTTTTTGCAATAATTACTAAAGATAATAGAGCATATTCACTTTTTTTTGTTAATAACATTTGATTCCTAAATTATTATAATTGATTTCATTGTACTTAAATATCATTGATAAGAAGGTTAATCAAACTAAACCACAAAGTGTAATTATTTAGATATAATATGAAGTTAAAAAATATATTAAGGTAAAAGATGGCCAAGGGTAAAAAAACAATTATAAAAGATATCAAAAAAATAAATGATGAAATAATCTCAGTGAATGGTAAAGAATACGTAATAATAGAAGATACTGATGAAATAGAAAAAGCGATCACTATGAAAATATCATCTCATGGGAATAGAATATTACGATTTGATGACTTAAGTAAAAAAGCGACAATTGATGTTAAAAGAGATATTAATATTATTAAAATTACATTTACAGATAAACATAGAGCAAGTAGATTTAAAAAAACACATGAAAAAACAATAGTAACTCAAAGTGATAAGAAAGAAAAAATTACTACAGCAAATTCACATATAAAAGCAAGAGAAATAATTTCAAACTTTACTACCAAAGATAATCCAATGTATGATAAAAATTCAGGAATAACTACTTTTTATGTATCTCAAGAGGTTAAGTAAATATTAATATAGATGAAAACATTACATAAAAAAAATTTACATAATACTCAATATGATTTTAAAGAGTTAATAAAAAGTGAATCTTCACTAAAACAATATGTATTTTTAAATAAGTATGATAATTTAACAATAAATTTTGCAGATCCAAAAGCAGTTATGTTATTAAATAAGGCATTATTAAAATATTTTTATGATATTAAAAACTGGGAAATTCCAAAAAATTATTTATGTCCTCCTATACCTGGAAGAGCTGATTATATACATTATATTTCTGATCTTTTAGAACTAAATACAGTAGCTTTAAAAAATAGCAATATAAAAGTTTTAGATATAGGTATGGGTGCAAATTGTATATATCCAATTTTGGGAGCTACGATTTATGGTTGGAAATTTGTAGGAAGTGATATAGATGAAGTGTCTATTGATTCAGCTAAAAAGATTGTTAAGAATAATAAACAATTTAAGTCTAAAATATCATTTGTTTTACAAGAAAATAAAGATAATATTTTTTTTAATATTATAAATAAAAATGATAGATATGATGTGACAATTTGTAATCCTCCTTTTCATAAATCAGCAGAAGATGCTAATATTGGTACAAAAAGAAAAATTAAGAATTTAACAAAAAGTAAAAATACAATAAAAAAAACAATACTTAATTTTGCTGGACAAAATAATGAACTATGGTGTAATGGTGGAGAGGTAATTTTTATAAAAAAAATGATTACAGAGAGTACATATTTTAAAAATAATTGTTTTTGGTTTACAACTTTGGTATCAAAAAAAGAAAATTTAAATAAAATATATAAAGAATTAAAAAAAGCAAATGTTACTGATATTAAAACAATTGATATGAAGCAGGGACAAAAAATAAGTAGAATAGTTGCATGGACATTTTTGACAAAAGATATGCAAAATAATTGGAAGCAAAAGGAGATATAAAAAATGAATAATAATCCAAATGACCCTCTTCATGGAATAACATTAGAAAAGGTATTAAATAGATTAGTAGAACATTATGGATGGGAAGAATTAGGTAGGAAAATAACTATAAAATGTTTTAATTATGATCCATCTATAAAATCTAGTTTAAAATTTTTACGAAAAATGTATTGGGCAAGATTAAAAGTAGAAAAGTTATATTTAAGTACTTTTAAATAGTTTGAAATTTAAATTTATTTTGTGAATATACTAAATATTTATTATCACAACATAATGAATGGATATTGATATATTTATCATCAATGTATCCTTGATGATAATGTCCCTCAATTACAAAGTCTGAATTATATTTAAAAATTCTATTTTTTATAAAATTAGTAAAATTACTTTGTTTATGACAAATATTTTTATTTTCTAATTTTTTTTCTATTATTTTTGATAACCAATAATTGTAGTCAATGGTATTAAGAAATGATAAAAAATATGAATTTCTTATTATTTTAGTAAAAATTTCATAACTGTTAGGTGTAAATATATCGCCATGAGAGATAGATATTATTTTTGAATTTGATTCTATTTTTATTGGTTGTTTTCCTCTTGGAATAACTTTTACATTTGAAAAAATATTTGTTAAATTAAAATCATGATTTCCCTCTAAATATATTATCTCTATTTTGTATGATAATTTATTTATTAAAGAAATTATATCTTTATTTAAAATATTAAAATATTCAATTTCAAATGAAAGAAAATCAAATATATCACCCATTAAAAAAAGTTGAGAACTACTTATCGAATTATTTTCAATACAAAGTAATAATTTTTCTAAAATAGTTCGTTTTTTACTATAATGGGAATCTGCAATAAATATTGCACTATCTTTTAATTTTATCATAAAGGAATTGTATCTTAAGTTCTTTTAAATATAAGTTTAAGTAAAATGCATTTCCAATTTTATAGTTTTATCTATAATTATTGAGATAATATACCACTCAGGAGGCTATTATGGCTTTAGATCTGGACGTAAAACAAGCAATTGTTACTAAACACCAAAGAGATTCAAAAGATACAGGTTCTGCAGAAGTGCAGATTGCAATATTAAGTGCACAAATTGCAAGATTAACAGAGCATTTAAAAGAAAATCATAAAGATCATCATTCAAGATTAGGTCTTTTAAAAATGGTTGGAAAAAGAAAAAGACTTCTTAAATATTTAAGAAGAACAGATTTCGCAAAATTCCAAGCACTTGTAGCTGATTTAGGTATCAGAGCAAAATAATT
>CAZLZQ010000078.1:0-7255 GCA_964564065.1 uncultured Arcobacteraceae bacterium | reverse complement strand
ACCATAGGTACATAATATAGATTTAAAACAGTTGCCCATAATATACCAAATCCAAGTGCTACTGCCATTGGTTGTAATATTAAAGATTGTCCAGATGCAAAGAATATTAATGTACTAAGACCTAGAATAGTTGTAAGTGAGGTTAATAAAATAGGTCGTAAACGAAGTAGTGCTAACTCTTTTAATTCCTCTAGATTTTTAGCTTTTTGAATAAAATCCATCATAATTATACCATCATTTACAATAACTCCTGCTAGACCTACTATACCTATAAGTCCTGGCATAGTTAAGTTTAGACCCATTATAAGATGACCTATAAGTACACCTAAAATTGATAAAGGAATAGTACTTAAAATTATAATTGATTTAACAATAGAATCAAACATCCAAACTAAGGATATAAATATAAGTATAAGAGCTATTAGAAAAGCTTGTGTCATCTCTTGCTTTACTTTTTTATTTTCTTGTTGTTCACCTTTTATATCAATATTTATATCTTTATTTATTAAGTCTAAAGTTGGTTGTAATTGTAAATATACTTCATCACTTGTTATATCATTTATAGATGCTGTTATACTTTGTACTCTTATACCATCTTCTTTGAAAATTTGACTAAGACTAGAGATCTCTTCAAATTTTACAATATCTTTTAATAGTACTTTTTTATCACTATTTGGTATAGTTAGTTCAAAGGTATCTAAGGATATCTTTTTATCTTTATTTTTACTTTTAAATATAATATCAACAATGCCAGAGCTATCATACATTTTACTAAATGATCCTTTAAAATAATATGGTTTTAAAATATTTACTATTGAAGTTTCATTGAATCCTAATGATTGCCCATAATTATTTATTTTAAATTTTAGATCAATATTCCCTAGAAGTATATCATCTGTAATATTTGTAACTCCATTTATTGTAGATAATTTAGTTTTGATAGTTTTAATTGCTTTATAAACTTCATTGTTATTGTCGCCACTTAAAGCTAATTCAATATCATATTTTACTATTCCAGCACCTGGCACATAAACTTTCAATTCATCATATTTATTTGAAGATATATCATCTTTTAGCATATTTTTTATATTATTGGCAATAGTTTGAGCTGATTGAACTCTTGTCATATTAGTTGCATCATACTTTGGACTTAATATTGGGTTTATATAGTTATCAAAAAAGTTTGTGGCAGCTCTCTCTTGAAGGTTTATAAATATATGAAAATAAAATTCTTCGTGTTGCGGTAATTGTTTACCATCAAGTTTTAAACCTATAACAGAGCTTATAGAGTTTATTTCATCTCCTAATACGAAATTCTTAAGTATTTTTTTTTCTAGTTTTGAAACTATTATTTCTGTTTCTTTTATAGAATGACCAACTCCAACTGAACCTGAAACATAAACTTGTGTAGTGTCAAATTCTGGCATAAATTCAAACTTTATTATTTTTAGCAAACCAAATGTTGCTGTAATAATAAAAGTAACTAAAACAATGATTCCAATATATTTCCATCTTAATACAAAATTTAATATTGTTTTATAAATTTGTTTATTTTTGTCCCAAAAAGTATCGGACTTTTTACCATCTTTGTTTATTTTAAATGTATGTTTTGCATGAAGTGGTAAAAAGAAAAAAGCCTCTACAAGGGAACTAAGTAATAATACTGAAATCATAATAGGTAATATTCTCATAAATACACCTGTCTCACCTGTCATCATAAGTATTGGAAGAAAAGCAAATATAGTTGTAGCAGTTGCTGTTAAAACAGCAGGATACATCTCAACTGCTCCATCAACAGCAGCACTCATCTTATCTTTTCCCATCTCTATATGTCTATATATATTTTCACCAACAACTATAGCTTCATCTACAAGCATACCAAGAGCTAATAGGGCTCCCAAAAGAGAAAGCATATTTAAACTATATCCTAAAGTTTCTGCTGATATTAAACCAATCATAAAACTAGTAGGTATCCCAATAGCAACTACAAACGCAATTCTTGCATTTATAAAAAAGAATAGGGCAATAGATAATAATATAAGGCCAAATAATATATTTGATACAACAGTATTCAATCTATTTTTAATCCAAATAGATGTATCTGTATATGTGTCAAATTTTATATCTTTATATTCTGCTGATTCTATTTTTAAGATCTCTTTTATCTCTTTTACTAATGCAATAGCATCACCCTCTACCCCTTTGTTTATACCTATTGCTATATTTGGTTTACCATTGAAATGTGAAATATTATTAGAATCAGCTAAAGTGTAAGATATAGTAGCAATATCTTTAAGATATATTTGTTTATCTTGTATTTTAATAATAGTATTTTCAAGTTTTGATAGATCTTTTTCACCATTTTGACTACTTAGATAATAGTGGGTACCCACATCTTTAATAATTCCAGCAGGAAAGATAGAACTCATTTGTGAAATTGCATTGATAACAGAGCTTTTATCTAACCCAAAACCATCAATTTTAGCTTCATCAAAAGTTATAAGTAACTCTTTATCACTGTCACCCCAAATAGTAATACTACTTAAATCTCCTAAATGTGTTAATTTATTTTTAATATTAGTAGCAACCTTTAGTAGCTCCTCTTTAGATTTATCTCCATAAATTGCAACAGTTATTAACGGTATAGTTTTTACTACCTCTTTTACTATTGGTTCTTCCATATCTACAGGTAAATCTGATTTTGTTTTAGATACTATATCTTTTACATCATCTAAGATATCAGCTGTTTCATATCCTCTTTTTAAATCTATTGTAATATTAAAAAAACCAGATTTTACAACAGTAGATATTTTATCAGCTTCATTAATATTTACTAAATCATCCTCTATTTTAGATACAGCCATAAGATCAAGCATATCACTACTACTTCCTACATAGGTACCTGTAATAGAAATAGCATCAAGAGATGATGGAGGAAATATCTCTTTTGGTATTTTAAAGTATGAAAATACTGAAAGCATAAATATAAATAGAAGTAGCATATAGTTTAATATTGGTTTTTCAAGTCCAAATTTTATAATTGATTTTATCATTCTTTTTTTATTAAACTTTCATCTCTTTTATTTTCCAAGGTAATCCTTGAATCATCATCTCATCCATAAAAGGTTTAGATGAAAACTCTTCAATATTTACAGCCCCTTTTAAATTCCATGTATCATTATATATAAGTTTAGTTCCTATCATAGCTGGTACTCCAGTTGTATAACTTACAGCTTGAGCACCAGTTTCTTTATAGCACTCTTGATGATCACATATTTGATATATGTAAAACTTTTTTCTTTCACCATCTTTTATACCCTCTATTACACATCCAATATTTGTTTCTCCAATAGTTCTTTCTCCCAATGAAGCAGGATCAGGAAGTAGGGTAGATAAAAACTCTATAGGAATTATTTTTTGACCTTTATGCTCAACCTCTTTGATACCTAACATACCTATATTTTCTAAACAATTCATATGTTGAATATAAGAATCACCAAATGTCATAAAAAATCTAATTCTTTTTAAACCTTTTATATTTTTACTTAAACTTTCTAATTCTTCATGATAAAGTAAATAAGATGGTTTAATTCCAATTTCAGGATAATCCCAATCTATTTTTATCTCTAAAGGTTTTGTTTCTATCCATTGTCCAATACCATTTTCATCTCTTTGCCAGTATCTACCATTTGCACTTACTTCACGAAGATTTATCTCAGGATTAAAATTTGTAGCAAATGGATAGCCATGATCACCTGCATTACAATCCATAATATCAATATACTCAATAGTGTCAAATAAATTTTCTTGTGCATATTTACAAAATACACCTGTAACTCCTGGATCAAATCCACTTCCAAGTAGGGCTGTTATATTTTTACTTTTAAACTCATCATTTTTTGCCCATTGCTCTTTATATTCAAATTTTGCCTCATCAGGATGTTCATAATTTGCAGTATCGATATAGTGTGTTTGAGTAGCAATACATGCATCCATGATTGTTAAATCTTGATAAGGAAGTGCTACATTTAAAACCACTTTTGGATTGATCTCTTCTATAAGAGTTATTAACTCTTGTGTATTATCAGCATCAACTGTTTTTATATCTATATTTATATTTAGTTTTTTATGGATATCTTTTTGTATATTTTCACATTTTTTTAGTGTTCTACTAGCTAGAGTGATATGTTTGAATGTATCAATATTTATAGCACATTTTATAGTGGCAACTCTACTTACTCCACCAGCTCCAATTATTAAAATACCTTGTTTACTCATAAAAAACCTTCATATTAAATTTTGATAATTATAGCATATTTATTTTAATTATGTTATATTAATTTTTAATAAAAAATAAGGAATATATAAAGATGTTTAAAGAGTTTAATTTAGATAATTTTAGTAATAGTGCAAAAGTTTTAGAAGAGTTAATAAATAAGAATAAAAGTAAATTAGATGAATTATTAAAAATAGAGGATAAGAACTATACAAACTTTGTTGTTCCATACCAACAAATGTCAGAAGAGCTAGAACAGTTTTGTACACCAATATTTCATATTGATGGTGTTAAAAATAGTGAAGAAACACAAAAAGTGTATAATGAATGTTTACCTTTAATCTCTATTTATAGTTCCCAATTATCTTCAAATGAATATGTTTATAGTGCATTTAAAGATATACAGAATAAGTATAATAGTACTTTAAATAATGAACAGCAAAAAGTTTTAGAAAATGAATTAAGAGATTTTAAACTTGGTGGTTGTGGACTAAGTAATGAAGATAAAAAAACACTTGAAAATTTAAATTTAAGCCTAAGTGAACTTGGTAAAGAGTTTTCTCAAAATTTACTTGATGCAACAAATGATTGGGAGATGGTAATTGATGATTTTGAAGAGGTAAAAGAGATACCTAAAAGTGATTTAGAAAATGCAAAATTTGTTGATGAAAAGGATGCTAAAACTAAGTACAAATTTACACTTCAAATGCCATCTTATATCTCATATATTACATATGGAACATCTGCTAAAAGAAGAGAAGAGATATACAAAGCATATACGACAAGAGCACCACAAAATGGTAAATTAATTGAGCAGATACTTATTTTAAGAGAAGAAGAAGCAAAACTGTTAGGTTTTGAAAACTATGCACAACTTTCACTTGCAACAAAAATGGCAAATAAAGAGGATGATGTATTAAACTTTCTATACGAATTAGCAAAATATTCTAAAGATAAGGCTATCTTAGAGTTAGAAGAGGTATCAAGTTTTGCTTTAGAGGATGGCATTAAAGATATTCAAAGTTTTGACTTAGGTTATTATAGTCAAAAGTTAAAAGAGAAGATGTATGATATAGATGAGGAGTATTATAGACCATATTTTCAAAAAGATATTGTATTAAATGGACTTTTTAGTTTTCTTGACGATACTTTTGGAATTAAATTTACTAAAGTTGATGCAGCTGCTTGGGATGAAAAAGCTGAAGTTTATGAATTAAGTGATGATAGTAAAATAATAGCACGACTATATATTGATTTAGAAGCTAGATCAGATAAAAGAGGTGGTGCTTGGATGAATAACTGGCATACTCATAGTATAGTTGATGGTAAAGAAAATTTAGCAACTGCTTATATTGTATGCAATTTCCCAGTATCGACAGATACTATACCATCTTTATTACGTCATAGTGATGTAGTAACTCTATTTCATGAGATGGGTCATGCTTTGCATCATATGTTAAGTAAAGTTAATGAACCTTTTGTAAGTGGAATAAATGGAGTTGCTTGGGATACCGTAGAGTTTCCATCACAATTTTTAGAATATTTTGCATATGATAAAAAAGTTTTACAGATGTTTGCTAAACATTATGAAACAGGTGAAGTACTTGATGATGATGCAATTGCAAAGTTAATAAAAGCTAGAAACTTTCAATCTTCTTTAACTACAATGAGACAACTTGAATTTGCTCTGTTTGATTTTAAACTACATCAAAAGTTATACAATGAAGATGGTGTACAAGTGTTATTGGATGATATTAGGGCTACAACTTCAGTTATGAAGCCACCATCTTATAATAAATTTCAAAATGGTTTTGCACATATATTTGCAGGTGGATATGCAGCTGGATATTATAGTTATAAGTGGGCAGAAGTATTAAGTGCAGATGCATTTTATATGTTTATAGAAAATCCAGAATTACATAAAGAACTTGCTCTAAAGTATAAAGAGATAATATTTGGTTTAGGTGGAAGTATAGATATGAATGATTTATTTTATCAATTTACATCAAGAGAAGCAGATATTAAATCTTTATTAAAAATTGATGGAATTATCAGTTAAATTTTGATAATATCACAGTAAATATATATAAGGATAAAAAATGGAAGATAATAGTACTGTAGTACAGTTGAAAAATGCGCTAAATCAACTTTTAAATGCTTATGAAAGCTTGAAAGAAGAGACTGAAGAGCTAAAATCAGAGAACTCAAAAATGAGAGAAGATTTAGAAAGTCTAGAGAGTGTTAATAGTGGTCTAAATGATAAATTAGCATCGTTAAATGATACAACAGATCATCATTCAGTTGAGATGGGTGAAATGCTAGATAAAATTGAATCTATACTTGGATCAGAAGATGAAGAAACTACTGAAAATGATGAAGTAGAAATTACTGAATCAGAAGAGGGTAGTGAACTATTATCTTCAATTGCAGATGAGTTAAATGAACATAGCTTAGAAGATAAAGAAGATGAAGATGAACTTTATCCTTCAAGTATTGATAATGATGAATCAAATACTCCAACAAATGTTTTTAGTGAACCAGCAAAAGCAAATGCACCTTTTAATAATAACGATTTAGGTAGAATGCAATCACTTCTAAATGGATTTAATTCATAATTGATAATTCAATTAGAAAAAAGTTTATTATTTTCTACTTTTAATGTAGATAACTTTTCTAACTTAGAACAATCTACTCAGCTTATGGCACCATCCATGGTTGAGTATTATTTGAGTGATTTAGCATCCTCTTCTGATTTTACAGAATCATACATAAATAAAACAAATATTCAGCAAACAATATTTTTGGAAGATTACTCTTTATATATTGATTATAATAATGATGTATATCTTGAATTTACTCAAAAAGATGATGAGTATGAAACACAATCTTTATGGTAGCGACTGAGAGTCAGTCGCTTTTATTAGTTTTATTTAAACAGTTTAGATCACTAAAAGCAATTTCAAGTCTAGATATTAGACT
>CAZLZQ010000077.1:0-7296 GCA_964564065.1 uncultured Arcobacteraceae bacterium | reverse complement strand
TCTTGACCTAGATGTATACCATCACAATAATCTAATAAATCAATTTTATCATTAATTATAATTGGAATATTTGTATTTTGTTTTAAATATAAAATATTTTGTTTTTGAATTTCTGTAGAATTTACTTTGTCTCGATATTGGATATAAACTGTATTATATTTTGAACATATTTGAATATACTCAAAAAGTGATATATCAAACTTTTCTAAAGTTTGATAATCACAAAGTGCATATACTTTAGTTTGCAAAACTTATGCTACATCTTCTTTTACAAATAATTTTAATAGATGATGAAGTGTATTTTTCATATTGTTTCTCTCTACAACCATATCTATACTTCCATGCTCAAGTAAAAACTCAGATCTTTGAAAACCAGCTGGTAAATCTTTACCAATAGTTTGTTTAATAACTCTTGCACCTGCAAAACCAATCAATGCACCTGGCTCTGCCATAATTATATCACCTAAGAAAGCAAATGAAGCACTAACACCACCAAAAGTTGGATCAGTCAGAATAGATATAAAAGGTAATCCCATATTATCAAGTTTTCTCAAACTTGCTGATGTTTTTGCCATCTGCATTAAGGAAAAAGTTGATTCTTGCATTCTAGCACCACCTGAAGCACTTATGATTATAATACCATGTTTTTTTTCCATAGCTCTATTACAAGCTCTTACAATCTTTTCACCCTCTACAGATCCTAAAGATCCACCCATAAAAGAGAAATCAAAAACTACAAGCTCGACCGGCATACCACCTATAGTACAAGTTCCAGATACAATAGACGATGTCTTTCCAGTTTTATGTAAAGCTTCTTCTAATCTTTTTTGATAAGATTTACTATCAACAAACTCTAAGGGATCTGTTGGGTGAAGTTCACTATCAAACTCTACAAAGCTACCTTCATCTGCCAAAAGATCAATTCTCTTTTTAGCCCCTATTCTCATATGAAAGTTACACTTAGGACAAGTATGATTTAAATTTTCAACCTCTTTAAAAAACATTAAAGATTCACAAGATGGACACTTTATCCAATGACTTTGATTTTCAATAAACTTTGGGTCATTCTTTTTACTATCCTGCTTTGCAATAACTTCTGATTTTATTTTATTAAAAAATGATTTTAAATTTAAATCCATAAACTTTCCTTTTTATATTATTCTTTTATTTTATCTTAATTCTCTGAATTTTTCAAGTTGATCTAATTTTTCCCATGGATAATCAGGCTGTCCAACTTGTCCTCTAGCCGCTACATCGGCATAAAGAAAAGTATCAGCGCTAGGTTTATCAAGTGCAAATTTATCTGTGATCCAATTTGGAGTTAATGCAAAATTATCTTCTATAAATGTCGATAGTTGATCATCATTTTTAGAAGTATATGTACCATATGTATCAACAGCAACTGAAGTTGGTCTAGCAACTCCTATTGCATAAGATAGTTGAACAACACATTTTGTTGCTAGCCCTGCAGCAACTATGTGTTTAGCTATATATCTTGCAGCATAAAGTCCACTTCTATCTACTTTTGTATAGTCCTTACTACTTTGAGCTCCTCCACCTATAGGAGAATATCCACCAAAACTATCAACTATAAGTTTTCTTCCTGTTAATCCACTATCATGTAATGAACTATGTGATACATATTTCCCTGTTGGATTAATATGAATTATACAATTATTTTTATCATATAAATTTGTTGGTAACCCTGTCTCATCAATTAACTTTTGAATTAGTGCTCTTACTGTAGTAATATCCATACTTGATACACAAGGGGCAGATACAACTATTGTATTTATACATTGAGGTTTACTTTGCTCAAAATTTTCTTTACAAATATAATCCATAGTAACTTGTGTTTTTATATCCACACCCAATTCATTTGGATTTTCTAAAGCATAATTATATACTTTTTCCATAAGCATTCTAGCATATGTTAGAGCAGAAGGCATATAATGTTCTGTTTCACAATCTGCATAACCAAACATAATACCTTGATCCCCTGCACCTGTTTCACCATCTTCTTGATCAACACCTTGATTTATATCTGGAGATTGTCTATTTAATAAAACTTGAACATCAACATCTTCAGGATGTAAACACTCTTGTTTTGAAAAATATGGATTTCCGTTATATCCAATTTTTGCTAGTGCATCATGTACAATTTTTTTGTACTCTTCTGTTGTTACTTTTGTATGTGTTGTAACTTCACCACCAATAACTATATGTTTACCAGCTACAAATACTTCACTTGCTACTCTTGACTTAGAATCTCCAATAATTAGTTTATCAACTATACTATCAGCTATAATATCAGCACATTTATCGGGGTGACCTGGACTTACTACTTCTGAAGTAAATAGGTAATGTTGTTTGTTTTCCATTTTTGTTTTCCATTCTTTTGTTTTCCAACTTATTGAATATTTTATTTATAGTTTATAAATAAAATTTCACCTCGTATCGTTTTCCATTCTTTTGTTGTCCATCTTTGTTTTCCTATATAAGAAAATAAAAATTTTAATTTAAGTATGAACTAATTATATTTTTTATAAAAAGTAAATGATTTTATCTAAAAAGAGCTATATAATAGCTTGATCTTTCAATAGTACTTTTTATATTTAAGTTAATTAAAAGAGCAAATTAATCTATAACTATTCCTGATGAATCTATTAAAATAGGTTTATTGTTATCATCTTTTGTTATATTATTTTGCCATTTAATTTTTTTATATCCACCATCTTTACAAACTATATTATTTGTATATTCCCAATACATATCTTTACCATAAAATAGATCATAAAAAACTTGTAAAATATCAACTAAAGTATCATCATCAATAAATATTTTAAACCAATTTTTACCTATAACTTCATCTTTTGTATATCCAGATATTTTTTCTGCTGTTTCATTAAACTTTATAATTTGTGCATTAGCATCTAAAGATACTTTAAATTTTTCCTCTTTTTGCATTAATTATTTATCTCCTGTTTATTCTACAGTTACTGACTTTGCAAGATTTCTTGGCATATCTACATCATTTCCAAGCCTTATTGAAATCTCCATAGATAAAATCTGAACAACAATTAAGATCTCAAAAAACTCTAACATATAATGATCTTTAGTACTTGTCTTAATAAAATCATCTGCAAGTTCAAAATCAATAGGGCTAATAGCACATATAGTACTATCTCTTGCACTTAACTCCTCTACATTTGATTTAACTTTATCATACAGTAATTTTTGAGGCATAAGTGCTATTGTAAAAAGTTCTGGATCTGCTAGTGCTATTGGACCATGTTTCATCTCTCCTGATGGGTATCCCTCAGCATGAAGATAACTTATCTCTTTTAGCTTAAGTGCTCCTTCTAGTGCAAGTGGGAAAAATACATCTCTACCTATAAAGAAAAAACCATGACCATGTAGATATCGTTTTGATAATCTTTTACATTTTTCATGTAAACTATTTTCAACTTTTAAAGAACTAGATATATCTCTTAATGTTCTAATCTCACTATTTAATTTTTGACTTGTTATTACATTTTTTTGTTTTGCAAAAAATAGTGACATCATCCACAAGACAGTTACTTGCGTTGAAAATGCTTTTGTACTTGCAACACCTTTTTCTATACCAGCTCGTGTCAACACTGTAGCATCTGCAACTCTTGTCATTGAGCTATTATCAACATTACAAATAACTATTGACTTCAATCCTGCATTTTTCGCCATTTTTAAAGCTTCTAAAGTATCAGCAGTTTCACCACTTTGAGATATAACTATAAAAAGAGTATCTTTTTCTAATAATGGTTCTTTATATCTAAATTCGCTTGCAATCTCTACATTACATCTTATTTTAGATAATCTTTCAAATAGGTAACTAGCTGTTAATCCAGCATGGTAACTTGTACCACATGCACAAATTTTAATCTCATTTATACCATCTACAATTGAAGAATCTATCTCATCAAATAAAATTTCATCAGAAGATACTCTTCCAATCATAGAGTCAATAACTACAGATGACTGTTCATAGATCTCTTTTTCCATAAAAAATCGATATCCATCTTTTTGTGCAAATTGTTTACTTGTCTGTAATTTTGACCAAGTTACATCTCCATAAAATTTCAATTCTTGTGAAGATGCAAAACCCCAAACACCATCCTCTAAATAAACAACATCTTTAGCAAGACCTATTAAAGGTGAATCAGAACTTGCAAATAAAACTTCATTCTCTTTACTACCATGAGCAATTGCTAAAGGTGAACCATGTTTCATAAAATAGATCTTTTCAGGTTCACTTTTTGTAACAAGTAAAATTGAATATGCTCCATCAAGTCTAGATATAGTAAGTTCAAAAGATTTTAAAGCATCATTATTTTGATTAAAATAATATTCAAAAAGATGAACTATAACCTCTGTATCTGTTTGTGATACAAATTTGTGTCCATAAGATATCAATTCATCTTTTAACTCTTTATAATTTTCTATGATACCATTATGTACAACGTAAGAGTATTCTCCCATGTGAGGGTGTGCGTTTAATTCTGTTGGTTTACCATGTGTTGCCCATCTTGTATGGCCAATTCCAATATTAAATAAATTTTCTATTTTATTAATATCGCAAATATTTATTTTATTTTCAAGATTTTTTATCTTACCTACTGCTTTAAAAAGTTCAAATTGATTATTTTCAAGTATTGCAATTCCTGCACTATCATAACCTCTATACTCTAACTCTTTCAAACCATCCAATAAAATCTGACTTGTATTTTGTTTACCTATATATCCAACAATTCCACACATTTTATACAATACCTCTTATTAAAATTTAGATATTATACCTTAATTTTTATAAAGGATATAAATATGACTTGGGATAACTTAATTCAAATAGAAAAAGAAAAAGAATACTTTAAAAAATTAAAAAAAATCATTGATAAAAAATATGAAACTACTATAGTTTATCCAACAAAAGAAAAAATATTTAATGCATTTGAATTAACTAAATATGATAATTTAAAAGTTGTAATAGTTGGTCAAGATCCATATCATGGAAAAGATCAAGCACAAGGGCTAGCATTTTCTACACCAAAGGAGATAAAAAATCCACCATCTATGGTAAATATATTTAAAGAGATCAAATCTGATACAGGAGTAGAGTCTAAGAATATTGATGGAGATCTAACATCATGGGCAAAACAAGGAGTACTTTTAATCAATACAATTTTAACAGTTGAAGATTCTAAACCAAAGTCACATCATAAAATTGGTTGGGAAATATTTACAAATAATATTATTAAACATATAAATAATAATTTTGAAAATATAATATTTATTTTATGGGGTGCAGGTGCTATAAAAATATCTAAACTTATTGATGAAACAAAGCATTATATACTTACTGCTCCACATCCAAGTCCTTTATCTTCATATCGTGGTTTCTTTGGATCAAAACACTTTAGCAAAACAAATTATTTATTAAATCAAAATGGTAAAAAAGAGATAGTTTGGTAAATTTACATTTCTTATTTGATATATTTTTATTTTTTACAATATCTTTTCTAATATACTATAGTTATCAAAATAAAATATATGTAAAGATATTTGAATACTTTAAGTTATTTATTATGATTACAGTTAGTGCAAAATTTGCATCAATGACAGGTATAGGGTTAGAACTATTCCATATAATCTCAGCAGATACATATATAACTATTGTGCTTATTGGATTTGGTGTTAATATTATTTTAATTTATTCTAGTGAAAGAATCATATTTAAGTTACTCAATAAATTTATAAATAGTGGTTCTTTAAAAATATTTTTTGCAAAATTAATTACGGTTATAGAAGTTGTAATTCTAAGCTCTTTTACCTTATATATTTTTATGCAACTCTCTTTTAGTAAAAGTTATATATACCCAACACTAAAAAACAGTTATAGCTATCCATATATTAGATTATTCTATATAAAGTTTTTAACTGATGATTTTCTAAATATGTTATTAAAATCAGATACAGGAACAAACTATAAAGAGATAATATTCAAATCGTTTAAAAATACTTTTTAAACGATTTAGATATCTAAAGTAAGTGAGATCTCATCACAAATTGGAAAATGCTTACACTTAATACAATCAGCCCATATTTTTGTCTCAGGAATAGACTCTTTTTGTATCTCATTAAATCCAAAAAATTCAAATAACTGTTGCTTGTAAGTAAGAACTAATAGTTTTGTTAAATTTAACCATTTAGCTTCTACTATACAATGTTCTATTAACTTTTTAGCGATACCATTACCTCTATAGTCTTTTAATACTATTAAACTTCTTATTTCTGCTAATGACACTGTATAAATATGTAAGGCTACAAAAGCAATTATTTTATCTGTAGTTAGATCTTTTACCGCAATATAAGATCTAATTGTAGTAGCCATCTCATTTTTATCTCTTGATAAGATATTTCCATTTTCAACTTCACTAAAAACTAAATTTTGCATCTGTTCAATATCTGAAACATTTGGTTTAAATAATTTATAATTTGAAAAAAAGCTATTCAATTTATTCTCCAAATAGATATTTAGATATTCTTTTTTCCAATATATCTACACCCTTATTTTTTAAGTTTGATATGAAAACACCTTCAGGATACTTAGCTTTTAGCTTTGAAAGTTCTGCTTGTTTTAACTTATCAATTTTTGTAAATGCATTTAGTATAATCTGATCACCTCTTTTTGTATGATTTAAAAAATCATCAACACTTTGGTCAATTTCAAGATTTGGATGTCTTGCATCAATTAGATGTACAAATATTTGTAAAGAGGGTCGTTGTTCTAAAAAATCTGTTAAATTCTTATGCCAATCCTTTTTTAAAGATTTAGATACTTTAGCATATCCAAATCCTGGTAGATCTACAAATCTTGCATAATAATTTAATGGTTCACCTCCAGAATAATCTTTAAATGTAATATCAAAATAATTAATAAGCTGCGTCTTACCTGGAGTTGATGATGATTTAGCTAAATTTTTTCTTTTAGTAAGTGAATTTAATAGTGAACTTTTACCAACATTACTTCTACCTAAAAATGCGATCTCTGCTTTATCTGGAGATGGTGAATCATCCAATCTTTGTGCCGATGTTAAAAACTCTGCATTTACTAATTTTAAATCTTTCATATTTTATTTACTTCTCTTTTATTTTTGTATTATTTAATTTTAATCTAAATTTTATAGGTTTATCTTTTTGACCATCAATTTTAGTATGTCCAGTTTTTTCATCTATGTAAATTTTATTTGCCGTTATTTT
>CAZLZQ010000076.1:0-7383 GCA_964564065.1 uncultured Arcobacteraceae bacterium | reverse complement strand
ATATATGTTACTAGGATCTTTAATAGTATCAAATCAAGAGCCTGATTGGGTGGAAGCAAGTCCTAAAAAGTTTGCATGGGTTCTTGGTGTAATTTTAGCTTTAATTATGAGTTATTATATCATTTTTAATATATTGACACCTGTTAGATTAGGTGTTTGTTTATTGTGTTTATCGCTTATGTATGCAGAAGCTGTATTTGGTATATGTTTGGGTTGTATCATATACAAAAGATTAAATGTAACTTTATATAAATGTCCAGGTGGTGTATGTTCAATGCCTCAAGAGAAAAAAAGTAATAAAAATAAATTTTTCCTATTAATCTTTTTTATATCACTATTTTATGGAATATTTGTAGGATTAAAAGTATATAAATATCACAATACAACATCATCTTTACTTACTCAAGAAGAGATTGATGATATGGAGTTTGATAACGAAGATTAAACCTTTTTTAACTATAATCCTAGTTATTAAAAATAATAGGATAGAATATAATTTATGAATAAAATATTTAATTATTTAAAAACTAACAAAGATATAAAACTACTGATCACCTCTGATGAAAAAGAGGTGTCATTGGCACGAGATTGTGCATCTTATTTAGGATATGAACCATTTGTTCTGAGTGATTTAAGAGCAAATTTTGGTGATGATTTATTATCTTTTACTCAAGAGATAAAAGAGTTAACTTCAACTTTAGAATCTTTTCACAACTATAAAAAACAAAATAAAATACTTATCTCTCCTATACGAACTATCTCATATGCTTTACCAAAAGCAGAAAACTTTGATAGTTTAACTATTGAGTTTGCATCTATTTTAGATATAAAAGTACTTAAGGATAAACTTTACAACTGGGGATATTATTTTGTAGATATTGTTACAGATGAGGGTGAAGTGTCTATACGAGGTGATATTGTTGATATATTTCCACCAAATGAAGAGTTTGCATATCGGGTAAGTTTATTTGATGATGAGGTAGAATCAATTAGAAAGTTTGATGTAGAAAATCAAAAATCATTTAAAGAGGAGCTTGAAAGTTTTTCAATATCTGCATCTTTTTTAGCTTTTAGTGATGAAAACCTTGCAATTATAAATAAAAAGATTGAAGCATCAAATGCGGATGTTTTTGAAAAAGATATTCACTCTTTAGGTTTTTGGTATCTTGATGATTTAGCATCTTATTATACAAAAGAGTTAAAAAGCTGTATCACTAAAGATGCCCTAGATGAGATTGATGAAGTTTATATATTTGATGAAAAAAGGATAGCTAAAGAGGAACTTCTAGTAATTCCAGCAATTTTAAATGATACTACATATAAAGAGATAAATCCTGCAAATATAAAAGAGTTTTTACAGTTTCATAAAGAGAAAAAAGTAACTATCATATCTTCAACTGAAGGTAAGCTTAGAAGTTATGATTTTGATATCAATGATAAAAAGATAAAGTTTAAAATTGATCATCAAGTTATAAATCTTGTAAGTGATGATGAGGTAATAATCTCTTTAAATAAGCAAGTTAAAAAAAGAAGACAGAAGAAACCAAAAATTGTTTTAGATGAGTTACAAAGAGATGATTTTGTAGTTCATGAAGTTCATGGAATAGGACAATTTAAAGGGATAGAACCAATTGTAGTGATGGGTGCAAAACGAGATTTTGTAATAGTAAACTATCAAGGGGATGATAGACTTTTAATACCTGTAGAAAATATAGGCATGATAGATAGATATTTAGCGGATAGTGGAAGTACTGCTACTCTTGATAAACTTGGAAAAGGTAGTTTTGCTAAATTAAAAAGTAAAGTAAAAGAGAGATTATTTGCAATAGCAAGTGATATCATTGCAATCGCTGCAAAAAGAGAACTAACTAAAGGTATTTTAATAGATACCTCTAAAGAGGAGATCAAAGTTCTTCAAGGTAATGCTGGATTTGAATATACTAAAGATCAAAATAGAAGTGTAAAAGAGTTTTTATCTGATATGAATAGCGGTTTAGTTATGGATAGATTACTATCAGGTGATGTTGGTTTTGGAAAAACAGAGGTTGCTATAAATGGATTATTAGCTGTTCTATTAGATAAATTTCAAGCTTTATTTGTGTGTCCAACTACATTGTTGTCTTCTCAACATTATCAAGGTATAAAAGATAGATTAGAGCCTTTTGGGATAAGAGTTGCAAAGTTAGATGGAAGAACAACAGCTAAAGAGAAAACTCAAGTAAAAAAAGCTTTAGAGAATGGTGATGTAGATTTAGTTGTAGGTACTCACTCTTTACTAAATGTAAAATGTAAAAATTTAGCATTGGTAGTTATAGATGAAGAGCATAAATTTGGTGTAAAACAAAAAGAAAAATTAAAAGATATAAGAAATGATGTTCATATTTTCTCTATGAGTGCTACACCTATTCCTCGTACACTTAACTTAGCACTTTCTAAAATCAAAGGTATGAGTTCACTTCTTACTCCACCTAGTCAAAGATTAGGTGTAAGAAGTTTTGTAAAAGAGTATGATGACAAGCTTATCAAAGAGATTATTTTAAGAGAAAAAAGAAGAGGTGGACAACTATTTTATATCTATAATAATATAGCTACTATAGAAACTAAAAAAGATGATCTTCTAGATATAATGCCAAATCTTAAGATATCAGTTATGCATTCAAAAATTACTGCAAAACAAAGTGAAGATACACTTGAAGCTTTCTCTAAAGGTGAGATAGATATTTTACTTGCAACTTCTATTGTAGAATCTGGTCTACATCTACCAAATGCAAATAGTATTATCATAGATGGTGCAGATCGATTTGGTATAGCAGATCTTCATCAGCTTAGAGGAAGAGTAGGAAGAGGAACTAAAGAGGGGTATTGTTATTTTGTGGTTAAAGATAAAAAGTCTATAACAAAAGACGCAATAAGAAGATTGATAGCTTTAGAATCAAACTCATATTTAGGAAGTGGTACTGCCCTAGCTCATCAGGATTTGGAGATACGAGGTGGTGGAAATATAATTGGTGAAGCTCAAAGTGGGCATATTAAGCAAATTGGATATGGACTTTATCTTAAAATGCTAGAGGAAGCCATAGCTATTTTAAGTGGAGAGGTTAAAGAGGAAACAATAACTGTAGATATAAAGTTAAGCATAACTGCTTTTATCTCTGCTGATTATATAAGTGAAGATAGAGTTAGATTAGAACTCTATAGACGCCTTAGTTTAGCTACATCTAAAAGTATTGTATTTGAGATACAAGATGAGATGGAAGATAGATTTGGTAAACTTGATCTCCCTACAAAACAATTTATAGAATTGATTATTATAAAAATTAATGCATTAGAGAAAAAGATAAAAACAATAAGTAACTACGATATGAATATATCAATAGTATATCAAGATGATAGAAAAGAAGTAATAAAGTCACCAAGTAGAGATGATGATGATTTAATCAATACTACACTAAAATACTTAACAAAAAAAGGAAATTAAAAAATGGACAACAATTCAAGTGGAAACCAAGCACCAAAAAGTAATGCAGCACTATTTACTACTATAGGATTATTAATAGTAACAATTGCAGTTATAGTATATACATATTTAAGTTTTGATATGGTTGATAAGGGTGATTTAAAAAAGAACTATATAAAAAAAGATCAAATTGATTTTGAGATTTTACCTTCATATATAAAAGAAAATTATGTACAAAAATATAAATATACAAGCCAAGTAGATGATTTAAAATATAAAATAACTGATTTAGAAAATAAGTTAAAAAAAGAAAAGAGTAAAAAGCAAAAAGTTGTTGAGGTTGAAAAAATAGTTGAAGTTGAAAAGATTGTAGATAAAATTGTTAAAGTTAAAGAAAAATGTAATCCAATCATTAAAATAAAAGAGATAAATACAAAAATAGATAAATCAAAGTTTAATACATATGAATGTTATGATATGTCAGGTGGTGGAATATATCCATCAGATAGTTGTATAAAAAAACTTCATAAATTTTTAGATACAAATAAAAATGCTAAACTATTTGATGTAATTGGTGTTGAAAATAATGAAGAGTTTGAAATATTTAACAAGATAAGAAAAAATAATAATGTATCAAATAAAAAATTAACACTAGTATCTAAACTTGCTCAGATTGGATTGTCTAATCAAAGGGTAAATGAAGGTATATGGGCAATTAAAAATTATTTAGGAGCATCTACAAATATTGGTTTAGTAAATTATACTATTAAATTAAAAAGTAAAAATAGTGGATTTATAATAAGAGCATATAAATAATAAAATGATATATGATATTGTTATACTTGGAGCTGGTGCATCAGGATTGATGGCAGCTTCAATGTTACAAAAAAAGAATTTACAAGTATGTATTATTGATTCAAATAGTAAAATTGGTGAAAAGATAAAAGTAAGTGGTGGTGGAAAGTGTAATATCACCAATAAATATATGTCAAGTGATTATTTCTTAGGAGATAAAGAGTTCATAGATAAAATATTAAAAAATTTTAATCAAAATGATCTGTTAAATTTTTTAAATAAAAATAATGTTTATCCAAAAATTGATGAAAAAATTGTAAAAGGTACTTATTTCTGTAATAGTAGTACAGATGTAATCGCAATGTTTAAAAAACTTATATTAAAAACAACATTAGAACTTAATACAAAAGTTCTAGATGTGAATTATGAAGATGAAATTTATATAATAGAAACTACAAAAAAGAGTATAAAATCAAAAAAATTAATTATTGCATCAGGAGGAATCTCTTATCCTGTTATAGGAGCTTCTGATATTGGCTTTAATATTGCCAAAAAATTTGGACATAATGTAAGTAAATTAAACCCTGCATTAGTAGGATTTACTGTTCAAAAAGATCAGTTTTGGTTTAAAGAGCTTAGTGGACTATCCCTTGATGTTCGAATTAAAGTTGATAATAAAACAGTAGATGGTAAGATGCTTTTTACTCATAAAGGGTGTAGTGGCCCTGCTATTTTAACTACTTCACTATATTGGAGTAAGGGTCAAATTAATATAGATTTTTTGCCAAATAAAAATAGCTATTTACCTAAAAGATTTAGAAGTAAAGTTAAAAATATGGATATAGCTATACATAATTACTCCATCTCCCCTGCTGGAAATTTTGGTTATACAAAAGCTGAGGTTACAAAAGGTGGAGTAGATTTAAATGAGTTAACTAATAACTTTGAAAGTAAATTTCAAAAAGGTCTATATTTTATAGGTGAAGTAGTAGATGTAACTGGTGAACTTGGTGGATATAATTTTCAATGGGCATTTAGTAGTGCAAAAGCTCTTGATATATAGATAAAAATGTAGTAGGAGTTACAATAAAATATGATAGAAAATAATAGTGAAAAGATAACTAAAATTGCTTTTATAGGTGATATAGTTGGTCGCCCTGGAAGAAAAATAATCAAACAAAATTTACAAAGAATTAGAGATCAATATAACATTGACTTTGTAATAGCAAATGGAGAAAATGCAAGTCATGGTTTTGGATTGACTATAAAAAATGCAAATGAACTTTTTAATTGTGGAATTGATTTTATAACAGGTGGTAATCATACTTGGGATAAAAAAAAGGATATGTTAGTATTGCTTGAAACAAAAGCTGTTATAAGACCAGATAATTATCCTCAAGGAGTTGCGGGAACTGGAATAAAAATTGTAAAAATTGGTGATATTGATTTTGCTATTATAAATCTTATGGGGATATATACTATGCCTCAAGTCTTAAATCCATTTACACATGCAAAAGATCTAATTGAAAAGCTAAAAGCTGATGGTATAAAACATATTTTTATAGATTTTCATGCAGAAGTAACTGCTGAAAAACGGATTATGATGCAGTTACTAAAAGGTGATGTTAGTGCAATATGTGGAACCCATACTCATGTAGGTACAGATGATTTGGAGATAACAAATGGTACATTTTATGTAACAGATATCGGTATGACTGGATGTAGAGATAATGTAATAGGGATGGATAGTTATGTTCCTATTCAAAAAGCATTGACAGGGCTTGGAGGTCATTTTGATGTACCAAATAGTTGTAAATCTATAATGCAAATTATAATTATGGATATTGATGAGGATGGTAAAACAACAAATGCAGTAAAAATAAAATTATATGATGATAAAGATGAAGTTCTCTCCTTTCCTATAATAAACTAAAGTAAATGAAAAATTAGATAAAATTTCTATAATTCACAAAGGATAACTAATGATAATTATTCCACAAACAAAAGGTGGTGTTGGTAAATCAACAGTAGCGATGCAAGTTATAGCACCTTATTTATATAAAAAACATGGTAAAAAAATAACATATATTGAGATAGATGATGAAAATAATGATTCTCAAAGTTTTACTAGAACAGAAATTGTAAATAAAAAGATGTTATCTACAAATAGATTAACAGAGTTAGATGAACTAATTTTAATGGATGACAATCACGAAGTTATAGTAGATGTTGGTGGTAATAAAACATCTTCATTAGTTTTAGATGAGATTGCAAAAGTTGGTACTTTTGGAAATGTAAAATGGATAGTACCTATGGGTGATGGTGAGCTTGATGGTAAAAATGCAATAGCAACTATGAAAAAGCTAAGAAAGATAGAGAGAAACTCTACTGATAATCTATTTTTTGCGTTAAATCGTGCTATATCTATAGAGCCAGATTATTTAGAAGAGCAGTTTATAAATTTCTTTGGACATAAATATTTAGGTTCAGATTCTACAATTCAAGACTTTGTAAAAGATCCTAGATATTTTGCAGTTAAAAATGATAAAGTTATCACTATGAGTAGATATCTTGGAAGTACTGTATGGGAGATGGCTCATAATAATACTGATTTTGCATCTAAAGCAGTAAGTGCAAAAGAGGCTGGTGATATGGAAGCTGCAAGAAAATACTTATTTTTTAGACGATTACAAACAGAATCTAAAGATTATGTTTTAGGAACATTAAATGGTATTTTTTGTCAATTAGATAAGTGGATAACAATTAAATAATGAGTGATATGAGTTTTAAGCAAGCAAAAGAGTTGGCAGAACAGCTTGAGTTTACTGAGATAACATTATCAAAAACTTTACGACAGATTGATCAAGCCTCAAAGAATTTTGAGAATAGTTTGATCAAGCAAGAAAACATATTAAAATATGTTCCTCAATCAGACAATAGATTGAATAATATGAAGCTGATAGTTGCAGTAAATATTGGATTTATTGTTGGTTTAGTAATATCAAAATATTTATTTTAAGGTAAAAAAGTGGCAGAAGAAAATAGAGATAATCAAGAAGATATAATAAAAATGTTCAATGATATTGCTAAAACTTATGATTTAGCAAATAGAGTTTTAAGTATGGGTATAG
>CAZLZQ010000075.1:1254-7500 GCA_964564065.1 uncultured Arcobacteraceae bacterium | reverse complement strand
AAATAAATTGAATAAGATATTTTAATATGCTTTTATATATACATATACCATTTTGTGATTCTAAGTGTTTTTATTGTGCTTTTAATTCATATACAAGTTTACATAGTTTAAGAAAAGATTATATGAAATCTTTGAAAATCCAACTAGAGTATGAATTAACTAAGCATAATAATATAATAGAAACTATTTTTATAGGTGGTGGAACACCTAGTTGTGTTGATGCTTTAGAGTATAAAGATGTTATAGATATTGTTAAACCTTATATTGATGAAAGTATTGAGATAACAATAGAAGCTAATCCTAACTCTGCTACTAAAGAGTGGTTACAAACAATATATGATATAGGTATAAATCGTATTAGTTTTGGTGTTCAGAGTTTTGATGATGAAAAACTAAAATTTTTAGGACGAAACCACAATAAAACTCAAGCTATAGATGCTATTAAAAATGCTTTTATGGTAGGTTTTAAAAATATCAACATGGATATCATTTATGATACATCACTTGATACAAAAGAGTTACTTGATAGTGATCTAAATATTATTAAAACTTTACCAATCAATCATATTAGTGCATATAGCTTAACACTAGAAGAGGGTACAAAATTTTATAATAAGAGTAGTGTAAAAATTGAAAACCAAAAGTTAGCTAACTATCTATTTAAAGAGTTAGAAAACTTTGGTTTTTCACAATATGAGATATCAAATTTTGCTTTAAGTGACAATGCCCAAAGTAAACATAATCTTGGATATTGGGAATATAAAGAGTATTTAGGTATTGGTTGTGGAGCTGTTGGCTGTATAGATAACAAAAGATTTTATGGTATAAAAGATGTTCAACAATACATAAGTAGACCATTGGAGTATGAAGAGATTGAGTCTTTAACTTTAGATGATATTGTTTTAGAGAAAATTCTTTTAGGCTTTAGAAGTATAGTTGGTGTTCCTATAAATATTTTAAATGAAAATCAAAAAATAAAATTAAAAATACTACTAGATGGCAATAAAGTTTTATTAAAAAAGGATAAGATTTACAATAACAATTTTATGTTAGCAGATGAATTAGCACTTTATTTATAGGATACTTAAAGTAAAGTTGTACTATGCTATTATTATAATAACTTATATTATACTATGTTGTTATAATAATTATAAAGGCTAAATATGCAAAAAATACTTGGTAATCTTCTTTTAAAAACAAAACTTCAAATTTTAACTTTTATTCCACTTTCTGGTTTATTCTATTTTATTTTTATTAGTATAGTAAGCTCCTATGATGAGATGAAAAGTATGAATCAATTATCTCAACTAATAGAGGTAACAGAAAAAATTTCTAAAGTTGTTCAAGCGCAAGAATTAGAAAGAAGTTATACTGCTGGTTTAATCAGTAGCAAAGGGATAAATTTTTCTAAAAAACTAAAATTACAAAGAGATGTTGTAGATAAATTATATAAAGAAACAACTATTTATGTAAGGAAAATGGAAGTTGATGAAAATATTAAAAAAAGTTTATTATCAATAGGTGAAGATACTTATAAAAAGTTAAGTATAGTAAGAAAGCAGATACGAAAAGATAATATAGCAAATTTAAAAGCTACTAATGCATTAAATTTTTATACATTATTAAATAATACACTTTTAGAAATATTATTAAAATTATCACATTATAGTGTTAACTCAAATGTAACAACAAAAATAATTGCTTATTACAATATCTTATCTACTAAAGATGATAGTGAATTAATAGGTTCATATGGTTTAAATACTATTAATGAAGTTGATAATATTACTGATGAAAATGATAATAGTTCAAAAATCTTATATGGTCAAATCAAATTAAAATCACTACTATCATCTGAAAAATTAAAGCTTATAGTATTTTTAAAAGTTGCTGATCAAAATGTTATAAATTTTTATAAAAAAAGTATAAAAATCACTGATCTAGAAGAGTACAATGAGTTTGTAAGATCACTTGCTAATGATGATGATTTAGATATGTTTGAAGGTGAGGGTGAAAAATTTTATGAGTTAACATCAGTAAAATCTATAATGTTACAAAAAATAGAAAATTTTATCTCTAATGATTTAAAACAATCTATTAGAATGTTAGAAAAAGATGCAAAAGTTACATTTTTTATTAACTTTTTTTTAGGTATATTTATGTTTATTATTACTCTTGGTCTTGGATTTATGATATATAAAAGAATTGATTCTGATATGAATTTACTTAAAACTAATCTTTTAAATTTCTTTGATTTTATATCTAAAAAAAGAGATGATATCATAATAAAAGATGAGAATGGTAAAGATGAATTTGCATTGTTAATTAATACCATTAATAAAGAGGTAGTTAAAATTAAAGAGATAACTTCAAAAGATAATATTGTTTTAAAAGAGATTGATGAAACAATAAGTAGAGTTGAAAATGGTTTTTTTACATATAATATTAAATCTGATGCAGGAAGTGATGAAGTTAACTTATTAAAAACTAATGTTAACAATATGATTAATACTACAAAAGAAAAACTTGATACATTGGGATTAATTTTAAAAGCATATGGTAAATATAAATATGATTTTAAACTAGATAATATTCAAAGAGAGGGGATGGCAGGTGATATAGGAACACTTAGTACATCTTTATTGGCTCTTGGTGAAGATATCTCTATATTTATGGCAACATTTAGTAATGTAATAGACAATTTAAATAATAATACAAGCATACTTCTAAGTACATCTTCATCATTATCAAACTCTTCAAATTTTCAAGCTTCTTCTTTGGAAGAAACAGCAGCTTCAATTGAAGAGATTACAACAACTATACAATCAAATGCAACAAGTGTAATAAAAATGTCTAAAATATCAGATGAGTTACAAGAAACAGCAAATAGAGGAAATACATTGGCAAATGATACTTCATTAGCTATGGAAGAGATTAATACAAAAGTAAATCAAATAAATGAAGCAATAGGTATTATAGATCAAATAGCATTTCAAACAAATATTTTATCTTTAAATGCTGCGGTTGAAGCTGCAACTGCTGGTGAAGCTGGAAAAGGTTTTGCTGTTGTTGCACAAGAGGTTAGAAATTTAGCAAGTAGATCAGCACAAGCTGCAAATGAGATAAAACTTTTGGTTCAAAGTGCTACTGTAAAAGCAATTGAAGGACAAAATGTATCTACTGATATGATTGAAGGTTTTAATAATCTTAGTCTTAAAATTGTTGAAACAAAAGATATTATAGATAATGTTGCAGTTGCATCACAAGACCAAAAAAATAGAATAGTGCAAATTAATGAATCGATAACTCAACTTGATAAGATGACACAAGAGAATGCAATGAGTGCAAATAGTTTAAATGATATATCAAATAAAGTTGAAAAACTTTCTTTAGAGATTGAAGAAACTATATCTCAATCACAATTTAACAAAGAGTATAAAAAAATAGTTTGTAATCCCACTTTAGCACATACAGTATCAGGTTATAAAAGAGATCATATTGAATTTAAAGCTACTAATTTTCAAAAACTAAATGAGTTTAGAAGTTTTAAAGTTGTAGATCATCACTCATGTAAAATGGGTAAATGGATAGATATACAAGAACAAAATGGTGAAGAATTTACCAACTTATCTTCTTGGGATGAATTGAAAAATATACATGCTAAAGTTCATTTAAATGTACAAGAGTATATAAATGAAAATGCAAAGCATATTTCACAACAACTACTTGCTAAAAAAGCATTAGATATTGAAAATGATACACTAGCAGTATTTGAAAAATTAAATGATGTTTTAAAGATGAACTGTAACAAAAACAAATAATTAGCACTTTTATAGTAAGAGTGCTAATTATTTTAAAAAATTTAGCTTCATTTTATATATTTATGATAAAATTTCAATTATTTATTAAAATAATAAAATTAAATAATAAAGGAAATATAAAATATGGCTAAACATGAATTTCAAACAGAAGTAGGTCAACTACTAAAATTAATGACACACTCTTTATACTCAAATAAAGAGATTTTTATAAGAGAACTTGTATCTAACAGTAGTGATGCAATAGATAAACTAGAGTACTTAAAACTTACAGATCCTAAACTAAAGGGTTATGAAACAACACCAGCAATAAATATCAAAATAGATGAAGAGGATAACTCTATAACAATATCTGACAATGGTATAGGTATGAATGAGGAAGATTTAATTGCTTCAATTGGTACAATTGCAAAATCTGGAACAAAATCATTTGTAGAAGCTTTAAGTGGAGATGCAAAAAAAGATAGTAATCTAATTGGTCAATTTGGTGTAGGTTTTTATTCAGTATTTATGGTTGCAGATAAAGTAGATGTTATCTCTAAAAAAGCTGGTGAAGATCAAGCTTATAAATGGTCAAGTGATGGTTCAGGTTCTTTTGACCTTAATCCTTGTGTAAAGGATGATGCAGGAACAGTAATCTATATAAAAATTAAAGAGGAAGAGATAAGTGAATTTGTAAACAAATCTAGAATTGAAACAATAGTTAAAAAATACTCAAATCATATTCCATTTCCAATTTTTCTTAACTATAAAGAGGAAGTTACGGAAGAGTTAAGTGATGAAGATAAAGAAGCTGGAAAAGAGCCTAAAAAAACTATTGAAAATAAAAGAGAACAAGCAAATGAAGCTACTGCTCTTTGGACTCAACCAAAAAGTAAGTTGAAACCTGAAGATTATAATGAGTTTTATAAAACAATATCTCATGATAGTACAGAACCTATGGCATATGTTCATACAAAAGCAGAGGGTGTAAGTGAATATACTACATTGTTCTATATCCCAAAAACTGCACCTATGGATATGTATAGAGTTGATTTCCAACCTGGTGTTAAACTTTATGTTAAGAGAGTATTTATTACTGATGATGAAAAAGAGTTACTTCCAACTTACCTTAGATTTGTAAAAGGTATTATAGATAGTGAAGATTTACCATTAAATGTAAGTAGAGAGATTTTACAAGAAAACAAAGTAATGGCAAATATTAAACAATCATCTGTAAAAAAAGTTTTAAGTGAGATCAAAAAACTTTCAAAAGATGAAGAAAAATATAAAGAATTTACTGAACAGTACAACCGACCATTAAAAGAGGGTGTATATCAAGATCATGTAAATAAAGAGGCAATCTTAGAGCTAGTAAGATACAAGTCTACAAATGATGCAGAAAAAATGACTTCATTAGCAGATTATAAAGATAGAGCTTCTACTGAACAAAAAGCAATTTTCTATATCGTTGGTGAAGATGAACGAGTTTTAAGAAACTCACCACTTATGGAATCATATAAGAAAAATAATATTGAAGTTCTTATCCTTGATGATAAAGAGATTGATGAAGTTATCACTCCTGCTATTGGATCTTATAAAGATTGGGATTTTAAAGATATTACATCTTGTGAGGCTCCTAAAACTGAACAGTCAGAAGAGAAGAAAAAAGAGGTTGAAGCTGAATTTAAATCTATAGTTGAAAAAATAAAAGAGACATTAGGTGATGCAGTAGCTGATGTTAAAACTACAGATAGACTTTCTGATTCTCCATCATGTGTGGTAAAAGATCCAAATGATCCTATGGCACAAATGGCAGCGATGATGAAATCAATGGGTCAAGAGATGCCAGAGTCAGCTCCTATTCTTGAGATCAATCCAGATCATGCAATTGTTAAGTCACTTAATGGTTGTCCTGATGATTCTATGGTAGAGACTATCTCATGGCTACTTTTAGATCAAGCTAAAATGGCTGAAGGTATTGAGGTAAAAGATATAGTTGCTTTTACAAAAAGATTAAATGAAGTGATGGCTAAATCATTTTAGATAAAAAGTAGGAATAACTCCTACTTCTTATCATAATTTAATACTATTTTAAGTTAGATAGTGTCATACTTCTATTAGTTAAATTGTTTATCGCCAAACTTATTGTGAAGTAAGGACGGAAAGTTACAGATCTTTTGAAAAAGATGGCTGAACCGCTTAGATTACTATATCTAGTTTTCTAAATATTTCCCTCAAAATTCCTTCTCAATATTTAATAAAGCTTATGTTATAATAATCATAAGAGTTTGTGTCAAATGAACTATTTAAAAACACAAAAATAAAAGGAAAAATTATGTTAGAATTTTTAAAAAGAAGATTAAAAAGTGAAAAAGGTGCAATGGATAAAATCCTTGTAACATTATTATTAGTTATTGTTGGTATTGGTGCAGTTGTTGGTTTAAGT
>CAZLZQ010000075.1:0-1154 GCA_964564065.1 uncultured Arcobacteraceae bacterium | reverse complement strand
AAAAATGATGCAAATATAACTTTGCAAAAGATTATAGATGAGTAAAAAACTCATTGTTTAGTTTTAGTTTTTATATATTTTCTGTTCTATTATCTTATACTGATTGTACTAGATTTAGAGTTCCCAATGTTTTACTAGGAACTATGAGTTTGATACTTGTGTATTTTGGGTTAATAGAAGATAAAATATATTTGAGTTCTTTTATAGTTCCATTTTTAGTTTTACTATTTTTTATAGCAGTATTATTATTTTTACCTAAAATGATTTTAGGTGGTGGTGATATAAAGTATATGATGGTAGTGGGGCTTTTTTTACCATATTTAGTATTTCCTTTGTTTTTATTAGTAACGGGAGTTTTACAAACTTTAGCTTTAGTTTATAAACAGTTTTATCAAAAACGAAGAATAGTAGCTATGGTACCAGTGATGTTTGCATCAGTTGTTCTAACTCAACTAATAGTTTATCTAGGATTTTATCCATTAGCTAAATATTTATAGTTGTAGATAAAGGGGTATGTTATGACAGATTCTAATAATTTGATTTATAAAAATAGTAAAAAAGCATTTATAGATAAGATTATGTTAGGTTTTTTTCTTATTGCATTTACTACTGTTTTTGTAGGTACTATATCAGATGAAATGGAAGTTAGAAATAAAATTTTAGCTTTAAAAAAAATAGCACAAACTGCATCTTTGAGTGCTGCAAAGTATTATGTAAATGAAAATAAAGATACCAATGAAGCAGAAGATATAGCTAAAGGTATCATAAAAGATATACCACTTGGTGCTAAACTTTTAGAAGATGAAGATAGTATTAAGTTTGAATGGGAACCTGATAATAGTATAGAGAATATGATGTTTCCTAAAACTAGTGTAACTGTAACAATAGATTCTTATACTCAAGAGTTGTTTTGGTTTAGACTTCTTGGTTGGAATGAAAAAAAGATAGAGAATATTAGTTCAAAAGCGAATATTATACATTATGATAATGCCCCAATAGCAATAAATGGATGTAATAAAACATTTAGAGAAAATGATGAATTAGATTTACTTTTAGGTAGTCAATATAACTATTCAATTGATAAATATCATCATTTCTTTCCATTATCAATATTTGGTGATGAAATAACTTTTGAAAATTGGTCTAGTCGTATG
>CAZLZQ010000074.1:0-7551 GCA_964564065.1 uncultured Arcobacteraceae bacterium | reverse complement strand
ATAGAATTATAGATATTGATAAATCTATTGAAATATTTATTGTATCATTTGAAAAAGGTACTTCAAGTATTATAAATAATTATTTAGAATCAAAAGAAGATGAATTTTTAGAAAAAAATCATGCAGTATACATTGCAAATATATCTAAAATGCCAACATTTGTAACAAAATGGTTTGCAATACCTAAAATGAAATCATATAAATATAATATATTGTTGATATATAGTGGAATTGATAAAAGATTTTTACATAAAGATGGTAATTTTACGATTTATAAATTAAAAAATGGTGTGATAAAAAGTGTATATTATATCGACTCTAAGACTAAACTAGATAACATTTTTAATATTAAATAAGATAATAATATATTTGCTTTAGTAAAAATAAAGGTTAAATACTATATACTCGCAGTCCATTTACTTCAGCAAGAAAGAAGTTTTTATAAAATTTAAAACTATTTTTTATAAAGAGTTGGCTACAAAGCATAGATTTTGAGCCTGTCGTATTGGAAAAACAAACAAAAAGGACATTTTTATGAAAGTAAGAGCTTCAGTTAAAAAAATGTGTGACAAATGTAAAATTGTCAAAAGAAAAGGTGTTACAAGAGTAATCTGTGAGATCAAAAAACACAAACAAAGACAAGGATAAGCCATGGCAAGAATTGCTGGTACAGACTTACCAAACAAGAAAAGAATGGAGTATGCTTTAACTTATATCTTCGGTATAGGTTTACATACATCAAGATTAATTTTAGATGCAACTGGAATTTCATATGATAAAAGAGCGCACGAACTTACAGAAGATGAAGTAGCTGCAATCAGAAATGAGATCCAATCTAATTATATGGTTGAGGGTGACCTTAGAAAAAAAGTTGCTATGGATATTAAAGCTTTAATGGCTTTAGGATCTTATAGAGGTATAAGACACAGAAGAGGTTTACCATGTAGAGGGCAAAAGACTAAAACTAATGCTCGTACTAGAAAAGGTAAAAAGAAAACTGTTGGCGCAGCGGCTAAATAAGGATAACTGATGGCAAAAAGAAAAGTAACTAGAAAAAAAGTTGTAAAAAAGAATATTGCTGACGGTATCGTTCATATTGCAGCTACATTTAACAACACAATGGTAACAGTAACTGATAACGCAGGAAATGCAATTTCTTGGTCAAGTGCTGGAAACTTAGGATTTAGAGGTAGTAAAAAATCTACACCTTTTGCTGCAACTGCTGCAGTTGAAGATGCTATGAAAAAAGCTATGGAACATGGTATCAAAAATGTTGGTATCAAAGTTCAAGGACCAGGTTCTGGTAGAGACACAGCTGTTAAAGCAATTGGTGCACTTGAAGGTATCAATGTAAGATGGTTCAAAGATGTTACTCCATTACCACATAATGGTTGTAGACCACCAAAACGAAGAAGAGTATAAGGATAAGGCATGGCAAGATATAGAGGACCAGTTGAAAAACTAGAAAGAAGACTTAATGCTGACCTTGGACTTAAAGGTGAAAGAAGACTAAACGGTAAATCTGCTTTAGAAAAAAGACCTTTTGCTCCTGGACAACATGGACAAAGAAGAAGTAAACTATCAGAGTATGGTATGCAACTTCAAGAGAAACAAAAAGCGAAAATTATTTACGGTGTATCTGAAAAACAATTTAGAAAATACTTTAAAGAAGCTGCAAGAATTGAAGGTAATACAGGTGCTAACTTAATTACTTTAATTGAACAAAGATTAGATAATGTTGTTTATAGAATGGGATTTGCTACAACAAGAGCAAATGCAAGACAATTTGTAACACATGGTCACATCTTAGTAGATGGTAAAAAAGTTGATATCCCTTCTTTTATGGTTAAAGTAGGTCAAAAAATTGAAGTTAAAGAGAAATCTAAAACTAATAGTCAAATCGTTAGATCTTTAGAGTTAACAAATCAAACAGGAATGGTTGAATGGGTTAATGTTGATAAAGATAAAGTATTTGGAATTTTTACAAGACTACCAAATAGAGACGAAGTGGTTATACCTGTTGAAGAAAGACTAATAGTAGAGTTATATTCTAAATAATAATTGATATAATAAAGGAAAATATATGAAAAAATTTGTAGATGCTCCATTTTTGCCAACTGAGGTAGAGATAGAACAAATTACTGAAAATAGTGCTAAGATTAGTGCTTTTCCTTTTGAAAGTGGATATGCTATTACACTAGCACATCCATTAAGAAGACTTTTAATGAGTAGTTCTGTTGGTTATGCACCTATTGCTGTAAAAGTAGAAGGTGCTCAACATGAATTTGATTCAATTAGAGGTATGCTTGAAGATATCGCTATTTTTATTATAAATCTTAAAGAATTAAGATTTAAAATAAAAGGTGATGAGGAACAAATTCAAATTGATTACTCTTTTAGCAATGCTAGAGAGATCAAAGGTTGTGATTTAGAAAATGACGACATCGAAGTTATTAATGGTGAACACCACTTAGCAACTATTAACAGTGATTGTACATTAAGTTTTTCAATTATTGTTCAAAAAGGTATTGGATATGTGCCTAGTGAAGATCTAAGAGATATGATCCCAGCTGACTTTATCCCAGTAGATGCATTTTTTACACCAGTAAAAAAAGTAACTTATGATATCGAAAAAATATTAGTAGAAGATAATCCTAACTATGAAAAAGCTGTTTTTACAGTTGACACAGATGGACAGATTTCTCCTATAGATGCATTTAAAGAAGCTATTACAACTATGTATTCTCAAATGTCAGTATTTAATAAAGTATTTGATCTTTCAGAAGTTAAAATGGTTGAAGTTAGTAACAATCAAAGTACAGTTGATTTAAAAGATTTAATTGTAAAAATAGAAGATTTAAACTTAAGTGCAAGAAGTTTTAATTCGCTTGATAGAGCTGGAATAAAATTTGTTGGAAATTTAGCACTTATGAGTAAAGTTGAAGTTGAAAGTATTAAAAATCTTGGAAAAAAATCTTTAGAAGAGATTTCTGATAAATTCACAGAAATTGGTTTTCCAATTAGTGGATCTTTAGATGAAGATACAGCTTCAGCTTTAAGAAAAAAATTAGAGCAATTAAAAGCTTAATAAAGAAAGGGACGAATAATGAGACATAAGCATGGATATAGAAAGCTTAGTAGAACATCTTCTCATAGAAAAGCATTATTAGCTAATATGGCTATTTGTATAATTGAAAGAGAAAAGATTGAAACTACTTTGCCAAAAGCAAAAGAGTTAAAAAGATACGTTGAGAAATTAGTAACAAAAGCTAGAGTTGGTGATGCCAATTCTCATAAAGCTGTTTTTGCTCAACTACAAAGTAAAACTGCAACTAATAAATTAGTTACAGAAATTGCACCTAAATACGCTGAGAGAAATGGTGGATATACATCTATTATTAAAACTAGAATCAGACGTGGTGATGCTACACAAATGGCTTATATTTCATTTGTATAGTTAAAAAACTTTATATATAAAAAGGGGAAGTAGATTTAAATCTACTTCCCCTTTTTTATTTTACTAACTACTAATATTTGATATAATCTTTAAAAATATAATTATAAAGAAAAACTATGTCAACAAATGAAACTCCACAATTTACACATCTTCATCTTCATACAGAGTATTCTATGCTCGATGGGGCCAATAAAATAAAAGCATTAGCAAAGAAAGTTAAAGAGCTTGGTATGACATCGGTTGCTATGACTGATCATGGTAATATGTTTGGAACTATTGATTTCTATAATACAATGAATAAAGAGGGTATAAAACCTATTATTGGTATGGAGGCATATTTACATAATCAAGAAGAGATAGGTGATAAGTCAACAAAACAAAGATTTCATTTATGTTTATATGCTAAAAATGATATAGGATATAAAAATCTTATGTTTTTAAGTAGTCAAGCATATATGCATGGATTTTATTATTATCCACGTATAAATAAAAAACTATTAAAAGAAAATTGTGAAGGTTTGATCTGTTCAGCAGCTTGTTTACAAGGTGAGATAAATTGGCATCTAAATTTAAATAATCCAAGAAATGTAAAGAATGGTGCAAAAGGATATGATGAGGCTAAAAAAATAGCATTAGAGTATCAAGATATGTTTGGAGATGATTTTTATCTTGAAATAATGCGACATGGTATTGTAGATCAACACTATATAGATAAACAAATTATACAGATATCTATAGAAACAGGTATAAAAATAGTAGCAACTAATGATACACATTATACAAATCCAAAAGATGCAGAAGCCCATGAAGCATTTATGTGTATAGCTATGAATAAACTTTATGATGATCCAAATAGACTTAGACATAGTGTTCATGAGTTTTATGTAAAATCACCACAAGAGATAGCAAGACTTTATGCAGATATACCAGAAGCAATTCATAATACTCAAGAGATAGCAAATAAATGTAATTTAGAGATAAAACTAGGGGATCCAACTCCTCCAAATTTTAAATTTACTAGAGAAAAATCAGTAATAAATAATCTTGTATTACCAGAACCTGAAGAAGAATATTCTTTAGAAAATGATAAAATACTTTTTATAGATGAGTGTAAAAGGGGTCTAGAAAAAAGACTTGAAATTATAGATAAATCTAAACACCAAGAGTATAGAGATAGATTACAAGTTGAGATGGATATTATTAATAATATGAAATTCCCTGGTTATATGTTAATTGTTTGGGATTTTGTTATTTTTGGAAAAGAACAAAAAATCCCAGTTGGACCAGGTAGGGGTTCAGCTGCTGGAAGCTTAGTTGCTTTTTCGTTAGCTATTACAGATATTGATCCCATGCCTTATGGATTGCTTTTTGAGAGATTTTTAAATCCTGAGCGTATATCAATGCCAGATATTGATATGGATTTTTGCCAAGCTAGACGGCAAGAGGTTATAGATTATGTTGTTGAAAAATATGGAAGAGCTAATGTTGCTCAAATTATTACATTTGGTAAGTTATTGGCAAAAGGAGTTATCCGAGATGTAGCACGTGTTTTAGATATGCCATATTCTCAAGCTGATGCAATGGCAAAACTTATTCCTGATGAGTTAGGTATAAATTTAGCTGATTCATGGGAGAAAGAACCAAAGATAAAAGAGCTTTGCGATATGGATCCCAAGGCTGCAAGAGTTTGGGAGTATTCATTAGCCTTAGAAGGGCTAAATCGAAATGCAGGAACACATGCAGCAGGTGTTGTTATCTCAAATGAATCGTTATGGAAAAAAACACCACTATTTAAACCATCAGGATTAGATACATTAGCTACGCAATATAATGGTAAATATGTAGAAGATGTAGATTTAATTAAGTTTGACTTCTTAGGATTAAAAACACTTACTGTAATTGAGGGAGCATTACAACTAATAGAAAAAAGACATAATGTAAGAATAGATTTTACAACAAAAGATGTGAATGAAAAAGATGTTTATGATTTAATTTGTACTGGAAATACAATAGGGCTTTTTCAGATAGAATCAACAGGTATGCAAGATCTTTGTAGAAGATTAAAGCCATCAAACTTTGAGGATATTATTGCTGTACTAGCATTATATAGACCAGGTCCAATGGAGTCTGGAATGCTTGATGATTTTATAGATAGAAAACATGGAAGAGCAGAGATAAACTACTTTTATGATGAATTTACTGAACCACTTGAACCAATTTTAAAGCCTACTTATGGAGTTATTGTTTATCAAGAGCAAGTTATGCAGATAGTTCAAGTTATTGGTGGGTTTAGTTTGGGTGGTGCAGATTTAGTTCGTAGAGCCATGGGTAAAAAGATTGTTGAGGAGATGGATAGATTAAAAGGTGAGTTTGCAGATGGTGGTGTAACAAAAGGTTATAATCGTCAACATTGTGAAGAACTTTTTGATTTAATTGTAAAGTTTGCTGGGTATGGATTTAATAAATCACATAGTGCTGCTTATGCTATGGTGACATTTTATACGAGCTATTTAAAATGTTATTATCCTACTGAATTTATGGCTTCGCTTTTAACTCTTGAAAAAGATAATACTGATAAAGTTGTAAAGTATGTTGATGAAGTAAAAAGGATGGGTTTTGAACTTGTTCCTCCACATATTAATAAATCATATTTAGTATTTAGTGCTGATACTCTTGAAGGTAAAGAAGTTGTACTATTTGGAATGGGTGCTTTAAAAGGTGCAGGTGATGTTGCTATTAATTCTATTATAAATTCTAGAGGTGATGAAATATTTAGTGATTTAAGTGATTTTGTAAGTAGAATAGATAGTAGTAAAGTAAATAAAAGAGTTATTGAAACCCTTATAAAATCAGGAGCATTTGATTGTTTTGAATTTTCTAGAAAAGCATTACTTCAACAGCTTGAAGATATAGTAGAAGCTGCAGGTAAAGCTGCACAAGCTAAAAAGATGGCAGTTGGTTCACTTTTTGGTGATGATGAAGATATGACAACTATAAGTATAACTATAAATCAATGTGAAGAGTATCCTGATAAAGAGATTTTAGAGTTTGAAAAAGCATCACTTGGTTTTTATGTATCAGGTCATCCTTTGGATCCATATAGAGAAACACTTGATGGTATCAATTATACATTAAGTAGTGAATTTGATACTTTATCAGATGGTAGTGAAACACTTTTGATAGGGCAAATTGAATCGATACAAAAAAGAGTTTCTAAAAAAGGTTTCCCTTTTGGTATTGCTACAATTATGGATTTTCATGGTAGTTTTGAACTTATGCTTTTTGAGGATAGAATAAAAGAGCTTGAGGAAGATTTTGATTTAACAAAACCTATAGCTTTTAAAGTTGGTGTCAAAATAGATGATTTTGGAACAAAATTTAATTTAAAAAAAATTGATACTTTAAAAGAAGCAAAAACAGAGAAACTGAAAAAAGGTAAAAAGGTAGAAAAAGTTAAAGAGCCATTACATGTTTTTGTTGATTTTTCAAATGATGACAAAATTATATTTGATATGTTTGAAATCATATCTAGAAACCAAGGTAAAAGAGAGTTAACAATAGTAGTTAAATCAAAACTTGGTGATGTAGAGATTGATAGTGGTTTTTATATAAATAACAGCGTTGAGATGATGTTAAAAGAGTTAGATGGGGTATATGTAGCTTAGTTAAATTATATTAAGCTAACTTTTTATTAATAATACTTATAATATTTTATTAAATAAGGAAAATAAATGAAAATAGATCATAAATTAGTAAGTGCAGGATTGTTTTTGGCTCTTGTATCATCATCTGCAATAGCTCAAAACTTAACAAATCCTTCTAAAATATTTCAAAAGAAATGTGCAATGTGTCATACCAGTACAAAACCAAAAAATAAGCATGAAAAGTCAATGATGGTTGCCCCTCCAATAGCAGTTGCTGTACGAAGTGTTGTAATTGGTGTAGATGCTATAGAAGGTCCAGTTAATAATACTGAACTAAGAGCATTATCAATAGAATTTTTAAAAGATTATATCAATGAACCAACAAGAGAAAAAGGTTATTGTGAAGATATGAGTTATAATAAATTTGGTAAAATGCCATCTTTAAAAGGT
>CAZLZQ010000073.1:3833-7650 GCA_964564065.1 uncultured Arcobacteraceae bacterium | reverse complement strand
TCATTTATGACTGCTTTATTTATGTTATATACTCCTATAAAAAGGCTATCTGGCGTATATAATAACTTTCAAACAGCAATAGCTGCAAATGAAAGAATAAATGATATTTTTAATCAACAAAATGAAATATCCGATGGTAATATTAAATTAGATGAATCAATAAATTCGGTATCTTTTAAAAATGTATCTTTGAAATATGATGATAAAATTGCATTAGATAATATAACTCTTGAAGCTAAAATAGGTGAGAAGATTGCCTTAGTTGGTGATAGTGGAGGGGGTAAAAGCTCTTTAGTAAACTTACTACTTAGATTTTATGATCCTTTTAAAGGTGAAATATTATTTAATAATAAGAATCATAACTCTTTTACATTTCAAAGCCTAAGAGATAAAATATCGATAGTTACACAAAGAGTTTATATTTTTAATGACACTGTTGCTTCAAATGTTTCATTTGGACATAGTTTAGATGAAGATAAAGTTAAAAGAGTATTAAAACAAGCTCATGCTTTAGAGTTTGTAGAAAATTTAAGTGAGGGTATATATACAAAGCTTGATGAATTTGGTACAAACTTAAGTGGTGGTCAAAGACAAAGAATAGCTATAGCTAGAGCATTATACAAAGAGCCAAATATTTTAATTTTTGATGAAGCAACATCTGCACTTGATAATGAATCAGAAGCAATGATCACAAAAGTTTTAGATGAAGTGAGTTCTGATAAAATAACATTTGTAATAGCACATAGACTAAGTACTATTAAAAATGCAGATAAAATTGCAGTTTTTAAAGATGGAAAAATAGTTTGTCAAGATAATGAACAATCTTTATTAAAAAACTGTGATGAATATAAACGATTATATAATTCATCAAACTAGGTAAATGACAATATGACTATACTTATAACAAGACATGATAAAATAGGGGACTTCATCACTGCATTACCTATGTGTAAAGTTCTAAAAGAGCAAACAAATCACAAAATAGTGATGTTGGTTGCAAAAATAAATGTAGATTTAGCTAAAAGACTTGACTTTATTGATGATGTTATAGAGTACAGTGATGATAGTTTTACTCTTCTAAATAGACTTTCAAAATTTAAATTTGATGCTAGCATTAGTGGCTATATAGATTTTCATCTTGGACTTTGTCTATTTTTAGCTAAAATTCCTATGAGAATTTCACCTGCAACAAAAATAGCTCAAATATTTTTTAATAAAAAATTAAAACAACGAAGAAGTGAAGTTAAAAAAACTGAATGGGCTTATAATCTTGATTTGATTAAAAAGTTTGATGATAACTTAAAACTTGAATTTAATAAACCACTTCTAACTCTTGATACAAAAAAAGAAAATTTTATAATATTTCATACAGGTTTTGGTGGAAGTAGTGATGGTAATCTATCTCTTGATGATTATCTAAAGTTAGCTAATAAAGCTAGTCAAAGTATAAAAGTAGTTTTTACTTTTGGTCCAGATGATGATAAATCTAAAAAATATATAAAAGAGAAGTTAGATTTTCAAGCAGATATAAGAGATGATTTTAAATCACTTTGGGAATTTACAAAATTTATAAGTACTACAAAACTTTTCGTTAGTACTTCAACTGGTCCTATGCATTTAGCAGGACTTACAAATACACCTACTCTTTCTTTTTTTGGTGAAAATTTATTTGCAAGTAGTAAAAGATGGGCAACAATAAGTGAACAAAAGGTTCAAAATAACTATGAAGTACCTGCAAATTATAGTGAAGAATTTTATAAACAAGTAGAAAATAAACTAATGGAGATAATAAAATGAAATATACAGATATAGACTTTAATACAAAAACAATTTTAATAACAGGTGGAGCAGGGTTCATAGGATCAAATCTTGCTTTTTATTTTCAGAATAATTATCCTCAATCTAATATTATAGTATTTGATAAATTTAGAAGTGATGATACATTTTCAAATGGTGCTTTAAAAAGTTTTGGACACTATAAAAATCTTTTAGGATTTAGTGGTACTGTTATTAGTGGTGATATAAATGATAAAATTGATTTAAAAGAGTTAGAAATAAACTATAAATTTGATTATATATTTCATGAAGCAGCTATTAGTGATACTACTGTTCAAGAGCAAGATGTGATGATGAAAACAAATGTAAATGCATATGAAGATCTACTAAAAATTGCTATAAAACATAATGCAAATATGATTTATGCTTCATCTGCTGCAACTTATGGAGATAGTGATAGATTTGAAGTTGGCTACGAGCAACCAAATAATGCCTATGGATTTTCAAAAGTTATGATGGATAATATTACAGCTAAATATATAAAACAAGGTATAAATATCTCAATAGTTGGATTAAAATATTTTAACGTATATGGTCAAAGAGAATTTTTCAAAAATAAAACTGCATCTATGGTAGTACAATTTGGTCATCAAATTCTAAAAGGTATTACGCCTAAACTTTTTGAAGGTAGTGACAAAATTGTACGAGATTTTATCTACATAGAAGATATTATACAAGCAAATATAAAAGCTTGTAATCCTAAAAAAAGTGGTATATACAATGTAGGGACTGGAAAAGCTAGAAGTTTTGAAGATATTGTAAATATATTGCAACATGAGTTAAAAATAGATAATGGAAAAGAATATATACCAAATCCATTTATAGGTTCATATCAATTTTTTACACAAGCAGTAATAGATACTACAAAAGAAAACTTAGGATATGAGCCAAGGTTTACTATGGAAGAGGGTATTCAAGCATATATTCCAGAGATCAAAAGATTATTTGAAAGTGAAGTGAAATAGATATGAAAGACTTAACTAAAAAGCCAAATATTTTAGTAGTTGGTGATCTTATGATAGATCATTATTTATGGGGAAAAGCAACTAGAATATCACCTGAAGCTCCTGTACAAGTTGTTGATATAGAAAAAGAAACTACTGTTTTAGGTGGTGCAGGTAATGTTGTAAACAATCTAGTATCGCTAGGATCAAATGTTACAGTTATGTCTGTAATTGGTGATGATGAGATTGCTGATGAACTAACAAGCATGTTAGAAAGAATTGATGTACAACACTATTTAATTTGTGATGAAAAAAGAAAAACTACTAAAAAAAGTAGAATTATAGCTTCTGCTCAACAAATAGTAAGATATGATCACGAATCAAAAGATGATATATCACAAGAGAGTGAAGCGATGCTTAATGTAAAAATCCTTGAAATAATAGATCAATTTGACATTGTGTTAGTTTCAGATTATGGAAAAGGGGTAATTACAAACTCATTAATATCTAAAATTATTTTTAATGCATTAGGTTCAAATATAAAAGTTCTTGTAGATCCTAAAGGAGATAATTATACTAAATATATTGGTGCATACTTACTAACTCCAAATAAAAAAGAGGCAATTGAAGCTACAAATATTAATATAAAAGATAAAGATAGTTTAAAAGAAGCATTAAAAAAACTACAAAATATCTCATCATTAGAAGTTCCAATGATAACTTTAAGTGAAGATGGTATTGCTATTTTGGATAAAAATGATAATGTTATTATCAAACCAACAGTAGCTAGAGAAGTCTATGATGTAACAGGAGCAGGGGATACTGTTCTTGCATCACTTGGGTATTGTTTAGCTGTAGATAAAGATATAGAATTTTCTATGGAATTTTCAAATTTAGCTGCAGGAGTTGTTGTAGGAAAAATAGGAAGTGCTACAGCTACTATGGAAGAGATAGAAGAATATAAAAGTTCTTTACACAAAAGTAGTATCGAGTCACATGTTAAAAATTTTGAAGAGATAGCTCAAACTGTAGAAAGA
>CAZLZQ010000073.1:0-3733 GCA_964564065.1 uncultured Arcobacteraceae bacterium | reverse complement strand
TAGTATCGAGTCACATGTTAAAAATTTTGAAGAGATAGCTCAAACTGTAGAAAGATTAAAGAAACAAAATAAAAAAATAGTATTTACAAATGGATGTTTTGATATCCTTCATAAAGGACATGTTCAATACTTAGATAAAGCAAAATCATTTGGAGATATACTAATTTTAGGATTAAATAGTGATGCAAGTGTTAAAGCCTTAAAGGGGGATAACAGACCTATAAATAATGAAGAGGATAGAGGGTATATTTTAGCAGCTTTAGAGTCAGTAGATTATGTTGTATTATTTACAGATGATACACCGTTAAGTCTTATACAAATTGTTAAGCCAGATGTATTAGTTAAAGGTGGAGACTATAAAGGCAAGGATGTTGTAGGTAGTGATATTGCTAAAGAATTAAAGCTTGTAAACTTTGTAGATGGAAAAAGTACAACTAAAACAATAGAAAAAATACAAGCTTGTAATAGTTAAATAGCTATTTAAGACTATACAAAATGAATTTAAATAATAAAAAATAAAGTAGGGTATATGAAAATATTTATTGAAGTTCCAACATGGTTAGGTGATGCAGTGATGACCACACCTACAATTGAAAATATTGTTAAGCTATACCCTAAATGTAAACTTACTATTTTTGGTTCATTTGTATCTACAAAACTTTTTTTAAAGCATCCAAGTGTAGAAAAAATAATAATAGATAATAGTAAAAAAGATGGAAACAGATATATTAATCTTTACAAATTAGCAAAAAGAGCAGGGGAGTTTAATCTTGCGTTTAGTTTTAGAAAAAACTTCACTACTAAATACTTATTATGGTTTTTAAATAGTAATAAAAAATATATATACAATAGATTAAATTCAGACTTAGAAACTCATCAGGTAATAAGATATAATGATTTTATAAATAAAAGTCTAAATAGTACTTTAAAACCAGATAAATTAAAGATATATATAAATAAAGAACAATCTAATACCAAAAATAAGCAAATCCTAGGTATAAATCCAGGTGCTACATATGGTAGTGCAAAAAGATGGTATCCTAAAGAGTTTGCAAAAGTTGCTATAAAGTTATCAAAGACTTACGATATAAAAATATTTGGAGGACCAGGAGAGACTGATATAGCCTCAGATATAGAGCAAGAACTAAAAGATGCAAATATATCAAACTATACTAATCTTGCAGGTAAAACATCTGTAGAGGAACTAATAGAACAAATATCTAAACTAGATTTATTTATTACAAATGATTCGGGCCCTATGCACTTAGCAGCAGCTTTTAATATAAAAACAGTTTGTATTTTTGGTCCTACTAGGTTTAAAGAGACAAATCAATGGATGAATAATCAAAGTATATTACTAAGAAAAGAGTTGAGCTGTAGCCCATGTATGAAAAGAATATGTCCTTTAAAAGATGAAAAAGAAAATCATAAATGTATGAAACAAATAACTGCAAAAGATGTAATTGATGCCATCAAATAACTCACCATTTATTTGGGATAATTACTCTGATCAACCATATATTTTAAAAGATAAAGTATATAAAAAGATGATGAGAAAGAAAAATATATGGGATTTTATTCCGCTAATTGCTACAAATATTATAATATTTCCTTTATCAATTTTGTTGATGAAACTATTCAAAAAGAAAGAAAGTTTAGAAATAAGAGAATCTTCAAAAAAAGAATTTTATGGTATGAGTGTAAACCTTGACAAAGGGGCAGGGCAACCAGAACTCATAAATGAGTTAGGGGTAAAGTCGTTACTTATTAGAATTCCTTTAAGTGATATACAGAATCTTAACTCTTATAAAGAATTTGCTTTATCATTTGGAGATGATAAACAAATCCTTATAAATATACTTCAAGATAGGATTCATATAGATGATAAAGATCTATTAGCATTACATATTATGGATATATTTAATACCTTTAAAGATATTACAGATGAATTCCAAATAGGTTCAACTATAAATAGAACAAAATGGGGATTTTTTAGTGTCAAAGAGTATCTAAACTTTTACAAAACTGTACAAGATATAAGAGATATTAACTACCCTACAATAAAACTAATAGGTCCATCAGTTATAGACTTTGAATACCACTATACTATACGAGCATTATTCAATAGATTTGATATAACATATGATAGATTATCTACTTTACTTTATGTAGATAGAAGAGGAAAACCTCAGAATACTCAGATGGGTATATTTGATACTAAAAACAAAATTGATATGCTTTACTCTTTAGTTAGATTATCTCCAAAAATGAAAACTGATGATATATATATCACTGAGATAAATTGGCCATTATCAGGTACTGCACCCTATGCTCCTACAAGTGAAAAAGAGTGTGTAAGTGAAGATATATATGCTAAGTATATGGTTGATTATTTTGATATAGCCAAAGACTCTAAAAAGATCTCAAAAGTATTTTGGCATCAACTTATTGCTCCAGGATATGGTCTAATAGATAATAGAGATGGAACGATTAGAAAAACTAAAGCATTTTATGATTTTAAAGATATGATAGCTAATCAGTAGGGCTTAAAGATAGATATGTTATAGTTTGGAAATTATAGTTTCCAATACTATTAATAAGGATTTACTTTGAGATACCAACTTGACTGTGAAGATACATTTAGCAAGACCTATCTATTTTGGCTAAGTAGATTTATAAGAAATAAGATAACAAGTTTATCAAATAGAAAAGTTACCAACCAAGATAGACTAGCACAGATCATCCAAGAGCTTATAATTGGTTTTAATAGTATCAAAAAGCTTAAAGGCTTGATGAAAGAGGTACGAAATATTGGAATAACTAGTATTCATGTTTATTATCTACCTTTAGAAAAACTTTATAACTACTTAATGAAGTTTGGTGCTAACTCTATGAAAGAGATAGATGAAGATATACTTAGTGACTTTTTAGCTTCTCAAACAGCAACTTTATCAGATGCTACTAAAAAAAACCATCGTATAGCACTATTGGGATTTTTTAGTTATATTGATAAACAAAATGAAGAGTTAAATGGAAATGCATATAGATATGGAATTGAGCTTAAAAATTGGGGTGGATTAGGGGGTAAAAGTGGTACAAAACTCCCCTCCTTCCTAAATAAAGATGAAGTTAGTAAGTTTATAGGTGCTATTAGTAATTATCCATTTAAAGATATAAATTTAGGAGCTAGAAATAGACTTATTATAAAAACTATTCTTTATACAGGTATTCGTGTTGGTGAAGCTATAGATATAAATAAAAAAGATTTTATAAAAGATGGTGATGCATATATTATACAAGTAAGAGGAAAAGGGAATAAGCCACGGGTAGTGATGATAAAAGAAAAAATCATACAACAAGATCTAAAAACTTGGCTAGATATTAGATCTTGTGAAAGTGACCTACTCTTTTGTAATAAGAAAGGTAAAAAACTAACACAAGCATATATAAGTAGAATTGTCGAACAGATACTTTTAAGTGCAGGACTTAGAAAAGAGAAAAATGGAGCACATATGCTTCGACATACATTTGCCACCCTGCTCTATGCTAATAGCCATGATCTTATTTTAGTTCAAGAATCATTAGGTCATGCAGATATAAATACATCTAGGATATATACTCACTTTGATAAAAGCCAATTAAGTAGAACTACTGATATATTTTAAAATAACTTATATATTTTACTTAGTAACAATAGAAAAAGTTAACCTTTTTATCTCTTTATGTGATTTTA
>CAZLZQ010000072.1:0-7901 GCA_964564065.1 uncultured Arcobacteraceae bacterium | reverse complement strand
TAGCAGGAACTGAAGGTAAATTTGTAACAAGTAACAAAATTCAAGAAAGATTAGAAGCTGAAATGAATACAAATATTGCTATGCAATATGAAGCTAAAGGTGAAGCTGCATTTGAAGTAAAAGGTAGAGGTGAACTACAAATCACTATCTTAGCTGAAAATATGAGAAGAGAAGGTTTTGAGTTTTCTATCTCTAGACCAGAAGTTATCGTTAAAGAGATTGATGGTGTTAAGTGTGAGCCATTTGAGCATTTAGTTTGTGATGTTCCTGATGAGTTCTCTGGTACTGTTATTGAAACTCTTGGTAAAAGAAAAGCTGTAATGTCAAATATGGTTCCAATGGGTGATGGTCAAACTAGAGTTGAGTTTGAGATCCCTGCAAGAGGATTGATCGGATATAGAGGTCAATTTTTAACAGATACTAAAGGTGAAGGTGTAATGAATCACTCATTTTTAGAATTTAGACCATACTCTGGTGCTGTAACATCTAGAATGAATGGTGCTTTAGTTTCTATGGAGGCTGGTGAAGCTGTAGCATACTCAATCTTTAATCTACAAGATAGAGGTTCATTATATATTAAACCTCAAGATAAAGTTTATGGTGGTATGGTAATTGGTGAGCATGCAAGAGCAAATGATCTTGATGTAAATCCTGTAAAAGCAAAACAACAATCAAATGTAAGAAGTAGTGGAGCAGATGAAGCTATTAAACTTATTCCACCAATTGATATGTCTTTAGAACATGCATTAGAATGGATTGAAGATGATGAACTTGTAGAAGTTACTCCTATCTCTATTAGAGTTAGAAAAAGAGAACTTGATCCAAGTATGAGAAGAAGATTAGAAAAACAAAAGAAAGATTTAAAATAAAAATAAGCGTTAATTCGCCCTGCCCTTGTGGAAGTGGCAACAAATATAAAAAATGTTGCCAACTATTCCACAAAGGTGCTATTCCTAAACTAGCATCTCAACTTATGAGATCACGATATAGTGCATTTGCATTAAATATTCCAAAATATATTATAGATACTACACATAATGAAAATAATGATTTTAAAACTGATAAGTTATTATGGACAAATGAGATAAGTGAATTTTGTAAAAATTGTTTATTCCAAAAACTAGAGATATTAGAATCTATCGATCACAATGTAGAATCATTTGTTACATTTAAAGCAACAATAGAATGTACAAATAATGATAACTCATTTATAGAAAAAAGTAAATTTCTAAAGATAAATAATAGATGGTTATATCATAGTGGTGAGTTCTTGGATATATAAACTGTTCATTAAGTCTATTTAGATATAATTATTTTTATTTTACAAAAAGGTATTATCAGTTATGAGTTTAAAAGAAAATATTGACTATATAAAAGAGGAAGTATCTGCTCAAGAAACTTTTATGGAAAAAACATTTAAATTAGAGCAATTTTATAAAAAATATAAAGTTCTTATTTTAGGTTCTGTTACATTAGTAATTGTATCATTTATAGGTAGTTCTGTAATAAATTATCAAAAAGAACAAAACAGAATAAAAGATAATCAATCTTTTAATATACTACTAGAAAATCCTAAAGATAAAGATGCACTATCATACCTAAAATCAAATAATAAAAAATTATATGAAATTATACTTTACATGAATGATAAAAGTAAAAATAATGATCTTGAATTTTTTAAAGAATTATCTGAATATTCACAAGCAATTAAAAGTGAAAATATTGATAAGCTAGCAAGTGTATCACAAAAACAAAATTTTTTATTAAAAGATTTTGCTATATTTAATAAAGCATTACTTCAAGCAAAAAATGGAAATTTTCAAGATGCAAAAGAGAGTATCAAGCTTATATCTACTAAATCAAGCGTAGCATCACTATCTAATATGCTAGAACATTATTTATTAACAAAGTAGGTTACTTATGAAACAATTATCGTTTTTATTTATTTTTATATTATTTTTATCAGGGTGTGGTTCAAAACAATATTTTGAACCAGAAAATGTTGATGGAGATTATCCATTTTCATCAACTGATCTACAATACAACATTATTGACTATAATGCAGATGGTGCAACACTAGAAGATTTCAAATACTTATCTAAAGATGGTATTACAGATATCGTAATCAAAGATGGTTATAAGTTTTTAAATAATAACAATGGAATAATTTTAGCAGCAAATGATAACTCAACACTTTTAGTTAAAGAGAAAAATACTATTAAAAAATATAAATTTGAAAAGAATGTTATCTCTGCTTCAATTAAAGGTGATCTTATTGCATTATCTTTAATAGATAATTCAATTATATTATTTAATAAAAAAACAAAACAAAAATATTTTAAAGAATATTTAGCACAATCATTTGTAAATGATATAAAAATAGCAAATCCAATTTTTCTTGACTCTGTTGTATTATATCCAACACTTGATGGTAAAGTTATTGTTGTGGATATAGCTAAAAAAACCACTATAAAAACAATGAATATAGACCCAAAAGGAAACATAAATAATATCATATTTTTATCGTCAATAGATGATGCATTAATAGCTGCAACACCAACCAAACTATTTAGTTTTGTAAATGGTGGAGTAAATGTAAAAGATATTAATGTAAGAAATATTATTATAAATGAAAAGAATATTATTTTAACAACTTTAGAGGGTAAAATAATAAAGTTTGATAAAGAACTAAAAGAGTTAAATAGTATTAAATTTAAATTTGCTAAATTTGTAGCTTTAGGAACTGGAAGCTATATATATGCTTTAGAAGAAAATGATTATTTAATTAGATTAGATTCTGATTTAAAAACTTTTCAAATATTTGATTTTTCATTTGATCAATCAAAAAAAGTTATAATGATTGGTGATAAACTTTATTATGGAGACCAATCTATAACTTTAGAATAAACACTATAAAAATATTAAGTTAATAGTTACTAACTATTAACTTATACTCTCACATAAACACCATAGTTTATTAAAATCTCAGTAGATTTTAGTTAGTATCTTTCTTATTTAAAGTATAAATTTAACAACTAAATAGAGGATAAAATGGTAGATTATTATTACACAAATGCAATCATGGGTGAAAGACCTGAAGTTACAAACCCAAACAAAGAGTTTTTAGAACAATTAACCGTAGCTGGTTTTACACAAATGATTGATGAATTTTATGAAATTGTACTAGATAGCGATATTGCTCACTTCTTTCCAGACGGAGAAGAAGAGATAAAACTAATCAAAAAGAGAAATGGATCATACTTTATGATGATGTGTGGTGGAGATGATAGATATATCTCTAGATTTGGTGGAGATTTTGATCAAATAAAATTACATGAAATGTTTTCTATCCCAAATAAAGCAAGAATAGAATGGTTAGGTTGCTGGGAAGAGGTATTGAGAAATATTGAAGATAAGGTTGAACATAAACATATTCAATCATACTGGAACTGGCTAGAGGTTTTTTCAAAACATATTGTAAATTATCAAAATGATAGAAAAGATTATGAAGAGATAGCAAATACAAAATAATTTAATAAAAGGAGAAACCATGTCAAGAGATATGTGTGCTGATGTAAAGATGGAAGAGGGTTATATGAGAATGAGTATCGAATATAACAACGATATAAGTAAAGTAAAAATCCAACAAGCAATTGCAAAAATTGAAAAAGATTTACAATTATTTCCAAGTGTAATAAGAAGAGCTATAAATGATACTGCAGGTAACTTTTCAATAGAATTTGGAACAGAAGGTATCCCTCGTGATGCTGGTAATTTTTGTGAAGCTGTGATGAAAGAACTAGGAATCAATAATTGTTCAATATAGTTTTTGAAAATGAAACTCAATATAAAATAAATCAAGAATTTTTAAATAAAATTGCTCAAAGTATTTCAAAAGAAGAGATAGAATTTATTCTTACTTCTAATAATGAGATACAAGAGATAAATTTAACAACAAGAAACATAGATAAACCAACTGATGTATTAAGTTTTCCATATGAAAATATGCCAAATACACCACTTGGTTCTATTGTTATATCTGCAGATTTTGTAAAAGAAAAATCAGAACTATATGGACATAGTTTTGATGATGAGCTATCATTACTTTTTATTCATGGTTTACTTCATTTAGTAGGGTTTGATCATGAGATAGACAATGGAGAACATAGAGATGAAGAGGAAAAACTAATCAAAGAGTTTAATTTACCAGATAGTTTAATAGTAAGAACATTTAAGGAGATAAAATAGATGGATATTTTAATATTTATTGTATCAATGGGAGCATTAATTTATGGTGCTGATTATATAATTGAAGAGAGTGAAAAGATCGCTTTATACTTTGATATATCTCCATTTATTATAGGAGCAACTTTAGTAGCATTAGGAACTAGTTTACCTGAGATGGCAGTAAGTATGAGTGCTTCTATGCAAGGTAGTGGTGATATTGCTGTAGCAAATGTTATAGGTAGTACTATATTTAATATATCTTTAGTACTTGGAATGGTTTTTTTAATATCTAACAATATAAATCCAAAAAGAGATATTTTTGCTAAAGATTCAGCATGGTCACTATTTCCTATTCTAATTTTTATATTAATGAGTTTAGACGGAAAGCTAAGTAAACTAGATGGATTTATTTTTTTAGTTTTAATGGGAGCATATTTAATGTTTCTAATACAAAGTGATCAAGTTGAGGAACCAGAAGAGGAAGAGAATGATAAACATAATTTCCCTTGGCTAAAAACAATTGGACTACTTATCATTGGTTTTATCTTTGTTGTAGGGGGTGCTAATTTTGCTATTGAAAGTGCTGGAAATATTGCAAGAGATTTTGGTGTAAGTGAATGGCTAATTGGTCTATTCCTAGTAGCATTTGGTACAAGTTTACCAGAACTTACTGTTGCTATAAAAGCTGCTAGAGCTAACAATGCAGATATGGCAATTGGAGCAATAATTGGTTCAAATGTAGCAAATTTTACAATGGTATTAGGATTAAGTTCAATTATAAATCCACTTAATGTAGACCTTAATGCAAACTTTTTTGATATAACTGCAGCATTAATAGTTTCTGTAATGTTAGTATTTATAACTGCTAATAAACTATATAACAAAAGTGCAGGTATAGTTTTATTAGCAGTTTTAGCTTTAGTGATCTCTAATAGTTTTTAATTCTTAAAATAGTTATCAATGAATTTTAACTTCATTTTTAACTATTTTATTTATCTATTTAATATTTACTAATACTTCTCCATCTTTAAAGTCAAATTCTACATTGGCACCATCTTTTATTTCATCTTCTAGTATCATATCTGCTAACTTATCTTCTACTATCTCATATAATGCTCTTTTTAATGGTCTAGCACCATACACAGGATCAAATCCCTCTTGGGCTATATATGCTTTAGCATCTGCTGTCATTGTTAATAAAATATCTCTTGAAGATACTTTTTTTGCAATAGAATCAAACATAATATCTACAATATTTGTAATTGCCTCTAATCCTAACTGTTCAAAAATAACAATATCATCAAGTCTATTTAAAAACTCTGGTCTAAAATGTGATTTTAAAGTATTTAAAACCTCTGTTCTTCTTTCAACTTTATCAGAAATAGTTATAATTTTATCACTTCCTATATTTGAAGTAAGAATAATAATAGTATTTTTAAAATCTACTGTTACCCCTTTATTATCAGTAAGTCTTCCATCATCAAGCACTTGAAGTAATATATTAAATACATCAGGATGTGCTTTTTCAATCTCATCAAAAAGTATTACACTATATGGTTTTCTTCTTATAGCTTCAGTTAATTGTCCACCCTCTTCATATCCTACATAACCAGGTGCAGAACCTACTAGTCTACTTACTGATGTTTTTTCCATATATTCTGACATATCAAATCTTATTAATGACTTTTCATCATCAAATAAAAACTTAGCAAGTGTTTTTGCTGATTCAGTTTTACCAACTCCGGTAGGTCCAAGAAAAAGAAAACTTCCTATTGGACGACTTTCATCACTTAGTCCAGCTTTATTTCTTTTAATAGCTCTTGATATTGATTTTAATGCTTCATCTTGACCTATAACATCTTTTTTCAAAACATTTTCAACTTCAAGAATTCTTTGTTTTTCACTTGTAAGCATTTTATTTACAGGTATTCCTGTCCATCTAGAAACAATACTAGCAATTGCATCTTCATCAACAAAGTTACGAAGTAAAGTACCTGTTTCTTGCATTCTTGCCCATTTTTCTTCATTCTCTTTAATCTTATTTTCCAACTCTGGAATATCACTATATTCTATTTTTGCAGCCTCTTCAAACTTACTATCTCTTTTTGCTCTCTCTGCTTTACTTTTTAAATTATCAATCTCAATTTTTATATTTGATACTGCATTAAAAGTCTCTTTTTCATTTTCAAATTGTGCTTCCAGATTTCTTTGTTTCTCTTTCAAATTTGAAAGTTCTTGCTCTATCTCTGTTATTCTTGATATATTTTTATCAGTTTTTTCCATATTTAAAGCAGATTTTTCAACCTCCAATGTTCCTATCATTCTTTTTGTTGTAGATAAAATTGTAGGTTCTGATTCTATTTGCATCTTAAGTTCTGCTGCTGCTTCATCTATAAGATCTATAGCTTTATCAGGTAAAAATCTATCCGTAATATATCTGTGACTTAACTTTGCTGCACTTACTAATGCACTATCATTTATACTAACATTATGAAATGTTTCAAGCTTTTCTTTTATACCTCTTAAAATTTGTAATGCTTCATTTACACTAGGTTCATCTACATTTACAGGTTGAAATCTTCTTTGCATTGCAGTATCTTTTTCAAAATATTTTCTATACTCTTTTAAAGTTGTTGCACCTATAGTATGTAACTCACCTCGTGCAAGTGCTGGTTTAAGAATATTTGCAGCATCCATACTACCCTCAGAAGCCCCTGCCCCTATTATAGTATGTATCTCATCTATAAATAAAATTATATTTCCAACTTTTTGAACCTCTTTAATAACAGCTTTTAATCTATCCTCAAATTCACCTCTATATTTTGCACCAGCAATTAATGCTGACATATCAAGAGAAACTACTCTTTTATTTTGTAGTGAAGTTGGTACATCTTTATTTACTATTCTTTGAGCTAAGCCTTCAGCAATTGCTGTTTTACCAGTTCCTGGCTCACCTAATAATATTGGATTATTTTTTGTTTTTCTTATTAAGATTTGCATCATTCTTTGAAGTTGTTCATCTCTACCAATAACTGGATCAAGTTTTCCATCTCTAGCTTGAGCATTTAAATCTATTCCATATTTTTCTAATGCTTCAAGATTATCATCTCCACTAGCACTATCAACTGTAGCTCCGCCACGAATAGACTCTAACTCTTTTTTAACTTCATTTAAATCTACATATTTTCCTAATGTATCTTTAAAAGACTTATCTGATAAATTTGAGATAATCCATGTATCTACTGCTAAAAAAGTATCTCCAGAACTTGTCATAAGACCTTGTGCATTTTCTAAAGAACTTACTACATTTCTACTTATTACTATATTTTCTTTGGTAACACTAGAAACTGATGGAAGTTTATTTGCAATACTTTTTGTTTCAAGTTCTATTGCAGTCTTATCAATATTTAATTTATTTAATAACTGATTTAATACACTTGAAGTATTTGTTAAAAGTCCCCATATTATATGGATGATTTCTACTTCTTGGTTTTTATTATGTAGTGCAAGTGATAAACCTGACTCTATAGTTTCACTCATTTGGTTTGTTAATTTTTCAAATATTTTATTACTCATATTATACCCTTTTTAGTAAATTAGCACTCTAATAGGTAGAGTGCTAATAAAATTATATCAGGTTAGTAATTATTTGTCAAGTTTAAATATCCAATAGC
>CAZLZQ010000071.1:0-7938 GCA_964564065.1 uncultured Arcobacteraceae bacterium | reverse complement strand
CATTTGATAATTTTATTTTTTTATCAGTTTTAATATCTTTTTTTACACTTGATTTAACTTTTTTCTTTTTTTTATCTACAACAATTATATCTTTTTTCATCTTTTGATATTTATTATTTTGATTATTTGTATTTGCTGATACTATTGTGGGTGTTATAAAAAATACTAACTCACTCTTTCCCTCTATAAATGCTTTACTTTGAAATAATTTACCTAAAATTGGAATATCTCCTAGTAAAGGTATCTTTTCCCAATCTTTAGAATTACTATTATTTATCAAACCACCCAAAACTATAGTTGCTTTATCTTCAATCACAACATTTGTTTTTATAGATTTTTCTTTTACTGCAGGAAGATTACCTACTCCATTTACAGAATCTAAAGTTGTTGATTTTGTATCTATCTCTAATGTTACAAATTTATTTACAATATCTTTTACAGTTATTTTTAATTCTAGTCCATAAGGAAACTTTTGAATAGCACTTACAGGCTGACCATCTGCTGATACTGTAGATGTTTCTATCAATAAATTTCCACCTGCTAAAAAGTTTGATTCTTTATTTTCCAAAGTTATCAATGTAGTTTCATCTAATATTTTAGCTACACCATTAGTCTTAAGATAGTTTAAAGTCAATCCTGTATTAAATTTACTTCCAGTATGATTTGCAACTGCTGTTATTCCACCTGAAAGAGTAACTGAACTAAGCATTGTAGATGTTATTTCACCGCTTGTTGTTCCATCATTAAAATTAGTTAAAGACCAATTGTTTTTGATAGTTTCACCTTTATTATTATTTATCTCAGCAATATAAAGCTTCAATCTTATCATCTTATCTGGATTTTTAACTTTTAAAAGATCAACTATTTTAATCTCCAAAATAGAATCTTCAATCATCTTTATGATTTTATTTTTTATCTTATTGTTTACTATACTACCTTTTAATATCATTGTTTTATTGATTTGAACAAGTTCTACATTTGGTGCAATTGAATTTACTATATATCTAATTTGTGTAATATCTTTAATAACTTTAAAATTTATCTGTTGTGTAGTTTTATCACTAAATGTTATAAGTAGATTCACACTACCAGTTTTTTTAGCAAAAGCTTTTATTTGAACCAATGGATTTATACCACTATCTTCAAAATTTACACTTAATATATTGTTATTACTCAATCTTAGATCTTTAATCTGCTTTGAAAAAGTTATAATCTTATATCTATTTTCATTTAAAGTTATGATTTTATTTTGAATATTGCTATTTATTTTTATATAAGTATCATTTTTTATATCATTTTGCCCAAACAATGACAATGTAAAAATTACCATAACTATTAATCTTTTATACATTTTTATTCCTTTACTCTTAACGTTACATTACAATCTATTGATAAATTATTTACTTCATTAAATGCGGAAGAGTAGCTATACACAGTTTTATCACTAAATGTAGTGGTTACAACATCTGCTATTATTTTAAACTTTACTTTGTATTCTTCATCATTAGTTTCACTACATAAGATATCATCAGTTTTAATATCATCAAACTTATTTATCATAAGATTATTTATCCCCAATGTAATATTTTCATCATCCCTACCCAACGCCTTCATCCTTACAGCATAGTTAGCAATAGTATCACATCTATCTTTCACTTTTACAACAACATAATAATCAATCACTAAAAATAGCATTATTACAAATGATACAAAGATTACAAGCCAAAGCATAATCTGATCTATGACTGCTTTTTTTCCATTTTTATAAATCATATTCTTTGAATATTTCATCTTATTTTGCCAATCGTTTTAAAGCATATTTTTTAGTTATCTCTTTGACCTCATTTTTATGAATATAAAGTCCATCACAAGTTTTAAACCAGTATTTATTTTCCATTTTATCATAGGGTATAATATAATTACGATAAACAGTTCGTACTATCTTGTATCCAAAAGTTGCCCCTCTTCTTAGGCTTATATGATTTGATATACCTATTAAATATTTATCACTATTGTTACATCTTTTTTGCATATCTACTTTTACAACTCTATTTTTTGTTACAGCTGCTTCTTTTTCATCACCATAATGAATAGTTGCTTTCATATTGCTATATCTATTTTTAGGTTTGTATAGTTTTATAGGATAAGATATCTTAATAATTTTTTCACCTTTGATTATCTCTTTTTTTACTACAACTTTTTTAACTTTTGGTTCTTTTTTACCTGTTTTTACCATCCAAAGTTGATGGCCTCTGTTATAATCATCAATTAACTGTAGCAACACTTTACTATCTATATCTATCAAAATTTCAGTTGCTTTTTTCTCAATTGTTTGTGTAACTTTTTTCTTTTTTATTGTTTTTGTAACTTTAACTTTTTTAAAAGTTTTATCAACCTCTTTTCCATTTAATAAAAATCCAATTACTGGTATTTGTGTAGCTACATATTGTACAGAATTTGGTGAATTATTTGATTTTTTAGTAGTACCTTGATAAACTGAAATGATATTTAAAATATCACCTTTTTTTATAGAAAAGTTAGGATTACTAAACATACTAAAAGCGATATTATAACTATTTAATTTAAACTTTCTTATAACAGTACTATTCTTATCTTTTGGAATACTTTTTATAAGTTTTTCTTTTCTAAACATATCATCTTTATATATATTTTCTTTAGAAAATTTTCCAATAATCTCTTTTTTTAATAAAGGAGTAGTAAGTATATATTTTCTAGCTATATTTATCTGTTTTAGATCACTCTTCGTAATCTTTGTATGTTTTTTAATCTCTTTTGATGCAACATATACTGCTCTTACTTGATTGTTTATTTTCATTGTTTTTTGGTTTTGTGTATAAAAATAATATGCACCACCAACTGCTGAAAAAAGAAGTGATATAAGTACTAGTATCACTGCAATTTGTTTATTAAATTTCATTCTTTATCCTTAATTTATATTATAACTTAAAATCCAGTAGCTATAGCACCAGATTGCATAGGAAATACAACAAAAGCCCCAACTGCTGGTAAAATAAATACAAATATAACTATCATAAGATACATATTTAGTGTACTTACTTTACCTTTTATTTGATAAAACTTATCTTGTCTCATCTCTTCACTTTGTGTCATAAATATATTTTTTACACCTATTCCTGTCTCTTCACTTAGAATAAGAAAATCTACAATTTTTCCCATAGCTTCACTATCTACCCTATTTTTTAAATTTTGATATGCTTGTTTTGTACTATAATTTGTCATCTCATACTCTAAAATTGCTATCTCTTTTAATAACTCATCATCAATAATATTTTTTGCTTTAGTAGAAACTGTAAAAAATGCATTTTTTAAACTACCACCAGCTTCAAGTATAACATTTACAAGATCTAAAAAAGTACCTAAATCTTTATCAATTTTTTCTACTCTTTCAGCTTTTGCAATCTCAATATATATAGGTCCACCAAAACCTATACAAACCAAACCTACAGCTATACCAATAACTCCTACAGTCTTAGAAAATAATATAGGCAATGCTATAGCCAAAATTAAACCAATAATTACAAATAAAAACCTAGCTTCATTGTACTCTTTTAAAGTAATACCAGCTTGTATCAATTTAAAATTTAAACTTTTATTATCATCAACTTGAGTAATTCTTTGTTGATTTACAATACTTGCTACATCTAGTTTTGATAAGAGTATAATATTTTTTTGTCTTTTATATCGTTTTATAATATATAAAACTCCTAAAATAGTTAAGATTAATACAGCAGGTGCAAACAGTATCACATACAACATATCTTAGTCCTTTATCTTTGTCATCATATTATTTATAAATATTCCAAAAGCAACCCATATAATTATAAAAAACATTTGTAACTTACCATCTTCTGTACCAAAAAAGTGTTCTGATAATGCACCTTTAAAAACATTGTCCATCATCATAAACATACCTATAGTCAATCCTATAATCATATATGTTCCAACTTTAATCTCTTTTGTTGAGGATGTAATCTCTTGTTTTATCGTACCTTGATCATGTAAAGTTTTTCTTAATGTTTCTAAAGTATTTGAAAACTTACCACCTGATTGTCTACCAATTGATATAACTAGATAAAATATACGAAGCTCTTTTGACTCAACAAGATCAAACATTTTTTGAAATACTTTATCTTCACCTACTAGATCTTTCTCTTTTATATATATTCCAAAAATATCTTGTGTAAACTTTGATTTACTTGTCAATATAGATTTTTTAAAAGCTTGTTCAAATCCAACACCACTTTTCATCATACTAGTAACTTTATCTATAATAGACTTTAATCCAAAGTTAAACTCCTCTTGTCTATTGGCAATTATTTTAGTCAAAACAAGATAAGGAAATAAAGAAAACACTACAGATGATACAATAAGTGCAACTACTGAACCCATAACAATAAATATAAAAAAACCAACCAAAACACCAAAAGCAACAGATATAAAGATAAATATATACTCAGCAGATATATGTAAAAATCCACCATGATTTAATTTTTGTTTTAGAAAACTTACATTTGATGCTTTTACAGTTTGTTGTTTTTTATTATCTAATATTTGATTTGAAGAATCTGATAAAATTGATATGATTACTTTCTTTTTATTTAGTTCTTGATAAAATAAAAATAGATAATAAGATAGTAGTACCACTATAAATGGAACAACTACAATAAATAATAATATCATATCTTCATAACTCAAAGTTTTACTCCTGTGGTGATATATCTTGAAAATGTGGCCATTTATGAAATAACGATGAATCTTTTTTAATAAACTCTTCAAGATGTTCATCTTTCCATCCACACATTTTAGATGGAAGATCAGCTCTTAACTCATCTATTAACATCTGTCTAGTAAATTCAAAATCTGGATTAAAAATTCTTTTATCTATATCTACACCAAACATATTCATCTGATCAATAGTTCTACTAGGACTTGCTAAAACTTTAAAAGTTCCTTTTGTTTTTTTCATATCAGAGTTATCTCTTTCAAACTTAAAAATATGATTCAACGATATCACACCGTTATCTTCCATTCTTTTTTCTACTTCAGATATAGTGATAAGTTTTCTAGTTCCATCTGGGAATCTGACAAGTTGAATTATAACATCAATAGCCGATACAACCTGAGATCTTATAAATCCTACAGATGCTGTAGGTCTAGCTTCAAGATACATATTTTCAACTCTTACAAGTGCCTCTTTTGTATTATCTGCATGAACAGTTGTCATAGAACCTGGATGTCCAGTATTCATAGCATTTAACATAACAACTATTTCAGGCCCTCTACACTCACCAACTATAATCCTTCTAGGACTAGATCTAAGTGCAGATCTAAGTAAAAAGTCTAAACTTATAGCACCTTTTCCCTCTTCATTTTCCATTCTTGCTTCATATGAACGAACTAGATGACATGGCATTTGAGGTTGCATCTCTTTTGTATCCTCTATCACCATAAGTTGTTCGTTGTTTTCAATAAATCTAGTAATAGCATTTAAAAATGTTGTTTTACCACTTGATGTACCACCTGAAACGATAATATTACATTTTCCTTTTGATAGTTTTATCAAAAAATAAGCCATCTTATAATCCATCTGCCCAGAATCTATCAACATCTCTAATAATAATGGTAAGTCGTTGAACTTTCTTATAGTGATACAACTACCACCATTTGCTGCTATTGGGGGTATTTGCACCTCTACCCTTGAACCATCATCCAATTTACTAGATATGATAGGATGAGCTTCATCAATCTTTCTATTGTTTTGAGCCAACATTTTATCTATAACTTTTCTAAGTTCCTCTTCACTTCTAAACTTCATAGGTGTCTGAAGTGTTCTACCATTATAAATAATATCAACATAATCTTTTGTATTTACAATAACATCATTTAAACCATCTTTTGCTATCTCAAAAAGTGTAGTTATCACCCCTAAACCTATAATATTATTTATAATATATTGTTTTATATCTTCTAAAATATTTTTTGTCAATCCATGACATTCATGAAATCCTAAAATAAACTCAGGTAAAACTTCATCCAAACTATCTCTTGTGATTTTTTTATCAGATTTTAAATTTAGTAAAAAATGATCATTTACTTTTAAAGCTATAGACATAAGCTCATCATTTAAATAAAGATCAGGAAATGTCAATACACTATTTTGAGTTTTACTCTGTACTGATTTTATTTTTGTTTGGTTTTCTATAATAGATTTAGAAGTATCTTTTAAATTATTTTCTTCTTGTGAATCAATCTCAACTTTATGCTCTTCATCATCTATAATATCTCTTAATCTTCTCATAATAACCTCTTATTTCTTACTTAAAAAAGATAACCAAGAAGTAGATTTTTTAGACTTAACTATCTCCTCTTCAAAAAACTCTTTAGTTAATAATATCTTCTCTAATTTTTTTATAAAAGTAGATTTGGGATGACTATTTGAAGCTAACTCACAATAGTTCCAACAATGCCCTAAAGTTTTATAATCATTTGGTATCTTAAAATCAAGATTAAGATGATCTTCATTTGCAGTATTTAATATAGATGTTACATCTGATACAGAAATTGCATTTACAGAATCATACCTATTTACTAAAAATGTTAATTTATCTTTCAGTCCAGCTCTTTTCATCAATGAAAAAAATGTTTTTAGTTTAGATATATGAGGTAAAGACATCTCTGTAAGTATCCATAACTCATTTGATATATCATAAATAGTTGTATTTAAAGCAGTAGCATCAGCTACACCTGTATCAATAATGATAAAGTTAAACTCCTCACTAATTTTTGATAGATACTCCAATAGTTTCTCTATAAATATATCTTGCTCTAAAAAATCACAGTCAATATGTCTTTGAATACCATTAATTGCATAAAAGTTTTCTCTAACTTTTTCCAATCCATTTTTTAAATTCTCTTCGATTTCAAATTCATTGCTATTTACAAGATCAACTATATTCTTTTGTGGCAATGGATTTTGTGATAAAAAAAGGTTACTAATAGCTTTTGTAACTGATAGATCTACATACAAAATATTTTTATCTGGATTTTTCTTTGCTAAAATATTTGCTACATTCATAGATATAGTTGTAGTTCCTATCCCTCCTGAGATACCTGATAGTGCTATAATCTTATTTTTATTTGTATATTTATTTTGTACTTTATGTTTTAATTCCTCTATGATAGTCTTTAATTGTTCAGGTAAAAAACTCTCTTTTGATAAATATTTATATACATTTAAATGACCACAAAATAGAGATAGATTATAGTCACTAGGACCTATTACTATTAAAAATTCATTTAAAACTTCAAGTGTATTCTTATCTATATCTAGTAGTTTTTCATCTTCTACTGTGTATATAAGTATAGATTTTTTAGTTTTCTCTTTTAATTTTTGCATAATAGATACAATACTTACCTCTATAGATATAGAAGCATTTAATAAAATATCAAGATTGTTTAAAAGTTTATTGGCAAAGTTTAAACTAAACTCATCACTTATAATATAAATATCAAGTTTTGACTCTTGAAATAATAACTCTTTTCTAAGTTCAAACATTTTTTTAAGTAAAACAATCAACTTATCAAATAATTCACTTACAACTTGTGAAGCTTTTGGAGTATCAGAAAAACTTATCATACCATAGATAGTACCATTTTGTTCTAATATCACTGAGATATCATTTTCATATACACCGTTATGTTCTGGTTTTTTTATGATTTTATTTGATTTATCTACACTAAAGCTATATCTATAATCATTTAGTTCATAATCATACTCAAAGAAAGACAACTCAGATATTTCAGCAAATAAAACATAGTATTTTAGTAACTCTACTAATGTTTCTTCTCTTATATCTAGCTCTTTTTGCTCATTTATTTTTATCTGATAACTATCTA
>CAZLZQ010000070.1:6976-8057 GCA_964564065.1 uncultured Arcobacteraceae bacterium | reverse complement strand
CTTATATAAAGGGATGAGAATGATTGATTTTTAAGTGTTACTGTGCTGTGGTCTCACCATCATTAACAGCTATCTCATATGCAGACTTTCCATTTTCTCCAAAGGTAGCTAACCATTGCGTAACAGTACCAGTAAAACCATCTTCAACAGCTATCTCATATGCAGACTTTCCAGTTTGTGCATTTAACCAGTCTAGTGTTGTTCCAACAAAACCATTTAATACAGCAATATCATAAGCAGACTCACCATCAGACCCATCTTCTCCATCTTTAGCATATAAAATTAATCTCCATTCATTATTAAAAAAACTATATAAACCATTTGTATATTTTAAAATAAAACTATCTCCGTTGTTAGAGTTCTCTATATTAGGTATTTCCTCTAATTCTCCTAACCAATTAAGTGAAAAAACATTACCTAGATCTTCCGATTTGTTTAATATCTCTATAGACTTATTTATATTATCTACCGCTAATTGAAACTCATTATTTTCTATAATTAATGCTATTGCTTTAAGTGCTTCCATATTGTTTGCTACTTTGTTTATATCTGCTAAAAAATTACTACTCATACTATTATCCTTATTTTTTTATTACATACCTAAATCTTGCGATTCTACATGAAGCGCCAATTTACCTTTTGCGTAAACATCATACCAATCATAGGCAAGTTGATCTATATCATCTGTTCCTAGCAAAAAGTTTCTACTAACTGATCTAAATTCAATAGATGTTTTATTTAAGATAAAGATTTTCTCTTCATCTCTTCTTTTTGCGTAAAGACCATCCATAGTACCCTTACAATTTGGATAATTTGATAGTGCAACAACTCCCGCTAAAGCACCTCTTCTTAAGGCACTTATACTTTCTCTATATGCGGGGCATCCAAAAAAAGTATAACATTTGGCATCTGCTGGATTATATTCTCCAATAACTTCAGTAAAAGGTATTAAATCATTACTCGCATCATCTGCAAAAATATATAAACCAAAAGTTGCAGTTTCAGAATTACTATATGTATCTCTTCTTAGTGTTATTGTATAAACCCTATTATCTCCATTTTCAACAGTTCCCTCAGCGAT
>CAZLZQ010000070.1:0-6966 GCA_964564065.1 uncultured Arcobacteraceae bacterium | reverse complement strand
ATGATACTTATAATTTTGCTTCATAACTATTTTCCATCTTGCGTTTCTAACTTTTTTCCCAACAGTAGCATTTATATTAAATCTTATCTCTCCTATTTTTTCCCAAGATAAAGCGTTAAGCGTTCCATCTTCAATAGGAAAATCAGAAGTTTTTAAAGTGAGTCTTACCATCCTACTTGAACTGTTTCTAGTGGTGTAACTTCTTGTTAATGTAGGTTTATATTCCCTGATTTTACTATCTCCATACTCATTAACACATAATTTCCTATCAGATGAATGAGAGGAAACACCCCTCCATAATGGATAATATTCATATATATACAACATAGTGCCAATAACACTAGCTACTTTCTCTCTTAACAAACTTTCAGGTATATTTATTTCTTCCAATTCAAAAGGTACTTTTGTTAAATTAGTTGTTTCTATATAAAAATTCTCATCATTATCTTTACTGTATATGTCAATATAATCTTTTCCAACTAAACAATCAAAATCTATTTCAAATCTGCTTAAATCTACATTAATATCATCAAATACAGTAATACCAGTACATAAATATTGTAAAAATCTAATTATTGCCACATAATTACTATCCCTTACATCAAGTTCTTTATTTGCATATTTTATTACTAGTTTAATGTTATCAATATGCTTACTAATATTCACATTTGGTACTCCAAATAGATAATCTGAAAAAGCATCTTTAAACTCTTCATCAAAAGTATATGTAATCTTATTTAATGATTTAGTAGCAGTATAAAAACTTATTGATCTATTATCTGCTAATAAAATATCTAATTGTCCGCTTGTCATTGTTTTTTATACCTATCCCAAATATAATTATTATATTCTTCATCATAAAAACTTTTATACATTTTATTATTAACATTATGAGAAATAAAAGATGCTACATCATAAACAAGTACTAAATGTAATTTATCATCAATATCAATAAGAGATATATTATTGATTATTTTCACTGGTTTTCTTAAAAAATATTCACCATCAATAGAAGATAAAAAATCCTTATTCATATCTTTAGTTACCAATGTTAAAGGTATTGCCTTTAATGCCAATTTTGTAATAAGTTGATTTACCAATGGGATTAATAGATTATCATCAGGTATTGTCTTATCCCCAGTCATAACAGATTCTAATAAAAACTTAAATTCACAATATGTCATATCCTCATACCTTTCATATTTTTATTTACTTACTCAAACACTCTTTTTAAAAAAGTGTTTGATAAATAAACTAAACAGTAAGCCCAGTCATTCCAACTACACCATAAGGGTTATTAACTCTAAGTGTTAGTTCCGATATAAGTTGTTTTTCAAACTTATCATCACCAGTAGGGATCTCACTAGTTTTAGATAGTCTTTGATATACAAGTGCTAGTGAACTATGATTTATACCTATGATCTCATCTTGATTTACATATGGTGTAAGTATGATTTTTACTTTTGGTGCATAACTAAAGTTTTCCAAAATACTATAGTTAGTATCTTTTAAAGTTGTTTGACCATAAGTACCTCTCATCTTATCTGCAAATAGATCATCAAGTCTATCTTTTTGCTCATCATTCATAAATATATGTGTTGTAGGCATACCTTGATAAAAACCAAATTTAAAAAGTTCTCTAAATAGTTTGATACTTAAATCCCCAGCACTATCAAGAGTATTAGATGCAGTTAGCCAATGTTTTAAGCCACCAGCTTTTCCAACCACATCATTACCATCAGCATCAACACCTCTTTGTACTGGTGCTTGATCTTTAAAAAGTAATTTTTCAATAGTTTTTCTATGTTGCATCACTTTTCTAGTTCCCTCTTTTATAAACTCATCACTACCCTCAATGTCTTGTTTATCTTCCATAGAACCAGTTATACCATATGTATGTTTGATGATTTGGTAGTGATTTTTACTGTTACCAAGAGTACCAAAAGTAGCTCCAGCAGGTGCAGAACCCTCCATATGTGCATTATCATCATCACCCTCAACAGAATCTTCATACCACCAACTATGACCATCTATAGCCTTAGTCTTTTTATCTGTAGTTGCTTTTTGAATCATGTTAAACAACGGAGTATCGTTATAACCTAGCTTCGCCATTGTATTCACCATATCTATATTTGGTGTATGTTGATCTTTTAAGAAAATTAATCCTTCCATCTCTTTTACCTCTTTCTTTTATTTTTTATAAAAATTTACTCATTACCTCTTGCTCATCTGCAAGTGTAACACCACCACTAGCCACAGCATCAAGAACTTCACTAGCTCTCTCTACTGGATCAATGTTTCTCCCCAAATTAGGATTGTCATTTTCTACATCTTTTGGTTTTAATTCAGTAGCCCATATAAGTTCCCAACCAACTTTATTATTTAGTTCATTGGCTTTATTAGGATTTGTTTCATGTAGTTTTTTTAAGTATTCTTCAACTTTATTCTCATCAAAACCATCATGTTTAGATTTAAGCTCATTTATGGAATCATTAAAAGCTTTTTGTGCATCTTGCTCTTCTAGTTGATCCTCTAAAGCTTTAATTCTTTTTTGCTCATCTGTAGGTTCATCATTTTGTATTGGTGTCGTTACCTCTTCTTTTTTTGGTGGTGTAGGCTCAATATCTTCATCATCTATATTAAAATCATGTTCATCAACTCCGCCACCAGCTCCACTACCATCATCAGCAAATAAACCAAAGATACCAAGCATCATAAGAAGATGAAAAAAATTATTTTTCTTCATCTTTTGTATCCTCAATATCAGTTGTTGGTATTGTTTCATTACTAGTAGTTGTTACTGGTGGTTTAGTTTTTTTAGGAATAACAATAGATATTTTTCTATCTCCATCCATTACAAGCTTATCACCTTTTTCTGCTTTGATATTAGCTCTAATGCCTTTATTTGTTTCTACCATTCCACTTTCATGTATGATAGATACAACACCTAAATCTCTTAACTTAACTTTTGCCATCTTTGACCCCTTTATTTATTTTATATTTATAATTTTATAGATATAGATATCTTATTATGTCAGTTATATTTGTCCCATTAAAAGTTTTTGTTTTTCAATATCATCGGGGGTAGGTTCATCTTTAATATTTGGTTTGTTTGTTTGTTCTACATCAAATAACTCACTCAATTCTGTATCATCACCTATAATTGCTACTAATATATCTTTTATTACACCCTCTACAATTTTTGGTTTAATCTTAGGATTTTGTGCGATCATTTGTAGGACTTGTAATTTATCATTTATCTTTTGGTGCTTATCTAAAGTCATTCCAAAATTTATCTTTAAATCATACTTTATTGAGTTTCTGTTCCCTTTTTTTCCCAATGGATAGCTTTTATTTGTGATTTTATTTATCACATCATCATCAGCATTTCTCATAACTATATCTACCCATGTTTTAGCCCAATGCTCAAATAAAGTTTCTTTGATTAAAATAATCATCTCTTCAATTTTCATACTACTATTTGCATTTATTACACTCATGGCATTAGCAGATCTTCTATCACTAGCTCCAGTTTTACCCTCTTGTATTGAGTTTACCCCTACAGCAGATTGTATATCCCCCGCTAACATTCCAAGGTCATTATTTAGTGCATATTCATTCGGTACAGCTCTTTCCCTTATTTGATTTACATCTCCATTTACTCTTATCCTTTGACCTGAACCATATGTTAAATCATTTGGATTTACCTTAGCCATATCGCCAACATAAACATCAGGATTTAGTATCTTTTCCTGAATATCATTTTTTATATTTCTTTTATGATTTATTTCATCTTGTAGTGATTCTATATAGTTTGGAATAGTATCTCCATAACAAAGAATTTCATCTTTTCTTATATCCTCATCTATATCAGGAAGTTTTGATATTGCATGACCATATTGGAAAGGTGAGTGTTTAAATTTAGTATCTCTTACTAGAACATTTTGTATAAATATTTTGCATCTGTAGCCATCATTAGATTTTATATATATAGTTTTTACTTCATGTCTAGCATATGATTTTGGTTTTTCACTTTTAAATATAAGTTTTTTTAAATTCTTTTGATTATAAAATCCACTCTTTATTTTTGATAGTGTAGTTCTTGCAGTTTCATATGATTTATAAGCTATGGTTTCAATATCATCTATAGATGAACATTCATTATCAAAAGCTATATCAGTAATAGGTATAAAAGCAGTAACAACCTTTTTCTTAACATCATCCCAATAAGTGATAACTATTCCCATTCCGAAAACTAAAGCAGATTGAAAAGCCTTTGTAAGTTCCCTAGATGGTTTAAGTCTTTCATAGTAGTAATTTAAAACTTTGTTTCTATCAGTTACTAACTCTTTCTCTTCATTATCACCAACTGGAAGTATCTCAATAGGGTTTCCATTAGAAAAAAATGTTGTAGCAAAAATAGCTTTTATGATATTTATAGTATTTCTAGTAACTGGTACAAATATCTTAGACCTTTTTTTCTTTTTAAGCTCTTTAAATTGTTTTTTGCTAAATCTACTATTGTATAATCTTTGGTATCTAGTCCATTGACCCTTATAATCATCTTGTTCATTAAACAATCTTTCATATAGGATTAAATCCTCATCTTTTTTTATATCTGCCATATTGTAAACCTTAATAAAATTTATAATGAGTTTATATATTTATATATGTGATTTTGTCAGGTGGTGGATTTTTTGGCATAAAAAAAGGTTGGTATAAAACCAACTTTTTTATATAAACTTTATATACTTGTTATATATTATTATCTATTTCTTTGTAAATATTGCTTTGATTACACCTAGTAAACCAACAGTTATAATTCCACCTGCAATTATTGTTTCTCCAATAGATGCAAAAATTAAAGAAGTTGTTAAAAATACTGCAATAGTAAATCCTGCAAATTTCATACTTTTTTGATTATCTTCACTTTGTTTTATAGTAGATAATTTTTCATTTTCTTGCTCTTTGTCAATTGCACTATAAAACATCTCTCTATCATGCTTTTCTATTTCTAAACTTTTATCAAGTAAGTTAAAAAGTTGAGATACATATTCTGGATTTATTTTTTCTATTCTCTCAATTTCATCAGCAGATATTGGAGTATGTGAATGTGTTATATTATGCTTATGCTCACCTTTTACAAGATGTAAATTATGAGCAAATTTAGTTTGTTGTGATCTTTTGGCTTTTTCTGCTTTTCTTAAGCTTTTAATGCTCATGCTAATGCTTCTATTTTTATCTTATTAAGTCTATCCATACTTCTTTGCATCGCAGATTTTCTCATATTTGCTTTTGATATTCGCAACTCTTTTTTTACATTTAAGGTTTTATTTCTTTTAATTGAAATAGTATTTCTATTAAAAATCATTTGTGTTCCATCAATAAACATTTTAAAATATTCAGACATAATACCCCTCCTTAACAATATATTAATAATATCATATTAAGCTTAAATTTAAACATTTATATATTAATTAAAACTTAAAGATTATAATAAAATCTAAAAAAGGTTGGTATAAAAACCAACCTTTTATATATTATTTATATACTAAGTATATAATTATTATCTATTTTCTATATACTCCATAAAATTACCAATATCATTTATCATATCATCAATAGCATCAAATCCAAGTAATTCACAATATATTTCTATCGTTTCTTCATGTGTATATCCAAGCTTTACAAGCTCTTCATAACTTACATCAAGAGATTCAAATAACTCTTTATGTGTATCAAACTGATCGTACTTATTATTTGCTATAATTATCTTTGCTACATCTGTTTTAGTTAGTTCCATTTTGCATATCCTCTATCATTTTAAGTTGTTTTATCATTGCTTTTTTAAAGTCTTTATCTGCTACTTTATTTAATAGTTCCAACAGTATCTCATCATCTGTTTTAGTTACTGTTTCAGGTGTGATACCTTTTAACTCTTTTCTTATAATTATACTTGATTGTAATCTTTTTTCCATAAGTAAATCATAATCTCTATCTTCATCAAAAGGTTTAGTATGCTTAAGTTTTATCATTTTAAACATATCACCAATTCCAAACATCAACCATAAAGGATCAATATTTAGATGATATTCCATCAAAAAAGCTATTTTATTTGTTATTTTTTGTTTACCACAAGCCATTCCATTAATTTTATTATAACTAATTTCTAAAATTTTAGAAATCTTTTTATAGTCTAATTCATTAGATTTTATCGCCTTTTTAAATCTTTCTTTTATCATAATTTACTCCTTATTCAAAGTGAAAATACACTTTTTATTGACAAACGGAATAATATCCGTTATAATTCTGCTATCAAATTATTTAAATTAGATAACAAAAAAGCCGTAAACTAGATGTTTAGTTATTTGCATCTCTATTATATCATTTTATCGCTTTTTAAAAGTTTATTTATATAAATCAACACTTTAGAATCTTTCGTTAGTAAGGTTTCCAAAGGTTTTAAAAGTTGATTTTTATAAGTAAATTTAACACAAAAAGGAAACCTTGATTATGAAAAAAGACTACAAAGAGATTGTAAAACAAAACTTAGAACAATCACATAAATTCACACAAAGCAATATAGCCTTACTTGAAATAATAAATGAAAACATAAATCTAAAGATAGAAAAAATGCAAGATGAGATTAAACAAAACAATGCACTTATTCAAGATCAAAATACAAGAGATGAAAAATATAACAAAACTATAAATATCACAAACAATAACTGTAATGCAGTAGCTATTGAAAATAGCAATGCAAATGGACTTAAAGATTGTGAAAAATCAGTAGGTGCGAAAAATATTAAACATCTAAGAATAGATTAATATAAATTTAAAACTAAACAAAAAGGAAACCTTATGTATATAAAAATTTAACATAAAGGAATCCTATGGAAAACTACTTAAGCTTAGAAGATGCAAGTGTAAAATTTGAAATACCAATAAAAAATATTTATACATTAC
>CAZLZQ010000069.1:0-8110 GCA_964564065.1 uncultured Arcobacteraceae bacterium | reverse complement strand
CCTATTTTAAATATTTTTACTTCTGCATTTGAAATTACTATTTCAACTATTTGTTGTCCAATTGAGATAATAGCTATATAAATAACATCTACTTTAACTATATCTAAAATCTCACCTTCAAAAGAGAATTTTGATGATCCTGAGGTTTTAAGCAATATATCTTTAGGTTTTCCGTCATTTATAATTTTTCCTTGATCTAATACTAATACACGATTACTTAGTTTATAAATCTCACTAGGGTCATGGCTTACCATAATAGTAGTTGTACCAAACTCTTTATGAAGGGTTAAAATTTCATTTTGCAACTTAATTCTCATTACAGGATCTAATGCAGACAATGGTTCATCCATAAGTAGTAGTTTTGGTCTATTCATCAATGCACGACATAAACTTACCCGCTGTTTTTGTCCTCCACTTAAACTATTTGGTAATCTATTTTTTAACTCTGCTAATCCTGTCATATCCAATAATTTGGAAGCAAGTTGTTTATCTTTATTCACAAAAAGAAGATTATTTTCTATACTCATATTTTCAAACAATGCATAATCTTGAAATACAAAACCTATCTCTCTTTTTTGCACTGGTAAATTTGTATTCTTATCTAACCAAATTTTATCATTTATTTTTATACTACCTTTAACATCTTCTAGTCCAGCAATAATTCTTAAAAGTGTAGTTTTTCCACTTCCACTCTCCCCTGCTAAAGAGATAAAATCACCCTGCTCTATATCTAATTTTATTGATAAACTCATCTCTCCTTGGGATCCATAAAGTTTTTTATTTATATCTATTTGAATCATACTTTATATTCCAAACTTATTATTTTGTTTACCATTAAATATATATACACCAAGTAATACACAAAAACTAATTATAACCATAATTGCACTATAGATATGAGCCGAGTTATAATCCATAAGTTCCACCATCTCATATATTGCTACTGAAGCTACTTTTGTTTCCTCTGGTATACTTCCACCAACCATTAAAACTACACCAAACTCCCCTATTGTATGAGCAAATGTTATTATAATAGCTGTTAATACTGCTGGTTTTATATTTGGCAATGCAACTTTTATCATCGTTGTAAATTTACTTTTTCCAGCTATATAACTAGCTTCTAACATATTTTTATTTATTGATTCAAAACCACCTTGAAGTGGTTGAACCATAAATGGTAGAGAATAAAAACAACTAGCAACGACAAGTGCAGTAAAATTAAAAACTAATTGTATATCAAAATAATCATTAAAAAAAGTTCCAATAGGTGAGTTTTGTGAAAGAGTTACAAGTATATAAAATCCTAAAACAGAAGGTGGAAGAACTATAGGAAGTGCAGTTAATGCTTCTAAAAATGGTTTTGCTTTTGATTTTGTTTGGGATAGCCACCAAGCTAATGGTACACTTATAATAAAAAGAATAATAGTAGTTAGTCCTGCTAATTTAAATGATAATAAAAATGGATTAAAATCTAAGCCTAATATAGTATCAATCATTTATAATATTTCCAATAGATAATTCACTTGCTTTAATAAATGCAATAACATCATCTCCAACTTTTAGATCCATTTTTTTTGATGAATTAACTGTTATAATTGATTCCAATATTATCCCATTACAATTTAATTCAATACTAGATAATAACTCTCCATTATCTATAGATACTATTTTAGAGTCTAATTTATTTGAATAACTAACCTCTCCAATAAAATTCTTAGCTATTGCTATATGTGATGATTTAACCATCAAATTAACTTTTGTTCCAATTTTAAGATCTTTATTTAAATCCAAACTCATCATAGATAAAGTTTGACCAAAAAAATCAAACTCTACTATATGTAAACTATCACATGATTTTATAGTTTTTATAGTAGATATTATGTTACTCATGGTACTTTATAACCAAAGTCATTCAATATCTCTTTTGCTTTTTTACTTAATATAAAGTTATAAAATAGATTTATGTCAGTATTATTTTTCCCATTTTTAAGCATAACCATACCTTGACTAATGGGTGTATATAAGTTAGAATCTACCTCATCCCAATTTATATCTTTTTTATATTTTAACATTATAGGACTATAAAGTGATGATTTAGCAATAAATCCAATATCTGCAGCAGTAACAGCATATGATACTGTTTGAGATATCGACTCACCATAGATAAACTTCTTTGTTATATCATTATATATTCCAAAATTCTTTAAGGCTTGAGCCGTAGCTATTCCGTATGGTGCAGTTTTTGGATTTGCAACTGCTATTTTTTTGATATTTTTATTTTTTAATAAATCTATACCTTTACTAAAGTCTTGCTTTTTTCTACTTAATAGAGCCAAACTACCATATGCATAAACTATTGGTTTTGATATTGCTATTTTTTTATTATATAAATTATTTGGATATTTCATATTTGCAGACATAAATAATCCATATGGTGCACCATGTGATATTTGAGCTGTCAACTTTCCACTACTTCCTAATATAACTTTAACACTAATATTTGGATAAGTTTTATTGAACTCTTTTACTAAATCTTTTATAGCATAACTAACATTTGCAGCAACTGCAATTTTTATATCATTTGCAACTAAAGTATTTGATAATATCAAAACTATAAAAATTAAACTTTTTATCATACTATTATTCTTTTTATATTTGCTTTTAAATTTGTTAAAATTTCATATTTGATTGTTTTATGTACTTTTGCTAAATGAGTTACATCATCAAATACACATACCTCATCATCATCACCAACACAAGAAAAGCTATCCATTGATATTCTTCCTAATATATCTTTACCATTTGATATATGAGCAGTTATATCATCTGAAGTTCTAAACAACCCATCACCATACCCTATATCATAATTTGACACAATCATATCAGAAGGTACAATATAAGAACAACTACCATAACCTATATGATCATCTTTTTTTAATCTCTTTGTATTTATCTTATTTGCATATAACGATAAAATTGGTTTTAGATATTTTTCCTCTTCTAAGTCTAAATAACCATAAGCCCCTATCCCTATTCTTGCCATATCATATCTATTCATATCTACTTTATGTACCCCTGCACTATTTGCACAATGAATTTTAAAATCATATTTTATAGACTCTTTTATCTTAGGTATCAAACTTAAAAACTTTTCTTCTTGTTGTTGTGTGATATTATTATCTTCATCTGCACAACAAAAATGTGTAAAAACACCATTTAAAATAAGATCATTTTTTTTTATTAAATCTAATGTCATTGATAATTCATCTTCATCTATACCATTACGATTCATTGATGTATCTATCTTTAACTCTATTTTACTTTTTTTTGGTACTTTACTTATACTATCTACACTATTTATAGAAACGACTATATCATTATCTCTTATATCAGGTATATCATATAGAACCAAAATAGTTTCAAATCCATATTTTTTTGCAATTTTAGCTTCAATAAGTGTTCTTACAAATACATGTTTGATTCCATACTCTTGACACATAGTAGATACTTCTTCTATACCATGACTATATGCATTATCTTTTAATGCAATAGATATTTTATCTTTACTACCACATATTTTACTAAAGTAGTCTAAGTTATTAAAAAATGATTGTTTATTTAGTTTTATATATCCCATTGTACGATTATACCAAATGAACTTTTAAGATTGTGTTGGCTTTAAAATATTATTTACAAAAGGGATTGTAGATATAATCTTTACTTTATTTGTAATTAGTCCAGATAAAAGACTCTTAAACATATAATTATAAAGCTCTTCATATATCTCTTCTACATCCATAAAACCATCTATTATCAAAGATGCCAATCCATGTAGCGAGGACCATATAACTATTGATTGTTTATAACTACTCTCAAGTTTTAAGATACCATTTTGTTGTCCCTCTTCAATAGCTAATTGTAAAGCACTAAATCCATTACAATCATCATCTTTTATACTTATAATATCTTCTCTTATATTGGCATACTTTACCCCAAAAAGAAGTCTATACAAATTTGGATTATCTTTTGCCCATTGTATATATGATTTTGTTGTTAAGTAAAATCTATCAACCAATGTTTTACTCTTATCGTTTAAAATAGGTGCAGTTATATTATCAAATTTATCAAAGCCATCTTTTATCATAGTTTCTATTAAAGCATCTTTTGATTTAAAGTGTCTATATATAGCACTTCTTGAAGTTCCTGTTGCATCGCTTAATATTTTTAGTGTAAGTTTATCTATATCATTATCTACTATAAATTCAAAAGCAATTTTTAAAAATTCCTCTTTAAGATTTCCATGGTGATAATCATTTTTTATCATAATACTATACCGTAAATTTTAATTAACTCTATTTGCTTTTTCATTTTTAGTTTTTATAATATTTCTAACCATAAGTATTATAAAAATTAAACTTATAGTTCCATTTATAATCATATTTATAGTATCTGCACTTTGATAAAAACTAAAAGCTAAATAACCAAACACCCCACTTATAACCAAACACATTATTTAGAACCTAAAAGTGCTGGTTTTCCAAAATAATAACCTTGAGTATAATCTATCCCTAGCTCTTTTAAAATATCAAATACCTCTTTTGTTTCTACAAACTCGGCTACTGTTTGAATATTTTCCTCTTTTGCAAAAGATACTATTGTTTTTACTATAGATAAAGAGTACTTATCTGTTAAAATATTTTTGATCAAACTTCCATCAATTTTAAGAATATCTGGTTGATAATCTAAAAGTCTTTCAAAGTTAGAATACCCAGCACCAAAATCATCAATAGCTATTTTTACCCCATATGATTTAACTTTATTAATAAAAGTTGAAATAGTTGTAAGATTTTTAATACCTTCATCTTCTAGAAGTTCAAAAACTACTCTAGAGGTATGTTCTTTATATTTATCAAGTAATTCAAAAATATACTCTTGAGTAGATGGTAGTTCTATATCCAGTGCAGATAAGTTTATAGATATATCTTCAGTAACTTTTGTTAACGCTTTAAAGGAATTTGCTAAAACTATATTTGTAATTTGAGCATAATATGTACCCTTTTTAGATATATCCAAAAAGAAATATGGTGATATTATTTTTCCATTTTGATCTATTAATCTTACTAACGATTCATACTTATGTATCTGTTTCGTTTTATTATCAACTATTGGTTGAAAATATGAAACAATATTATTTGTCTCTATAGCATTTTTAACCATACTTATTACATCAAAGTTTTTCTTTGCACTCTCTCTAATCTTTTTAGAAAAACCATTTGCTATGATAAAAGTTTCATTTGTATTTTCAAGCTCTTCTATACCATAATTTAGATTTTCCATAATATCTTCATCATATACTACACTAATTAGCACAGAAGTATAATAATCAATTCCACCAATATCAATTTTTATCTCATCAATATTTTTTTGTAACTCTTTAACATTACTAATAACCTTATCAATTCCTATTGAACAATCATCTTTATTTTTTGCAAATACATATTTACCAGAACCTAATGCAAATATCTTTTGAAATTCACACTCTGTTGGTCGTAATAAAAATAGCTCTTCTTGTAGTTTCATCTCTATTTTATTTACTATTTGCTGACCGTATAATCGCTCAATCTCTCTAAAGTTTTTTATTTTTATCATTATTGCTAGAACATTTGTTGTGGTATCTATTAAATAATCTAACTGTTTTCTTGGATCCATAATATCAGTTACATCATCTCGTAAAGCAATATATTCTATAATCTCACCACTTGAGTCAACAATAGGTTTAATAGTGGTTTTTACATAATATGATGAACCATCTTTACTAATATTTCTAATAACACCTTGCCATATCTGTTTTTTATCTTTTAGAGTATTCCACATAAATTTATAAATATATGTTGGATTATCTGGATGTCTTATTATATTATGAGAATGACCTAATAATTCATCTCTTGAATATCCAGATATTCTGCAAAATTCATCATTAACAAATATTATTTGACCTTTTGAATTTGTTTTTGATACAATCGAACTGTGATTTGTAACATCTTCATATTGTCTTAACAATAGTAATGTTTCATCTGATTCAATCATTCTTAAAATCCTTTCTTTATTTATCAACTTTTATAAATTTATCTATAATTTTACCTTGTATCACTGAAAATATGATTATGTAAATATTTAGTATAATAGTATATTCAATACCAAATATTGCAATCATCATAGGAAGTAGTGGAAGTTTTACTGCTCTTGAATATAAAAAAGTAGCAATCAATCCATCTTTTAGACCATGCTCTCTCATATCTTTTAACATTCCATACCACGCATACATTGGTCCATGACTTAAAATTCCGCCTATTATACTATAAAAAATACCTTTTTTACCACTATCTTCTCCAAAATGTTTTAGTATCTGTTTTGGTTTTAAAAAGTAGTTTATAAATGCTGTAAGAATTATTATAAATATAAATATGGGAATCAGTGTTCCGAATATATGATATGCTTTAAATAAGCTAATAAGTGTATTTGAATTATCAAATATTAATAAAACAGAATAAGCAATAAAAATTATAAAAAAGAATTTAACACCTTTAAATTCAATTTTTTTCATGACAATATTCCAATTGTAAAAATAGTAAGATAAACTATAAGAATAGTACTTAAAAAAGATAAGATATTTCTATATGTTGTAAATCGTATCCCAAAGACACTTGCCTCCACAGGTAAAGAGATAAAACTTAATGTTACCCAAGCAAGAGTAAATGTGCTAAGTGCATATAAAGATACCCCTTGCTCTTTTAATCCATCTGCTATTATAAAACTTATACTTCCATGTCCAGAAGCAATTGCCCCTACAAAAGTACCTGTTAGTACATCATAAAAACCACTATATCCAAAAAACTTAGAGATAGTTTCTGGTGTAATATATGTTTGAAAAATACTTACTAATAAAATAATAGCTAACATCATAGGCATAATTGAAAGAAAACTTTTACTTGAATTTATAAAAGCCTTTTTCAATGTATGCTTATTTTGTTTATTCTTCAATACAAATTTCACCTTTAAACATATGTTGTATTGTTCTTAATGCTACAAGTAAAATAACTATTGTTGCCATAATCATAAAAAACATTGCTAAATATTTGTATATTACTATATGTGTTAATTTAAATGCTAACATTGATGCAATAGTAACCGCAGTCAATGGGAAAGTAAATGCCCACCATGATATAAAAAACTTTAAATTTAAAAAGTTTTTATACATAAATAATAATAAAAATGTAAAAAATAAAGCTAAATTATATAAAGCACTTGCAAACATATCATAATGCATACCATTCATTTTAAGATATGCTATAAATGCTACTGCTGGTGGAGCAATAAAAATAAATAATGTAGGTACAAATTTACCTGCTAATTGGTGATGAAAAATAATTCTGTTGATTAAAATTGCTGTTAATATTATCCAAAAGAACATACCTATTGAGAAATAATACATTAAAAAGTTCACATCTACAAAACTTGCACCTGCAACTGGAACCAATACATTACCAACAATTGGAATAAACCATGCTGGATTTGAATGATCAAGTTTTAAATTTTGATTTATCCAAAAACTAATTGTTCTTAGTGTAAAATATGTTTGTAATAATGTTCCAGAGATAAAACAATAATATGCTATATCTTTATTTATTGGATGAAATGCTATTGATATCAATAAAAATGATATTGAAATTGTAGCAAAAAAGTTTATTCTTATTGGGTGATTAAACTCTTTGTTTACCTCTTCTGGATACTTTAAAAGTTTAAATAAATAAAATAATCCAACCACAACAAAAATTGCGGCATCTAAAATAAGTAATCCTTTACCTATGATACTTGGTAAATGAAATAACTCATGTGCTTTTTCATATACTATTGCTAACCCTGACAATCCCATAATGATTGCAAACATCATTATTGGGAAAAACTTCAATCTATTTAACTCTATTTTCTGACAACTCTGATTTTGACTTGTTTCCATAGTTTCTAACTCCTTGCTATTTGATCGTATTATATTTAATATAACTTAAGATTAACTTCTATTATATTAATAGTTTTATAAATTACTATATTG
>CAZLZQ010000068.1:0-8200 GCA_964564065.1 uncultured Arcobacteraceae bacterium | reverse complement strand
ATTAAATGATGAAGAGTTAAAGAAAGCAATAACTGGATATTATAATAGATACAATTTAAAACAATTTATAAAATAATTTAAGGGAAACTGTGTCAGAAATAATTTTAACAACACTAAATGGACGATATTCTCATAGTAGTATAGGACTTAGATATCTATATGCAAATTTAAAAGAGTTACAAACTAAAGCAACTATAAAAGAATATGTGATAAATGAAAGAATGCAAGATATTGCAGAAAAAATTTTATCGTTTGAACCAAAAATAATAGGCATAGGTGTATATATTTGGAATGTTTCAGATGTTTATGAATTGATAGAAATTATAAAAAAAGTTACCCCTAAAACTATAATAGTTTTAGGTGGTCCAGAGGTGAGTTATACACCTTTTCGTGTTGATTTATCTAAAGCAGATTATATTATACAAGGTGAGGGTGAAAATCAGTTTTATAATCTATGCAAAGATATACTTAAAAAAAATGATATAACAAAAAAAATATTTCCTCCTGATATTTTAGATTTAGAATCTATAAAGTTACCGTATGAATACTATACTCAAAATGATATTGATAATAGGTATATTTATGTTGAAGCATCAAGAGGTTGTCCCTTTTCTTGTGAGTTTTGTTTATCATCTATAGATAAACAAGTAAGAAACTTTGATATAGATGAACTATTAAATAATTTTGAAGATTTATGGAATAAAGGTGTGCGGAATTATAAGTTTATTGATAGAACATTTAATCTAAATATAGATATGGCTACGAAGCTTATTGATTTCTTTTTATCAAAAGATGAAACTTATACTACCCATTTTGAAGTTATACCCGATCATTTTCCACAAAAACTAAGAGAAAAAATTAAGCTATTTCCTAAAGGATCTTTACAATTAGAGATTGGAATACAAACGTTAAAAAAAGATATTGCAAAAAATATAAAAAGAAACCTAAATATTCCAAAGATTAAAGAAAATATTGCATTTTTAGAAAATGAAACAAATGCTCATATCCATCTTGATCTTATTATTGGGCTACCTGGAGAATCTATTGATAGTTTTGGTGAAAATCTAGATTATCTTTGTAGTTTAAGTAATAGTGAGGTTCAAGTAGGTGTTCTAAAAAAATTATCAGGTACAACACTAAATAGACATGATGAAATATTTGGTATGATATATAGTGATATTCCACCTTATGATATATTATCAAATGATTTAATACCATTTAGTAAAATGCAAGAGATGAAGAGGTTTTCTCGATATTGGGATTTGGTTTACAATAGTGGAAATTTTACAAATACATTTAAATATTTAGTAGAAAATAAAAGTGTATATAAAACTTTTTTTGACTTTTCTACTTGGATATATGAACAAACACATTCTACATGGCAAATATCTTTAGATAGATTAGCTAAATTTTTATTTGATTATATGAATAAAAAGCAAGGTAAAAAAGAGCAAGATATTGCTGATATTTTAGTAAAAGATATTTTGAAAGTTGATGGTCGAAAACTACCTAAATTTTTAAGACAATTTAGTGATACTATAAAAAATGAGAATAAGATTCATTTAAATGCAAAATTAAAAAGACAGATGAAAAGAGCCAATTGATATGCCAGGAAGATTGGTAATATATGATGATAATATTTTTAGAAAAGATATAAAAGAGATTTATAGTTATATTAAAAATAATGTTGGAAATATAGTACCAAAATATAATATACCACCAACTACATCTATTCCAATATTGTTAGATACTCAGGTTTATACTTATGCTCATTTTGGACTTGTACCATCTTGGTCAAAAGATAAAAAGAATATAAATATAAATGCACGATGTGAAACATTATTTGAAAAAAAAAGTTTTAGAGAATCTTTTAAATCCAAAAGATGTCTAATAGCTATAAATGGTTGGTATGAGTGGAAAATGGTTGAAGATAAAAAAGTACCTTATTTTATAAAGCCATCAAAATCAAATTATTTCGGTTGTGCAGGGTTGTATGATGAATGGTATGATAATGAGAGTAAAAAAGTTTTATTATCGGTCGCATTAATTACAACTGAGCCAAATGATATTGTTGCTAATATACATGATCGTATGCCTATGATTTTAGATAAAAAAGATTATAAACTATGGTTAAATAAAGAATCAACACCTGAAATATTAAATAAATTATTTACCTTATATCCAAATGAAAATATTACTATAGATGAGGTTTCAACTTTAGTAAATAAAGTTTCAAATGATACTAAAGAGTGTATCTCAAAGTTTACAAAAACTGATTATTTACAAACTTCATTATTTGAATAAATTTAGCTCATATAACTTTAAGTAAAATTTAACTATAATCAGCTACTTTTTTCGGAATAATATATCCTTTCGAGATTAGGTAGTATCTAAATTAACTCATTATAGTTAGTTTAACACAGAGAAGCGTGAACTACATTTTATGTATGTTCAAACCAAATTATATAAAGGAATACAATGCCTACAATTAATCAATTGATTAGAAAAGAGCGAAAAAGAGTTATTGAGAAATCAAAATCTCCAGCTTTAGAAAAATGTCCACAAAGAAGAGGAGTATGTACAAGAGTATATACAACAACACCAAAGAAACCTAACTCGGCTTTAAGAAAAGTTGCAAAAGTTAGATTAACTACTGGTTTTGAGGTTATCTCATACATTGGTGGAGAGGGTCATAACCTTCAAGAACATAGTATTGTTCTAGTAAGAGGGGGTAGAATTAAAGATTTACCTGGTGTTAAATATCATATCGTTCGTGGTGCTTTAGATACTGCTGGTGTTGCAAACAGAACTGTTGCAAGATCTAAGTATGGTACTAAGAAACCAAAGAAATAAGTAAAAGGATTAGATAATGAGAAGAAGAAAAGCACCCGTTAGAGAAGTAATGGCTGATCCTATTTACAATAGTAAATTGATCACAAAATTTGTTAATGCAATTATGCTAGATGGTAGAAAATCAGTAGCACAAAAAATTATGTACGGAGCAGTAGCTAACCTTGATGCAAGAGGTGAAGAAGCTGGTTACGATATTTTTGAAAGAGCTGTTGAAAATGTTAAACCACTTTTAGAAGTAAAATCTAGAAGAGTAGGTGGAGCAACTTATCAAGTTCCTGTTGAAGTTAGACCAGTAAGAAGACAAACATTGGCTTTAAGATGGCTAGTTGAAGTTTCTAGAAAAAGAAATGAAAGAACAGCAGTAGAGAGAATGGCTAATGAGTTATTTGAAGCTGCATCTGAAAGAGGAAATACTTTCAAGAAAAAAGAAGATATGCATAAAATGGCTGAAGCTAATAAAGCTTTTGCTCATTACAGATGGTAATCTAATAGAATCTAAATATTTAGATTTTTTAAAAAGGGAGGTGTTAATTCACCTCCCTTTTTTATTATTTACCTATAGGGCTTGGTTTCGCAAAATAGTATCCTTGAGAAAAATCAATATCTAAATCTCTTAATATATTAAAAATCTCTTCATTTTCTACAAATTCTGCTGTAATTTTTATATTTTGTTTTTTAGTAAATGTAACTATAGTTTCAACAACATTTAGAGAAAATTGATCTGTAACAATATTTTTGATAAGGCTACCATCAATTTTTAATATATCAGGTTTAAAGTCTAAAATTCTTTCAAAGTTAGAGTATCCAGCACCAAAATCATCAATTGCAATTGTTACACCACCTATGACTTTTGCAAAATCTATAAAATCTTTAATCTGTTTAAAATCATGTATAACTTCATCTTCAAGTAGTTCAAACATAATACGACCATAGTTTTCTGGAATAGATATTAGATTGATTAGTTTATTTCGTATCTCTACATTTTCAATATCAAGTGATGATAGGTTTAAACTTATCTGTTTATCTGTATCTTTAAGCGCATTAAATGTATTGTCTATAACTATTTTTGTGATCTGACTATAGTATCCACATCTTTTAGACATATCTATGAAAAAATATGGGGATATTATAGAACCATCTTTATTTATTAATCTAACTAATGATTCATATTTTACAATCTCTTGATTTTTGTTATCAATGATTGGTTGAAAATAAGATACAATATTTCCATTTTCAACTGCACATTTGATCATATCTATAGTTTTTAAATTATTTTTTGCTTTAGTTTTAGTTCTTTTTGCAATACCATTTGAAAAAATAATATTTTCTTTTTTGTTGATTGCTTTATCTAATCCTAGCTCAACTGATTCAAATAGATATTCTTTTTCTAGAGCAAAACTTATAATTATATTTATATTAAATTTACCAATACCAAAATCTATGATACTTTTTCCAACATTTGTTTGAAATTCTTTTAATCTTTTTTCAATATTATTTGCTAATTTATCATCATAATTGACAAAGTCTTTAAAAAATCCAAATGTACCGTTAGTTAATTTATATGCTTTTTCGAAAATACAATCTGAAGGTAAATGTTTTAAAATTACTTTTTCAAATTTATCTTCTATTTCATTAGTTATTTTTTCTCCATAAAACTCTTTTAAGATATCCCAATCTGCTATTTTGCAAATCATCAGAAAAGGAGCTTTAGCATTTATGACTTTATCAAGTAGTGCTTTTTTAGGACTAATCATATTTGTGATATCAATTCTAATTGCAATATATTCTATAATCTCATCATTATCATCTACAATTGTATTTATAACAGTATCTACCCAATATGCAGTACCATCTTTTTTTCTGTTTTTTACTTGTCCAAACCATGGCTTTTTTAGAACACTAATAGTATGCCATAACTCTTCAAATGTTTCTTTTTTCATATCTGGATGTCTTAATATATTATGAGGTTTTCCTATTAGTTCATCTTCTGTATAACCTGAAATTTCACAAAACTTTTCGTTAACATATGTGATAATCCCTTTTTTATTTGTTTTTGAAACAATTGAACTTCTATCAACTGTATTTTTATACTCTTGAAGTAACTGTTCAGTTGCCTTGATCTCATCATCTTTTCTTTTGTAGTCAATCCATAAATCAACTTTTGAAATGATTTCTTCTATAACATAAGGTTTTTTTACAACATCTTTTGCACCTGTTTTAAGTGCATTTCTTGTAATTGTTGAATCAACAATACCAGATACAATAAGAACAGGTATTCTTTTTTTGTCAATAATATTAATTTTATTTTTTTGTAAAAACTCTATTCCATTTTCATCTTTTAATTCTACATCCAATAATATAAGATCAGTTTTATTATTTTCCATAAATTCTAATGCATTTTTGGTATCAAAAACTGCTGTTACATTATAGTTTCTATTTACAAAAATATCTTTAAGTTGCTCTTGAACAACGAATGAATCATCAATGATAAGGATTGTTTTTAATCTATTTTTTTCTAATTGTTCAATTGATTTAGGTATTTGAGAAATCTTATTAAAAAAAGCTTTATCTTTTTCTATAAAATCAATAATACCTTTTTGGTATGCTACCTCTCTAAATTGTTTATCTGTTTCATGTGTTAGTACAAATATCTTTTCACTACTATTTGAAAGAGAAGTTATAAGTTCATATCCACTACCATCAGGTAAGTTTACATCTAACATTATATAATCAATTTTTGTTTCATTTAAAATAGTTTTTGCACCTTTTAAGGTTAATGAACTAAAACAATTATAACCTTTTTTTGAAAAAGATGTATTTAATATTTTATTAATTGATTTTGAATCTTCTACAATAAGTATATTATAATTACTTGGTTTAAATATAAAATTATTATCCATTATCTTCCTTGTATCATAAATGTAACTTTTATTATATCATACAAATCTAAGTAAATTTACATTGAAATGTAAGGAATCTGTACATTTGTTAAATGGTGGTAAAAAAGTTAAGTTATCATAACAAAAAAAATTATGAGATAATGGTACAAAAACTAGATATTTAAAATAGAATATGTGTTAAGCTATATGTAACTATCATAAACAATTAAGTCATTTTTAGATAGAATTGCGAAAATTTTATTAAAATATATAAAAAGGAAATCACAAATGGCAAGAAAAACTCCCCTTGGAAGATTAAGAAATATTGGTATTGCTGCACATATTGATGCAGGAAAAACAACTACAACAGAGAGAATTTTATTTTATACAGGTGTTGAGCATAAAATTGGTGAAGTACATGATGGTGCTGCAACAATGGATTGGATGGAACAAGAGCAAGAAAGAGGTATTACTATTACTTCTGCTGCTACAACTTGTAACTGGAATCACCCTAAAACTGGTGAAGAGTTAATGATCAATATTATTGATACTCCGGGCCATGTTGATTTTACTATTGAAGTTGAGAGATCTATGAGAGTTCTTGATGGTGCAGTTGCAGTATTCTGTTCAGTTGGTGGAGTTCAACCTCAATCTGAAACTGTATGGAGACAAGCTAATAAATATAGAGTTCCAAGAATGATTTTTGTTAATAAAATGGATAGAACTGGTGCTGATTTCTTTAATGTTGAAGCACAAGTTAATGAAAGATTAAAATCAAATGCTATCCCTATTCAAATACCTATTGGTGCAGAAGAAAACTTCCAAGGTGTTGTAGATTTAGTTAAAATGAAAGCTATCGTTTGGGATCAAGATGCAGAGATGGGTTCTAACTACCATGTTGAAGATATTCCTGAAGATTTACAAGATCAAGCAGAAACTTATAGAGAACAAATGGTTGAAGCAGCAGCAGAAGCAGATGATGATTTAATGGAAAAATACCTTGAAGAGGGTGAATTAACAGAAGATGAAATCGTTATGGGTCTTAAAAAAGGTTGTTTAAATATGACTATTACTCCAATGACATGTGGAACTGCATTTAAAAATAAAGGTGTACAAACTTTACTTGATGCTGTTGCTATGTATTTACCATCTCCACTAGAAGTTGAAGATATTAAAGGTGAGACTCAAGATGGTGAAGAAGTTGTTGTAGAATCAACAGATGATGGAAAAGTAGCTGGACTTGCATTTAAAATTATGACAGATCCATTTGTTGGTCAACTTACATTTACAAGAATATACAGAGGTGTATTAAAATCTGGTACATATGTAATGAATTCAACAAAAATGAAAAAAGAAAGAATTGGTAGACTTCTTAAAATGCATGCTATTAAAAGAGAAGAAGTATCTGAACTTTATGCAGGTGAAATTGGTGCTGTTGTTGGTCTTAAAACAACAATTACTGGTGATACGCTAGCTGATATGGAAGATCCAGTTGTACTTGAAAGAATGGATTTCCCAGAACCAGTTATCTCTGTTGCTGTTGAACCAAAAACAAAAGCAGATCAAGAAAAAATGGGTATTGCTTTAGGTAAACTAGCTTCTGAAGATCCATCTTTTAGAGTTGAAACAGATGAAGAATCTGGTCAAACTATTATTTCAGGAATGGGTGAGTTACACCTTGAAATTCTTGTTGATAGAATGAAAAGAGAATTCGCAGTTGAAGCAGAAGTTGGAGCACCTCAAGTTGCTTATAGAGAAACTATTAAAAATCCTGTAAAACAAGAGTATAAATATGCTAAACAATCTGGTGGTAAAGGTCAATATGGTCATGTTTACTTAAAAATTGAGCCTATGAGTGCTGAAGAAACTAATGAAGAAGGTTTTGAATTTATCTCTGAAATCAAAGGTGGATCTATTCCAAAAGAATATATTCCAGCTGTTGAAAAAGGTTGTAGAGAAACAATGATAGGCGGTATCTTAGCTGGTTATCCTCTAGTAGATATTAGAGTAACAGTATATGATGGTTCTTACCATGATGTAGATTCATCTGAAATGGCATTTAAACTTGCTGCTTCTATGGGATTTAAAGCTGGTTGTAGACAAGGTGAAGCGCAAGCTTGTATTCTTGAGCCTATGATGAGAGTAGAGATTGAAACACCTGAAGATTATATGGGTGATGTTATTGGTGATTGTAATAAAAGAAGAGGGTTAGTTCAATCTATGGATGATAGAGCTGGTGTTAAACTTGTAGTTGCTCTTGTGCCATTAGCTGAAATGTTTGGTTATTCTACAGACTTAAGATCTATGTCACAAGGTAGAGCTACATATTCTATGATCTTTGATCAATATATGGAAGTTCCAAAAAATGTTGCAGAAGAGATTATGAAGAAAAGAAACGGTTAATACCTCTTTTTTTTATAAATAAAAGCCTCACTATTTATAGTGAGGCTTTTTTTATGTATATTTTT
>CAZLZQ010000067.1:0-8318 GCA_964564065.1 uncultured Arcobacteraceae bacterium | reverse complement strand
AAACTTTATACTTTTTATTAACTAAATTATCATTTACTTATAAATATTATAGTATCATCTAATAAATATAATTAAAAGGATACTTATGAAAAGTATATTGATCTTTATGATACTTATTACATCAACACTGTTTGCAGTAGATTCAAATACTTCAAAAGAGGATAGAATACAGAAGCAACTTAAAATTGAGATGCAAAAAGAGCAAAAATATGCAAAAGAACAAATATTTTATCAACACTGGAATTATGACTATAAGGGTGCTGAAGTAAATAAAGAATCTCTTAAAAAGTTACCAGAGATAGAGCTAGATGATTTAGATATGGATTCGGTATATGATTAATTTTAAGATGATAATTTTATTTTAAATGGAAGTAATGATTTATAAAGATATGCTATAATATATTATAAATAATATCAAAGGGATGTATATGAGTAATCATCTAATCACAACAGAAGACTTTACAAATAAAGATATAAAAAAACTATTTAAAGATGCAAGATTATTTAAAGATTTACAATCTAATAGTTTGCTAGAAGGCAAGTTAATAGTAACATTATTTTTTGAAAACTCTACACGAACACGAAGTAGTTTTGAAATAGCAGCAAAAAGACTAGGTGCTTCAGTTGTAAATCTTGAAGTACAAACAAGTTCTACAAAAAAAGGGGAAACAGTAGAAGATACAGTTGCCAACTTAAATGCAATGAAACCTGATGCTATAATTATCCGACATAGTGATTGTGGATTACCACAAAGTTTAACTTCCCATGTTAATTGTCCTATATTAAATGCAGGAGATGGAAAAAATGCACACCCTACACAAGCATTGCTTGATCTATTTACAATTGTTGAGTATTTTCCAAAAGGTGTAAAAAATAAAAAAATTGCAATAGTTGGTGATATATCAAATTCTAGAGTTGCATCATCAAACTTAGAACTTTTACCTAGGTTTGGATTAAAGCCAATTTTAGTTTCTCCAAAAATATTTAAAACAAAATCAAAGTTTAAATCTACAACAAATTTAAAAAAAGCTATAAAAGATATAGATATTATTATGAGTTTAAGAGTTCAACATGAAAGACATGATGAAACTCTTTTACCAGAAGAGTTAGAGAAAACAAAAAGAGATTATGCAAAGAGATATTGTATAACAAAAAAACTTTTAAATAAAAAAGATATACTACTTATGCATCCTGGTCCAGTAAATAGAAATATTGATATAAGTGATGAGATGCTAGAAGATAAAAGATGTCAAGTATTAACACAAGTTGCAAATGGTGTCGCTATAAGAATGGCATGTTTAAAGATGTTGATATTAGATAAATAATTGAATTTAAAAGATACACTTAATAATTATGGCTCTAAAAAAGAGCCATTTTTTTTTATAATAGATTTTGATCTGCAAAACTATGAGGTGATACCTCTTAGTAAACTTCCTTCTAGTATAATGTATGAGATAGATAATAGTTTAAAAAAACAATCTAAGAGTTTCGACTTTGATATCAAACCCATAAAATTTGATAAATATAAAAAAAAATTTAACAAGGTAAAAAGAAATATTTTAGATGGTAATACATATTTATTAAATCTTACTACTCAAACTAAGATACAAACTAAAATATGTTTAAAAGATGTATATAAATTTGCAAATGCAAGGTTTAAGCTATATTATCATGATAAATTTGTATCTTTTTCACCTGAAAGATTTATAGAGATTAAAGAGAATAAGATATATACATATCCAATGAAAGGGACTATTGATGCAAGTATTAAAAATGCTAAGCAGAAAATTTTAAAAGATAAAAAAGAGTTAGCCGAGCATACAATGGTTGTAGATCTTTTAAGAAATGATCTATCAATAGTATCATCAAAAGTAAGAGTTGAAAAGTTTAGATATATTGATAAAATTGATGCAGGTAAAAAAAAGTTACTACAAGTAAGTTCTAAAATATCAGGTGAGTTAGAAAATAGTTGGCAAAATAAAATTGGTGATATATTAACTTCATTGCTACCTGCTGGAAGTATTACTGGAACTCCTAAAAAAAAGACAGTTGAGATAATAAAAAGTATAGAGAAATATGAAAGAGAGTTTTTTACAGGTATTTTTGGAGTTTTTGATGGTGAAAGTTTAGATAGCAGTGTTATGATAAGATTTATTCAAAAAAAAGATGATGGTAGTTTTGTATATAAAAGTGGTGGTGGTATCACTTCTGATAGTAAAGTTCAAAGTGAGTATGATGAGATGTTAGATAAGGTTTATATTCCATGATAAAAAATCAAGAACTAGAAGAAATATATTTTGAAACTATAAGATGTGAGGATGAAGAGATTTACAATATACATTATCATCAAAAAAGAATTTCAAGAACTATAGGAAAAAATATAAACTTAGGAGAGTATATCTACCCTCCCTCTAATAAACTTTTAAAATGTAAAGTAATTTATACTCAAGATGAAGTACTTGATATAGAATATACACCTTATAAGCAAAGGGTTACAAAGAGTTTTAAAATAGTTTTTGATGATGATATAAACTATCTATATAAAGCACTGAATCGTAAAGATATAGATAAACTTTATCAGAAAAAAGAAAATTGTGATGATATTATTATCATAAAAAATGGTTTAGTTACAGATACAAGTATTGCCAATATTTCGATCTATAAAGATGGTATATGGATAACACCAAAAACTCCACTTCTTTTAGGAACAACTAGGGATAGATTACTGAAAAATGGTTTTATAAAAGAGGCTGATATATCTTTGTCTGAGTTATTAAAGTGTGAAAAAATAGCTGTTATGAATGCTATGGTTGATTTTAAAGTTATAGAAGAGTTTAAATTATTAGTTTGAACTCTCTATAACTGGAATTAAAATTTGGTTATATTTATTTGAATCAAATGATAATAGATCACTATCAGTACTAAAAAACTTTATAGTTCTTTTTTTGAACATCTCCTGTTTAAGAGGTAAAATTTGTAAAATATTTTGTTCTTTATTTAATCTTCTAATAGGGTTTGTTTTCTCTTTTACTACAGTTATATTTTGTGTAAATATTTTTGCAAGATTATTTAAATGAGATATTAAGTCATCTCTTTGAGTATCTCCAATTGGATCGAGATCAAAGACTTTTGGAGTGATCTTTAATTGGTTTGATATATCAAATAGCATTGGTGAGATTTGCTCATATAGTTTGTTATCATTTAAAAGCATTAGCGAACTTTTTAAAGATGAAATATTTTCTTTACCTACTTTAAAAATTGGTAGTTTCAATGAAACTATATTTTGTATAGCCTCTTTATAATTTAATAAACTATTTGTTAAAACTACTAACCCTATATCAAATCTCACTTTATCAGTTTTTAAAATACTTTGAATTCCAAGATTATGGTAGTCCATCTCAATCACTAAATTGGAAACATTTACTAGTATAAATTTAATTTTATTTAGAAGTTCAACTGTAGTAGGTCTTGTTATCTTTACTACAAAAAGTTTATTTTTTATTCTTTGGTGAAGTATTTTTATATCTTCAATTGCATCTAAAATCTCTTTTTCATTTTGAATATACATATCTATATACATATAAATATTTTTTCCAAAAGGCATTGGAAATTGTGTTTGTGATTTTGATATAGCATTATAAACTTGGATTAGAACGTCTGGTTTTCCTATTGTTATTATTACATCATTTGGTTTTAAAACTAAAGATGGTTTGATAGTTATAAGTTTTTGATTTCTATATAAGGCAACTATTTTCCAATCTTTTTGACCAATACTTCCAATATATCTATATGCATAGGTGCTTCCAAATGGAATCTTGATCTCCATAATTTCACCTTGTTTTAGACCAATATTTTGAGCAAAAACTGGTATATTTGGAAGTTGTTCAACTAATCCATTTGATAATATATCATTACCTCTATAGTATTGGATATTATTTTCATTTTTAATTGTAATATCCCATTTATCATATACAGTGAAATATAAATTTTTATATTTTGTTCGTATATTGTCAATTGTAGCTATCGTATCTTCTTTGTTATTTAATACAACAAGTGCATCTTGATATAACTCTTTATTTAATAAAAATGCAAGTTTAGAATAACTAGTTGGATCAAATTTATAAAATACAAAGTTTGATGGTATATTTTTAGGTAGAATTGAATCATCAGTATAAACAATATCATATTGGTTTAGATTATTATTTAAACTTACCATTCTTTTTATAAGTTGTTTGGCTATTTGACCATCTAATATTACTAGTACATTCTTCATAAAGTGCATTATATCTAAAATATGGTAAAATGGCTAAATTTAATTTTATATTTCAAGGATATATATGGCAACCGAAGTAAGAAAACTACCTAAAAAAACAGTTATTTATATGGTTATATTAGGGGCATTAGGGGTTCTATGGCTTTTTTTAGTTTCTTATGGACAATCATCAAAAGTAATTAAAATACTAGATACACTTGGCTATAAAAATATATCAAAAGTAAAAGTATATGCAAATCATCAATTTTTAAGAGAAGATATAAACGTAAAAGGTTTTAAATATACAATAAGTTTTATAGATAATGCTAAAAATGAAGAGTGCAAAGGATTTGTTCTAAAAGATTTCAAAAGAAATGTAGAAAAAGATCTAATATGTACAAAAATAAAGTAGGATAAAATATGAGTTTAAGAGAGAGTATAGACTATTCTATATGGTGTGATTTTATAGAAAGAGATTTTCTTGAGGGTGAGTTTCAAACAATAGTTGAAGATAAAATAGTTCATGGTGCTACTAGTAATCCCGCAATATTTCAACAATCAATCTCTAATTCATCTGCATATACTCAGCAGATAAATATGTTACAAGCAAATGATCCTAAAAATATTTATGAAGAGTTAGCATTATTTGATATAAAAAGAGCTGCTGAGATTTTAAAGCCAATGCATGATTTAGATGCAAATGATGGTTTTATATCTATAGAAGTTGATCCAACATTATGTGATGATATGATGGGAACAATAGAAGAGGGTGCTAGATTATATAGTCAAATTGGATTTAACAATATGATGATAAAAATACCAGCTACAACTTCAGGGTATGGGGCAATGGAACATTTGACTTCTATGGGTATAAATGTAAATGCTACATTGATATTTTCACCTACTCAAGCAATAGAATCTGCAAAAGCCTTAAATGCAGGAATTAAAAAAAGTGGAAAAGATACAAAAGGTGTAGTTTCTATTTTTGTAAGTAGATTTGATAGACTTTTAGATGAAGAACTTAAAAATAAGGGTTTAGAAACTTCAAAAGTAGGTATTGTAAATGCTACTAAATGTTATCATGAGATAGAAAAATTTGAAAATGCAAATATTAGAACACTTTTTGCAAGTACTGGTGTAAAAGGTAATGATCTAGATCCTAGTTATTATATAGATACATTGATATATCCACATAGTATTAATACAGCACCATTATCAACAATAGAAGAGTGGCAAAAAAATGGTAAAAAAGAAAAAAGTGATATTTTAGATGAAAATTTATGTGATGAATTTTTTGCAGATCTAAAAAGTAATCAAATTGATATTAATAAAGTATATAATATATTACTTCAAGATGGATTGAGTGCCTTTAAGGTATCATTTCAAGAGTTATTAAAAAAAGTTAAATTATAAATAAAAAATTAAGATAAGGGTAAATAAATGATTAAAAAAGAGGGAACAATGTTAACAGTAAGAGAAGATATAAAAGTTTTTGACTGTACAATTAGAGATGGTGGGTTGGTAAACAACTTTCATTTTACAGATGATTTTGTAAAAGGTGTGTATGAAACTTGTGTAAATGCAGGTATTGATTATATGGAAATTGGTAAAAACAATTCCCCAACACTTATGAGTGAAGATGATTTTGGAGCTTGGAACTTTTGTAAAGAGGAAGATTTAAGAAGAATAGTTGGAGATAATAATACAAATTTAAAAATAGCAGTTATGTCTGATATTGGTAGAACTGTAAATGAAGAGTTACTTCCAAAAAGTGAATCAGTAGTTGATATGATAAGAATAGCTACATATATTCATCAAATCCCAGCTGCAATAGAGTTAGCTAAAGAGGCACATGATAAAGGTTATGAAACAACTATAAATCTTATGGCAGTAGCAAAATGTTTTGATACAGAGCTAGATGAAGCATTAGAGATGTTAAGTAAGTCAAAAGCAGATGTTATTTATATTGCAGATACTTTTGGATCTTTTTATCCAGAGCAGATACAAGAATTAACAAAAAAATATGTAAGAATTGCTAGAGAAAATGGTAAACAAGTAGGTATTCATGCTCACAATAATATTCAACTAGCATTTGCAAATACTATTGAATCTATGATGTATGGTACAAGTTTCTTAGATGTAACTATATCTGGACTTGGACGTGGTGCAGGAAATTGTGCTATGGAACTTATGATTGGGTTCTTAAAAAATCCAAAGTATAAGTTGATGCCAGTATTAAAGTTTATTGAAGAATCAATTGTTCCTTTAGAGAAAGAGCTTGATTGGGGATATTCAATTCCATATATGGTTACAGGTCAGTTAGTTGAGCATCCAAGATCAGCTATGAAAGCTAGAGATGAAAAAGATACAAACTATACAAAGTTTTATAGAACTTTAATAGATGCTGAATAGGCAACAATTAAATTCAATAATATTTTAAAACCTTGATAGCAATATCAAGGTTTTTTTATATCAACTTTAAATTAAAAGGTAAATACTATGAAACAATATTTAATGACAATAGATGCAGGAACAGGAAGTGTAAGGGCAGTTATATTTGATACTTTAGGAGATCAAATAAGTATAGGTCAAATAGAGTGGGAGCATATAGAGGAAAAAGATGTTCCAAATAGTATGAGTTTTGATTTTGAAAAAAATTGGTCTTTAGTTATAAAATGTATAAAAAAAGCTTTAAGTGATGCAAGTTTAACTGGTGATGATATCATAGGTGTGACAGCATCTAGTATGAGAGAAGGGATTGTTCTTTATGATAAAGATAGAAAAGAGCTTTGGGGTGTTGCAAATGTTGATTCAAGAGCATCCAAAGAGGTAAAGTATTTAAATGAAAAATATCCAAAATTAGAAAAAGAGTTTTATAAGAGAAGTGGTCAAACATTTGCATTAGGTGCATTGCCAAGGCTTTTATGGGTGAAAAATAATAGACCTAAAATATATAAAAAAGTTGCATATATCTCTATGATTAGTGATTGGATATTGGCAAAACTAAGTGGTGTAATAGCAACTGATCCTAGTAATGGTGGTACATCAGGAATTTACTCTTTAGAAAAAAGAGATTGGTTACCTACAATGGCTTCAAAAATAGGTATAAAAGATGATATTTTTCCTAAAACTTTTGAAACCGGTGAGTTTGTAAATTTTGTTACAAAAAATGCTTCAAAACAAACTACATTATCTATGAAAACAAAAGTTATTATGGGTGGAGGTGATGTACAGTTAGGTTCAGCTGGATTGGGAATAGTAAAAGAGAACCAAGTTGCTATTTTAGGTGGTAGTTTTTGGCAGCAAATTGTAAATATACCATCAAAAGTAAAACCACCAAAAGATATGTCTATAAGAGTTAATCCCCATGTTGTAAAAGGTTTATCACAAGTAGAAGGTATAACTTTTTTTAGTGGATTGGTTATGAGGTGGTTTAGAGATATATTTTGTCAAGATGATATAAAAGAGGCTAAAGTCCTTGGTATAGATACTTATACTTTATTAGAGCAAAAAGCTTCAAAAGTACCTGTAGGTTCTTATGATATATTACCAATATTCAGTGATAGTATGAAGTATAAAAAATGGTATCATGCAAGTCCTAGTTTTCTAAATTTGGGATTGGATACGAATAAATATACAAAGTATAGTATGTTTAGAAGTTTGCAAGAAAATGCGTCTATAGTATCAAATATAAATTTACAAAATATTAAAAAGTTTACAGGAATTAGTATCGATACGATAGTATTTGCATCTGGTGCGAGTAAAGGTGAATTATGGTGTCAGATACTAGCAGATGTAACAAACTGTCGAATATTAGTTCCCAAAGTAAAAGAAGCTACTGCATTAGGTGGAGCTATTGCAGTTGGCGTTGGCGTTGGTATTTTTAAAAGTATTGAGGATGGTGCAAATAAACTGGTATCATGGGAAAAAGAGTATATTCCCAATAAAAAGAATCACAAAATATATCAAAAACTTACAAAAAAATGGATAAAAGCTTATAAATTACAACTCAAACTTGTAGATGAAAATATTACAAATAGTATGTGGAAAGCTCCAGGATTATAAA